>JAKSQO010000005.1 GCA_024404095.1 Clostridia bacterium | reverse complement strand
TTCAAAAATCACGAAATATAACTTTATATATAAATCAGTTCTTTGAAAATGATTTATTCTGCACAGTGCCGGTAGTTATTCATCAATCCTACCCATTTCATTTGGTTTGTAGCTTTCAGTTTCTCATCGCAACCGTCAGCTTCAGCAAATGCTTTTACCGTTTGTTCAAGGATTATATTTGCCTGCTCATCAACATCGTGCAGATGGCTGTTTAATGTGCCGCCTATCAGCATTATGGAATACTGAGCCTTTCTGTGTTCTTTGAGATAAGTCTGCCTCATTCTGCCGTACTTACCGAGAGGGGGATATTCTTTTTCGGGCGGTAATGTTAAATCGGGAATGTAATAGTCTCCCTGCAGGGTGTAGCTGATGTCCGTCTTTTCATCAATAATGTGTTTTTCCATTTTGTATTGCCTCCAATTTAATGTTGTGATATAAATCGATGCTCGGCAATGGTCGGACGGGAATATATACCGCTGACGGATTCATTTTCGTTACTTGTGTTATGAACATCCGCACCAAAAAAACAGCTATTGCTATTGCGATAGCTGTTTTTTTCTCAATGCGCTCATTATCGCCATATTGGAAAATTTTGATAAGTCTTATGAACAGAATTATATATCTTTTGGCAGTGATTTCAATAATAAAATTAAAAATTATCGACTCAGTACTGTTTAACGGTTGATAACATTGACATTCCACGCTTATCTCTGTTCTTTTAACCTTGTTATTCCGAACGAAAAATCTCTGCTCCCGATTATATAAGAATATTTGTCGCAGGCTTCTAACGTATAAACTGAAAAACTTTTATTACAATGGGACTTAAACAGGACGGCCGACGAAGTCAGCAAAAATTAACATACTTTTGAGTGGTATTTTTTCGTATATAGTGTAATTTAAACTTGACTTTTAAACCATAAAAAGGTATAATAATACAATCAGGGGTGCGGATGTCACCTCATATTTTGTGCAGAAATCTTTCTGCGATGCCGGCAAGCACAGAAATATGAGAGGGCAGTCGCCGAAGTGCATATGCATTGCCGTGCTTATGTGCTGGTGAAACGCAGAATATGTATTTCACTGTCGTATGTATTTACGGAGCACTGTCAGATTATTTCGGACAGTGCTCTTTTACTGTCCTGAGAAAGGAATGTTTATTTTGAAAAAGAAAATCGCACTTTCCGCAATTCTTCTTGTAATTATTGCCGGAATCTGCTATGCGGTTTACGGTCATGCTATTGACGGCTACGATTTTACCGGAACCGCATGGTCGCTCGTACCACCCGCTGTGGCAATTATACTTGCCCTTATAACAAAAGAGGTTTATTCTTCTCTTTTCCTCGGACTTGTGTCGGGTGCATTACTGTATTCGCATTTTAATACGATTGATACCCTTGAGTCTGTTTTTGTTCACGGTATTCTTTCAGGTCTTGACGGAAGCAGCAACCTCGGTATCCTTACTTTCCTTGTAACGCTTGGTATTCTCGTTTCGCTTCTCAGCCGTTCGGGTGCCACTAAGGCTTACGGCAGATGGGCAGGCAAGCACATTCATTCACGAAGAGTCGCGATGCTTTCTACATTTGCACTTGGTGTTGTTCTGAGCGTTGATGACTACTTCAACACTCTTACCGCAGGTAATGTTATGCGTCCGATAACTGACTCGAATAAGATTTCACGAGCAAAGCTCGCTTATATCATTGATGCCACAGCTGCTCCGATGTGTATGATTATGCCGATTTCAAGCTGGGCGGCGGCTGTTTCCGCAAATGTTGAAAATGTAAACGGCGTTGAGATGTTCCTTAAGGCAATTCCGTTCAACTTTTATTCGATACTGACACTTGCAATGGTTGTTATTACTTCTGCGGCTCAATTTGATTTCGGTCCGATGAAGGTTCACGAAAGTAACGCTAAAAACGGCGATATATTCACTGTTCCTGCGCCGGAAACATCAGCGGATAATTCTGACGAAAACAGCAAGGGCAAGCTTCCCGACCTTATTATTCCCGTCGTTCTTCTTATTGTAAGCTGTATTTCTTATATGCTTTATACAGGCGGACTGTTTGAAGGTAAATCCTTGATTGATGCATTTGCGGACTGCAACGCTTCACTTGCTTTAAGTATGGGCGCGCTTGTTACTGTCGGATTTACGGTAATCTATTATTATATGCGTGATCTGCTCAGCTTTAAGGAGCTTATGGAGTCTGTCGCAAGCGGCTTCAAGTCAATGGTTCCTGCAATTCTTATTCTTATTTTTGCATGGTCTTTGAGTGAAATCACAGTTCTTCTCGGTGTTAACGAATTTGTTTCAGGAGTTTTCTCGGGCAGCCTTGCAGGTCTTTCTTCGTTCCTGCCTGCTATTGTTTTTCTTGTGTCTGTCGGCCTTGCGTTTGCAACAGGTACTTCGTGGGGCACAATGGGTATCATTCTTCCGATTGTTGTCGGAATCGGTCTTGACGAAACAATGACTGTAATCTCAATTTCCGCCTGCCTTGCAGGTGCTGTTTGCGGTGACCATTGCTCACCGATTTCAGATACCAACATAATGTCTTCAACGGCTGCGGGATGTGACCATCTTGCTCACGTCGAAACACAGCTTCCGTATGCGGCGGTTGTTCTTACAATTTCCGCAGCTTCATATGTGCTCGCAGGCTTTGTAAAGAATGCGGCAATCTGCCTTCCCATTTCTTTCCTGACGCTTGTTCTTACATTGTTTGTAATTAAAAGAATTACACGTGATAAGAAGCCAGTTGAGGCATAAAATCTGAATATATAAAAACGTCTGCTTTCTGAGTGAAAACAGACGTTTTGCTTTTTTAAAGGTAATCCCATTCAACGGCAGGGTACTCGGATTTATCAATACTTTCGGTATCAAGAACCTTGCAGGGTTCTTCGACCGAGAAGGTGTATACCTTTTTATAATCCATACCCGCTGCGATTTTCATTGTGCATTTTGTTGTGTTGTATACCGCACTCCATAACGCTTCGATACGCCACGGATATTTCGGATGATCATAATCAAGCTTGACATGGCTGAGAAGATCCATCGCTTCAAGCTCTGTCATAACATCTTGCTTTTGCGTGAAAGCATTTTTGATTGCGTCAGTTCTGTCGTAACCGTGCTGTTCAACTTTAAAAGAGCCGATATCCTTTGTAATTGTATAGTTGGTCATATAAGTCAGCTTCTGACCGTCATTTTCAAAAACAGAGTTCTTAACAGTATACTTGTCGCTGTTTTTTTCATAAACATTGATTTTATTGTCTATGAATTCTACTATAACGGTTCTGCCTGTGCTGTCAGAAATGAAATAATGATAACAGCAGTAAAGGGAGTCATGCATATTGTATTTTTTAAAGAGCTCAACTGCCTCGTCTACATTTGCACAGGTGTCAAGGACAGCTCTGACCATTGCTGTTGTTGTAATATCTTTTTTAGCAGGGTCAGTCTGCTTTGTTGCTTTGGCTCTTATCTGAAGAACTGCGATGCTCAGACCTTTTTCGTTTATTCCGTCAACACAGCAATAAGGGGAGAGGAGAAGCTGAGCTGTGTGTCTGCCGTTAAATACATTGTGCTTGTTTCCGTATGTAATAAAATTGTTGTCGACAACTGCGAGACTTGAATAGTTTCCCTCCGGATGTGTCCAGATAACAAGGCAGGGTGCAGTTTTGAAATCAAAGTTTCTGCCCATAATATAATCACCGTCGGGAGTAAAGGCGTTGAATGCCGAACATCCGCCGCCCTTGGCTGTACCTATTGTAAAATCGCTCTCTTTATATTTTGAAAGCTTTGCAACGTAGGTAATGAGTCCGGCAATATTTGATACGCCTTCTTTCAGAAGTCCGTCAAGGTTATAGTTGTTTTTGTAATCAAGAAGAACGATGTTCTTGTCAAGAATTATCGCAGAATCTCTTGTTTTTCTGCGAAGCTCTTTGTTGGATTCCATTTTTATTCACTCCATTTTAAACATTATATTAAACATATGATATACAGTTTGAATATTGTGCACCGTATTAGATTAGATGCATTATATTTAATCACAATTTTATATTTTATCACAAATTACATTTTTTTACAACAAAAAATATAAAATTCTTTAATTCATTATCAGAATATCCTGATAATTTTAAATCGAAATATGCAAATTTTTTGATAAGTTTATTATTGGTTCTGTAAAATATAGTGTATTTTTATTTAAATTGTTTAAAAAGTATATTGAAAAATCTGATTGTATGTGTTATATTTAATAAAGAAAATAAAAGAGTTTGGAAAGTAATACTATGCTTCGTAATTTTATAAATAATACTGCCATAAAGCTTATGATAAGTCGAGGCAGAAAAAATCTTTCTGATATGGAAAAGCAATCGTTCTATCCCATGAAACAGAACGAAGAGCTTCTGATGAATATCGTTAAGAAAAACAAAGATACGGAATACGGATTAGAGCATAATTTCAGCAACATAAAATCCATTGAGGATTTTCAGCGAAATGTTCCTATTTCCGGCTATGAAGATTTTGCACCGTATATTGAACGTATGAAAAACGGTGAGAAAAATCTGATAACTTCATCAAAAATTCTCGGCTATTCCCGTACATCGGGTTCATCGGGTGTTCCGAAGTTCATTCCCGCAACAAAGGAATCGCTGGATCCTTATATAAGATATACCTGGGTTCGTGCCCTTGCACTCGGTGCGGATGAAATGGTTCGTAAGGGCAGAGGCTCTAAGCTCGGACGAGGAGTTTTCCTTTCACCTGTTACAAATGAAGTGCTTCCGAACGGACTTTCATGCAGTAATATTGCTGAAATCACAGCACGTCATTACGGATTCTTCTATCCTTATCTGCTTGCTGTTCCGTCAAGGAATCTGTTCGATATGCACGACGGTGATTACATATACAATATTTATCGTTTTGCCCTTATGGATGAGGACGTTTCATTTATTTTTTCTGTCTTCTTCAGTATCAACGTCAGCCAGATGACTTATCTGCAGAAAAACTGGCAGGTAATTGTTGACGATATTGAAAAAGGAACAATAAACGAAAGCATAAATATGAAGCCTGAGCTTCGCAGTCAGCTTTTATCGGTTATCAAACCGATGCCTGAACGTGCAAAATATCTGCGCAAGCAGTTTGAGCAGGGTTTTGACAATACGCTTTACCGCCGCTTATGGCCAAGACTTGCCGTAATCAGCAGTATCGGCAATGCTTCATTCAAGCCTGCTGCCGACTATATCCGCGGTTTTTCTGACGATATTCCGCTTGACTTTTCGAGCTACGGTTCATCCGAGGGTCTTGTTGCTGTCTGCTACAAGCTGAACAGCACCGATATGCAGCTGCTTACTGACAGCTGTTTCTATGAGTTTATTCCAATGGGTGAGCCTGACAGTAATGCTGTGACACTCGATAAGCTTGAGAAGGGCAAGCAGTATGAGATAATTATCACAACACAGTCCGGCCTTTACAGATACCGTCTTAAGGATATTGTTGAGATTGAGGGCTTCCGCAATAAGTGCCCGCTTATAAAATACGTTTACCGCAAGGGACAGCTGTTCAATATAGCAGGCGAGAAGTTCAGCGAAGAGGATGCTCGCCATACGATTGAAATGCTTGAGGAGGCTCACAACATCAAGCTTGACCGCTGGCTTTTCTACCAGGATGAAAGTGTTATGCCTAACCGATATTCACTCGTTGTTGAAAGTGACTTGGATATTGACTGGGACAGCTGTATTGATGAGCTTGAGGGCTATATGGGTAAGCTTTGCAAACGCTATTCAAGTCAGCGTGAGAAAGCGTTTATTGAAAGGCTTATTATTCAGCATCAGCAGAGCGGAACGCACGATGCATGGATGAAACGCTGTATTTCTCAGGGTGCCTCAACCGCTCAGGTCAAGCCTGTTCACTCGCTTGACAATGAAGCAAAACGCGAATTCTTTTTATCAAGGCTGAAATAATCTGTGTCGATTATTAAGTATATTAAATGGAGGAATGATTATGAAAAAGAACTTTAAGAGAATTCTTGCTGTACTCCTTACTCTTATTATGACTTTCAGCTGCTTCGGCATTGTTTCACAGGCCGCAACAGCTAAGACAGTAATACAGTACGGCAAAGCAGGCGGATATCTCGCTATCGGTGACAGCCTCTCACGCGGCTGCGGTACAGACGGCTTCTACATGGACAGAGATAAGGCTCCCGACGGCGGTCAGTACGATCTCTATGAAATGCGTAATGTTGAGGGTGCAATCCCTTATCAGATCGCACAGGCAGTCGGCTGTAAGGCTCCTGTTGATATTACCGATCAGGATGCTACATACTGGCCGTGTGTATATCCCGGTATGACAACAGCTGTTGCTATGGACCTTCTCGGAATTGAGGACAACTTCAAGGATGTTGACCTCAACTATCCCTACTATGATTCAGTTCTCAAATACTTCGGCTACGAAGGCTCATTTGACGGCGTTCGTGAGAAGGATGTATATGTTGAGGGTGAATGCGGTCTTTGCGGCAATATCGTTGATCTCGTAAAGAAGGCTGACCTTATAACTCTTGAGCTTGGTATGTGCGACGTTTTCTACCGTGCATACAAGATTGCTACAAAGAGCACACTTTCAGGCGGCTTCAGCTTTGATAAGCTTGACAACCCCGAAGCAATCATTAACCTTGTTAAGACAGCTCTTAAGGAAATTTACGTTGGTTATAACTACTGGAAAGAGTATTTCCCTGTACTTCTTAAGACAATCAAGGAAATGAACCCCGATGCAACAATTGTTGTTGTAGGTGCTTTCAATATTGTAAATCAGGTTCCAATCACAGATGATATGATTCTTCCCTTCGGTTCAATCGTTAATCCTCTTACTGATTCGATGAACAGACTTTACAAGAAGTGGGCTAAGGAATACGATGTACTCTATGCTGATGTAAGCAACACAGAGTCACAGTCAACAGAAAATGACTGGTCACTTCTCGGCGATTTCATGCATAATACATTCACAGGTACACACCCCACACAGCAGGGCTATGACTACATGGTTCGTCAGATTCTCAGCGTTCTTCCCGAGGCAAACAAGACTGACGCTATCTCTCTTGACCTCGGCAGATTCAATAAGGTTGACTATGTTCTTGTGAACGGTATTCCGACAACAGACTTTGAGATGGACGGATATCAGCTTACAGTCAATTACACAGGTTCTCTTGCTCAGAACCTTACTGTCGGCATTGTAAATGAGGACGGCACACTTGCTGTTCAGACTTACAGACTTGCTTATAAGGCAGGCGGCGGATATGATGCATACCGCATCATCGGCAAGAATGACCTTCTCGGCACAGTTATCAAGCCCTTTAAGCTCATCAAGAGCCTTATTGAAAAGCTTGTTGCTGCCATTCAGAAATAATTCCGGATAAAATTAAGACGGTGCGTTCTGCACCGTCTTTTTTTAGTATACTGATATTTCGTTGAGCTTTATCTCGCCCTTACATTTAAGTCTTAATGTTATTCGTTTGCCGATAATTGTCGGGAAGGTGAAAATAAGCTTGTGTCCTACGCCGACAGCTCTGCCGAGGTAGATTTCGTCCTCGTTATTGTAAATTGATACCGAAACGTCAACATCCTCAATCACGTCATCCGCTTCAAGGTCTTCCTTAAGTATTACTGCGTGGAGAGCAGGATCGTCATCAAATACAATCGAAACCTTGCCGTCAGTAGCCTCAGGCTTTTCAACTCTTTTGAGCGGTGTGCCGAAACGGCGTTTAATTTCATCGCCAAACTCCTTAATACGCTTGATATCCTCCTCGAGAAGAAGTCCTCGTCTGTCCGGACCGATATTGAGCAGGAGATTGGCACCTCTGCCGACAGAATAAAGATAAATGCCCATAAGCGTGTCGAGGTCTTTTAAGGTATCCCTGTCCGAATCAAAGTAGAACCAGTTCTGACGGATACGGCAATCACACTCGTAGGGGAGATATTTCATTTCGCCCTCGAACTCGCGCACATTGTAATTCGGCATCTCACAGTATCCACGCTCGTTTTTGCACCAAGCTGTATCGGGATCCCACATATTGAAAATTAGAATTTCGGGCTGAAGTGAACGGATTTCAGCGATAATACGCTTTGTATTGTACTGATGACCCTCGCTTCCGCAGCCGTCAAACCACAGATAATCTATCTTGCCGTAATTTGTCAGCAATTCACTTATCTGATTGATAAAATAATCGTCATATTCTTCGGCATTCATTTTTACCGAGCCGAACTGAGCAGGTGAGTAGTAAAGTCCGACTTTAACTCCGTATTTGCGGCAGGCTTTAACATACTCATCAACTACGTCACCCTTGCCGTTTTTCCACGGTGAATTGGCAACTGAATAGTCCGTATACTTTGACGGCCAATTAGCAAAGCCGTCATGATGCTTGCAGACAAGCACGGCATATTTTGCGCCCGCTTCGCTGATAGCTTTTATCCAGTTTTCACAGTCAAGCTCTGTGGGATTGAAGCCTTCAACAGGCATCTCCTTTAAATCCCAGTCAACGTGACCCTCATAGAATGTTCTGATTCCGAAGTGGAAGAAAACACCGAATTCCCAGTCGAGGAATTCTTTTTGTTTTTGAGATATTTTAACAGACATTTTATCCTCCGAAGCGTTAAACTCTCTTATAAACGCACCATTTTACATTATATCCGTTGTCCTCGGTTTCGTCGAGAACCTCCGCAAGCTTCCATTCATCCTCGCTGAGTGCGGGAAATTTTTTATTTGCTTTTTCTGCAACTGCATCAACGTGAGTGATAACAGCAGTATCGCAAAGAGGGAGAAGAAGCCGATAAACTGACTCGCCGCCGATAACATAGATATCCTCCGAATTATACTCGGCAAGAACTTCCCTGAGCTTGTCCGTGTCAGATACAACGATTGCGCCCTCAGCGGAATATTCCTTGTTTCTTGAAAGAACTATATTCACCCTGTTTTTGAGCGGCTTACCGTTCGGAAAAGACTCAAGTGTTTTTCTGCCCATAACAACAACCTTGTCTGATGTCTGAGTGCGGAAAAACTTCATATCAAGCGGAAGTCGGAAGAGCAGACTGCCGTCATTGCCGATGTTCCATTCCTTATCTACTACAACAATAAGCTTCATTTAATCACCTCAGATTGCAATAGGGATGTTCTTAATCTGCGGATGAGTTTCATAGTTGTCAAGTCTTACATCATCAACTGTGAAATCGTAGAAATCCTTGATTTCGGGATTTATCCAGAATGTCGGAGCGGGGAGAGGCTCACGGGTGATAAGCTCCTTAATTGCGGGAATGTGTCTGTCATAGATATGAGCGTCAGCGATAACGTGGACAAATTCACCGACCTCCATATCACATACCTGTGCGAACATATGAAGAAGAACGCAGTACTGAACAACATTCCAGTTGTTAGCCGCAAGAACGTCCTGGCTTCTCTGATTGAGTATGCCGTTGAGAACAAGCTTGCCGTTTTCACCCTGAGTTACGTTGAAAGTCATGCTGTAAGCGCAGGGATAAAGTCCCATTTCACTCAGATCATGATGGTTGTAGATGTTTGTCATAATACGGCGGCTGAACGGATTGTTCTTAAGGTCATAGATTACACGGTCAACCTGGTCAAACATACCTTCCTTATACTTATGCTTAACGCCGAGCTGATAGCCGTATGCCTTGCCGATACTGCCGTTCTCATCAGCCCATGAATCCCAGATATGAGAATTCAGATCCTTAATGTTGTTGGATTTTTTCTGCCAGATCCACAGAATTTCGTCAACGCAGGACTTGAAAGCCGTACGGCGAAGAGTGAGGGCAGGAAACTCCTTCTTAAGGTCATAGCGGTTTACAACGCAGAAAAGCTTTTGAGTGTAGGCGGGTGTGCCGTCCTCCCAATGAGGACGAACCTTTTCACCCTTTGTATCGGTGCCGTTTTCGAGTATATCGTTACACATTTTTATGAACAATTCGTCTGCATAGCTCATATGATTTTTCTCCTTTATTTTAAACTATTATTTATTATATTATAAATCAGTTTATATTTCAATTATTATCTGAAAATAAATTTCAGAACAGTAAGGGCAATTGTCGCCGGCATACCGAAAATTGACACAAATCCGAGCGTATACCAGTTGACCGAAAGTGAAACACCTGTTAAAAGTCCTGCGGCATTTACTGCACAGAGCGACAGTACACCTTGTAAAACTGTTCTGACGGCTTGTCTGAGCGGATGTCCGCTTTTGAAAAGAGCGATAATCAGCGCAATAACCGAAATCATAAGTAGAATAATAACTGCTGTTTTCACGTTACATTTACCTCGCTGTTAATTCGTTCAAGCTTTGCTGTTCTGAGTAGGTATGAGTATTCCGTCTCGAGCGACTTCAATCTGTAAATTATCGCTTCTGTTTCACACGGGTCAGAGGCGAGGTTAAAGCGTGATTTTGCCGCTCTGATTTCCATAAGAACATTGTGAAGTCTTTTAGCAAGAACAGGGTCGGGTGCGTAGGGCTTGGCTGTGTCCGCAAATAAGTCTGCTGTCATAGTAATTCCTCCCGTAAATAGATATTGAACACAGGCGGAAAATATGATAAAATAATATAAATTCGGAGGTGGGATTATGTATCAGCTTGCAGTTATCGGAGGCGGCGCATCAGGACTTTGCGCGGCGATTGCCGCAAAACGCAGGAACAGAGAGATGAAGATTGTTATTATTGAAGCTCTTCCGCGCGTTGGAAAAAAGATTCTCGCAACGGGCAACGGCAGATGTAATCTTACTAACCTAAATGCATCGGTTGAGGATTACAACACGGGCTTTGTTTCCGATATTTTACAGAAATATCCTCCGAAAAAGGTTATTGAATTCTTTGAATCTCTCGGTCTTATGACAACGGCGGACAGCGAGGGCAGAGTTTATCCGATGAGTAACAACGCTTCATCTGTGCTTGACTGCCTGCGGTATGAGGCGGATTATCTCGGAATTGAAACAGTTACGGATACGCACGTTGACTCGGTTGTCAATAAGGACGGATGCTTTATAATCAACCGTCAGTACAAAGCTAAGAAGATTATTCTTGCAACAGGCGGCAAGGCTTCACCAAGTCAGGGCTCTGACGGAAGCGGTTATGCTCTGCTGAAAGCGTTCGGGCACAGGATAACTCCTGTTTATCCCGCACTGGTTCAGCTGACGGTCAGCGAGAATGTCAAGGCTCTCAAGGGTGTAAGAGTAAAAGCGCATGTGGCTCTTTCAGACGGTCGAAACTGTATCGGTCAATCAAAAGGAGAGGTGCTTTTTACTGATTACGGTCTGTCCGGTATCGCTGTAATGGATATCAGCCGCAAGGTGAAAGACGGAAAATATACCTGTTCGCTCGATATTCTGCCGTCATTGAATGAAAAGCAAATTATCACCTTTCTTACGCACAGAAAAAGGAGTAACCCTGCAATGTCGTTCGACAACGCACTCGGCGGTGTTCTTCCGAAGAAAGCGGGACAGTATGTTCTTAAAGAATGTAAAATAAAATCCGAAACTCCGATGAACAGGGTAACGGATTTTATGATGAAGCTGATTTCGGAAAAAGCTGAAAATCTCAGCTTCACGGTAACGGGCACAAACGGCTTCAAGAATGCACAGATTTCCGCAGGCGGAGCTGATGTGTCTGAGTTTGACAGCGGAACGCTCGAATCAAAAAAAGTTAAAGGACTTTACTGCACAGGAGAATTGCTTGACGTTGACGCAGTCTGCGGAGGCTTCAACCTGCAATGGGCATGGGCAAGCGGACTTGCGGCAGGAAACGAAATCTGAAAATAGGGGCTGTTGTATTTAGCACAGACCGAAAACAAATAATAAAGAACAAGGATTTTAAGGTAATATCTGGTTATCAGATGTACTTAAAATCCTTGTTTTTATTAAATCAAGAAGAATATAGTTGTTTTTCTAAGCGTTTTTAACCCTCGTAGTCCTTAAGTGCGTCAATCTCAGCCTTATCAACTGTTATTTTCTTATCCTTGATAAGCTTGACATCACGGCGGTTATAGGTTGCGGGAGCGGCTTCGGGACGGCGGTCAAGTCTGACCTTAAGCTCACCCTTGATTATGTTTGTTTCAACAACTGTACCTCGACCTTCATCTGTGTCAACGATTGCGCCGACCTTCGGAGTAACTCTGAGAAGGTGCTCGTATGAGCTCTGCTCGTACTTGAGACAGCACATAAGTCTGCCGCAGGTGCCGCTGATTTTGGTCGGATTGAGAGAAAGTCCCTGCTCCTTAGCCATTTTGATTGAAACCGGCTGGAAGTCGCCGAGAAAGCTGTTGCAGCAGAAAGGTCTGCCGCACATTCCGAGACCGCCTTTCATCTTTGACTCATCACGGACACCAATCTGACGAAGCTCAATTCTGATTCTGAATACGCTTGCAAGGTCCTTTACAAGCTCACGGAAGTCAACTCGTCCGTCGGATGTGAAGTAGAAAAGAACCTTACTGCCGTCAAAGGTGTACTCAACGTCGATAAGCTTCATATCAAGCTTATGAGCGGCAATCTTTTTAAGGCAGATATCAAATGCATCCTTTTCCTTATCCTTATTTTTTTTGACAATTTCCATATCCTCGTCTGTTGCGATACGGATAATCGGCTTGAGCGGCTTTACAATCTGTTCATCGTCAACCTCTCGGTTCTCAACGGCAACCTCGCCGCACTCGACACCGCGTACAGTTTCAACGATAACGTGCTGACCGTTCTTTATTTCAAGTCCGTTCGGGTCGAAATAATAAACCTTTCCGACCTCTTTGAAACGAATTCCTACAATTTCAGACATTTTGTTACCTCCTGTGGGTGGGATTTATGCCCCGTAAGCAGTTTGCCTGATAACACTGCAAAAACGGGTTATAAGCAGATTTCTGTTTGCGTTCATATTACAGCAGTCATAGAAATAGTTGCATTTGTTCACAAGCTCAATAAGCTGTTTTACCGAGAGCTTGGATGCAAGAATTGAGCTTGTTTCACCGTGACCCGAGAGCAGAATGTCACTCCCGGTTTTGACTGCGACAGCATCTCTGAATATCAGCTGAAGCGCAGAAAGAACAGGAACAAACAGCTCTTTGTCTTTTTCAAATGCTCCTGTAAGGCGCATAAAATCAAGCTCTGTCGGTTTGATTACAGCCTCCGCAAGATGAACGGCAAGCTCCTCGGCTTTCTGAAGATATTCGGTGTCAAGCAGACGTTCTGCCGTACCGAGATTGAATGCGGTTACACGTGACATAATAGTTTCAAGCATCGCCGCGCGTGATTCACATTCGAGGATAAACCTTGCGTACGCAGGCGGTTCCTCGATGATTTTCAGCAGAGCGTTCTGAGCCTGAATGTTCATTTTATCGGCTGATTTCAGAATATAAACCTTCTTCGCCGCCTCGTTAGGCATTATGAAAGCGTCGGTTCGGATGTCACGCACAAGGCTGATTTTAAACGTCTTTTCACCGATTTCCTCGGGGTCGGAAACTACCACATCGGGATGATTTCCGCCGAGAACCTTTGCGCAGTTAAGGCACTTTCCACACGGCTTTTCATTCTCACCGCAGACAAATGCTGCCGCAAGATATTCCGCCGTCTTCGTTCTGACATCCTTATTGGCTCCGTCAAGCAGAATTGCGTGAGGAAGTCTGTCCTTTGCAATCAGGTCGGAGAATGTACCGACAAGGCTTTCGCTTATTTTAAGCTCGCTTAAATCTAACATTACATCTTATGGAACTGGTCAACGTCAAGAACGAAAACCGTTGCGCCGCCGACAGTAATTTTAACGGGGATAGCGTTCATAACACCTGTGTCATATGCAGGGATAACGGGCGTGATTTCCTCACGCTTGCTGCAATTTTTGCGAAGCAGCTCGAGAAGCTCGTCAACCTTTTCATCATCAACACCCATAAGAAGAGTGAGATTTCCTGCACGGAGAAATCCGCCTGTTGTTGAAAGCTTTGTAGCGTAAAAGCCTGCCTTGGTAATTTCGTCAGTTACCTTGTGAGCATCGTCACTGTTTATAATTGCAATAAGAAGTTTCATGATTTGTTCTCCTTTAATAAATTTATATTTCGCTCTATTACCTTTCTTCCCCGCCACGCATACGCGCGTCCTTCGAGGTTGTCGGCATCAGCCTTAAGTCTGACGTCTTTTGTGAAAGCTTCAAGAGGATTGATTTTTATATTCTTATTCATCGGGCAGACATTCTGACAGATATCACATCCCCAGATGCATCCCGAATCCATAATAAGCTTTTTTTCTGTTTCACTCAGCTCACCCTTGCACTGTGTGATATTTGAAAGGCAGGTATCGGTGTTGATTCCGCTTTCTGTGATTGAGCCTGTGGGACATGCCTTTACGCATTTACCGCAGTTCATGCAATCGACAGCACCTGCCGAGCTTTGAGGGTATTCTTTTGTTGTAACAATTTCACCGATAAAGACCCATGAGCCATACTCGTGACTGATGAAAAGGCTGTTCTTTCCTCGTACTCCGAGTCCTGCGTTCACTGCGGCGAAAACCTCGGGAATGGGGGAGTTGTCTGTAAATGTGACAAATTCCTCGTCGGGAAAAGCTTCTTTGAGTTTGTCACAGACCTCGGTGAGCCGTGCGGTAATTGTATCGTGATAGTCGGGCACAACGGCATATTTTGAAATATCCGAGCCGTCATATTTATCATTTCCCAGGAAATACGGAAAAAGGCAGACGATAACTGTTTTTGCGTTTTCGGGGATTCTTGATTTTGCGCGGCAGTCAATCAGCCTGTCCTGAATTTTAGCAAATGAGCAGAAGCCATATTGCGGTGTGAGCTCGGATAAAATTTTATCTGTCATTATAGCTCCTCAAGCAACCGTCTGCACGGCGGCGATAATAAGCGGTATTGTTATAATCGAAATAAAGCTGACTGTTGAAACAAGCAGAGCCGCAAGACGTGTGTCCTTGCCGTACTTTGCCGAAAACATAACCGTGTTGTTGGCTGACGGTGCACAGGTTGAAATTGTCATAGCAAGAAGCAGAGTTCCGCTGATGCCGATAAGCTTATAAATTGTGAACATTACGGCAGGCAGAACAATGAGCTTTGAAAGTCCGACAAGGAAGATTTTCTTGTGCTTGAAAATTTCCTTAAAATTTGTGTTTGAAAGGAATGTGCCGAAAACAAGCATTGCGAGCGGTGTCTGCGTTGAAGCAATGTAATTGACTGGCTTTGTCACAAGCAGGGGCAGGTCAATATTTGCAAGGAAGAACGGCAGACCGATAAGAACGGATATAACACCGGGGTTGAGAATGAGCTTTTTCGCCTCGAACTTCTCAGCTTTCTTATCCATCATAAATGTACCGTGTGTAAAAGAAACGACGTTGAATGCCATGACAACTGCCGAGCAGTAGAAAACACCCTCCGCACCGAGAAGTGCCTGAGTAAGCGGAAGCGTCATATAGCCGACATTGCCATAGATTGCGCCGTACTTGTATACGCAGTTTTCGTCCTTGTCACCCTTTGAAAAAAGCGGTGTGTTGATGCCGATTGCGACAAAGTGAATCAGAAAGCCGATACCGATAGCGATAAGGAGCTTCATTCCGCTTTCCTTAGTGAATTCCTGTGTCAGGAAGGAATTTACAATAACAGCAGGGGTGATGAGGTAGAAAAGAATATCTGTGCACGCCTTGCCCGTCTTTTCCGTGAATATTCCGATTTTATCGCATATAACACCTGCGATAACCATAATGTAAAGTATACCGACCTGCTGGGCGGCAATTTTAACATTCTCAAAAAACATATTTTACTCCGATTTATTCTTCAATTGCTGTTTCCTTTGCTTTAAGAGCGGAAATGCAGGTGTAGATTGCAAATACCGCAAATCCTAAATCACTTACATTTACGTTATACTGTGAGTTAATGTGATCGCTGTTGCCTGTAACAAGGAGAATGAATCTCGGAAGGAAGCATACAAGAGCGAACACAGCGGCGGGAATACCGTAGCCGAAAATTTTCCAGTATACTGACTGCATAAGGTCGTCGCCCTTTTCCTTGATGTCAATTTTTGAATTGACCTGTGCAAGGGCGAAAAGGAACATCATTGAGAAAACAATGCAGAAAAGCTCAAGAAGAAGGTCGGAAACATTGACAAAGCTGATTGTACGCTTGAAACGGTAGAGCAGCTTAAAAATGCACCATACTGTCGGAAGAAGAGCAAAAACCTTGTACTTTGAGCTGTCAGAATTGCCGAGACCGATTGTAACACCCGATACGAAGAAATAGATTGCGCTAAGAGCTCCGATAATAGCCTGAAGCATAAGGATTGTTCCACCCTGCATTGCAACATATTCGCTGACGGATTTGCCGATATAGCCTGTTGCGGCGGTGAACATATCAAAGTAATTCATCAGCTGAATTGCTGAGTCAATGATAAGTGTGATTGCCATAATCAGCGATACAACCGTAAAGCCGACAGATTTTGTTGCGAGCGGAGCAGGCTTAAGTGTCTTGTGTCTGAGAAACGGAATAACAAGACCGAGAACAAGACCTGCACCGAGAACTACATAAAGTAAAACTACCGAGAAATTGATTTCATTGAAGAAGCCTGTTTTTGCGTCTATTATTGTAAGATACTGTGCAACTCTTACCGGCACTGCAATTACAAGAACAGCCAGAGCTATAACGAGCGGCATCATTTCTTTAAAGTTGAATTTAAGTTTCATTTTGTATCACCTGATTTTCCTCTCTCTTCCATTGGTACGTAATCTGCTTCGGGAACAAATTTGTCCACACGCTCATCAATCTGAATATACTCACGGCGTTTAACAACACTCTTATATGCCGGTCTGATGATACGTCCGCCTGTTGTCATTTCTTCGATTCTGTGTGCGGACCAGCCCGCAATTCTTGCTGTCGCAAACAGGGGAGTGAACAGATCCTCGGGAATGCCGAGCATCTCATAAATAAGACCCGAATAAAGGTCAACGTTAGCACACATCGGTTTCTTATTGCCCTTTTCACGTGCGAAGATTTCGGGAGTGAGATTTTCAATAAGATTGAGGAGCTGGAACTTATCGTCCATTCCGCACTTCTTGCTGAATTCCTCAGCCTGAGCCTTGAGCACGACAGCTCTCGGATCGGAAAGGGTGTAAACCGCATGACCCATACCGTAAATAAGACCCGAACGGTCGCCTGCCTGCTTGTTGATAATCTTTGTAAGATAATCGGCAACCTGACCCTCATCGGTGATATCGGAAACGTTTTCCATAATATCTCTGACCATTTCGGTTGTCTTGATGTTTGCACCGCCGTGACGGGGGCCCTTAAGCGCGCCGACACCTGCGGCAATAGCCGAGTAAGTATCGGTGTTACTCGAGGTAAGAACTCTTGTTGCAAAGGTTGAGTTGTTACCGCCGCCGTGCTCTGCGTGAACCATAAGACAGATGTCAAGGAGCTTTGCCTCGTCATGTGTGAATTTCTTATCCGAACGCAGAGAGCGGAGAACCGATTCTGCAGTTGAATGCTCGGGCTTAAGAGAATGGATATACATGCTCTTTTTATAGAAATGACGTCTTTTTACCTGATAAGCGCAAGCCATTATGACAGGAATCTGAGCAATAAGCTGGATTGACTGTCTGATGATGTTCTCAAGCGAAAGATCATCGGGGTTATCGTCAAAGGAATAAAGTGCAAGCACCGAACGCTGAATCTTGTTCATAATGTTAGCGGACGGAGCCTTCATAATCATGTCTTCCATGAAGTCTTCGGGAAGTGCACGGCAGCTTGCAAGAATCTTTCTGAATTCCTCAAGCTGAGCTCTTGTGGGCAGAGCACCGAAGATAAGCAGCCATGCAACCTCTTCAAAACCGAAGCGGTCTTCCGCTATGCAGCTGTTGATAATATCCTTTATATCAAAGCCTCTGAAATAGAGGCGACCTTCACGGGGAATACGCTCACCGTCATCAATATAGTAGCCGTCAACGGAGCTGATTTTGGTAAGTCCTGCCATTACGCCTGTGCCGTCGGAATTACGAAGTCCGCGCTTTACACCGAATTTATTGAAATCATCTGGGTTGATGCGGTTGTTTCTGTTTATCTGTTCCATAAAAAACTCAACGTTATCGTTGGTTAATAAGGATATGTTTGAATTCATTTTTTCACCGCCAAATTATTTTTCAGATTATTATACTATACTACTAATAATAAAGTCAAGAAAATATGCAAAATATTAGTTCTTATTTACAGCTTGTCTGCATATTGTTTAATATCTGTAACAAAGAAACGGAGGATATAAAAATGAAGAAAAATCTGCTCATCAGCGCCGTGCTTTTAGCGGCAATGATAATCGCACCGCTGACGGCTCTTGAGAGGACAAAAACCGTTGCCGCTGCCAATGAAAAAAAGGCTGACAAAAACACCGTCAGCGTTATGCTGACCGAAAACGGAAGGATAACCGAAACGGACGAAAGAGAGTATGTTATAGGGGCGCTTGCGGCGGAAATGGATATGAGCTGTCACGAGGAGGCATTGAAGGCTCAGGCTGTTGCGTGCTTTACATATCTGCGATATACGGAAATGCAGGGCAATGCGAACAGGTTCGGCGGTGCGGATATCTCGGACGACAGCAATGAGTGTCAGGGGTACATAGGTGCAGATGAGCGTAAAAACAAATGGGGTGATAAGTACGATGAATACGAAAAGAAAGCCGAAAAGGTTGTCGATGCGGTTCTCGGGCAGATTATAGGCTATGAAAATCAGCCGATTCTTGCTGTTTATCACGAGCTGAACTCGGGTTCAACGCTGAGCGCACAGACTGTGTGGGGCAAGGATTATCCATATCTTCAATCCGTTGAGAGCGCAGGCGACAGGCTTTCCGCCGACCTGACAAAGACAGTTGTGCTGTCTGAGGATGAATTTAAAAAGAGCGTGTCAAAGCTTGACGGCGCGGTTCTTTCTGAAAAAAGCGACAGCTGGTTTTCTCTGACGGATGCCGATGACAGCGGCTTTGTGCGTAAGGTTAAGGTCGGGGGAAAGGAGTTTACGGGCGAGCAGTTCAGAAAGGCGTTCTCACTTGCAAGCTGTAATTTTTCGGTCAGCTTCAAGGACGGAAAATTCACGGTAAAGTCAACAGGCAAAGGGCATATGGTCGGAATGAGTCAGTACGGTGCTGACTACATGGCACGTCAGGGCTCTGATTACAGACAGATTCTGACACATTATTACCAAAACACAGAAATTATATGAAATTTTATTCAAAACTATTGCAATTTTAAAACTTTATGCTACAATAAAATCAAACTTAGACAAGGAGGTAAATTGAAATGGCATTTAAAATTACAGACGATTGCATCGCTTGTGGTGCATGTGCAGCTGATTGCCCCGTAGAAGCTATCGCAGAAGGCGACGGAAAGTTTGAAATCGATGCAGATACTTGCATTGCTTGTGGCGCTTGCGCTGATTCTTGCCCCGTTGGAGCTCCTGTTGAGGACTAATCACAATAGAATTTGCAGGGTGGATTCATTTCCACCCTGTTTTTCTTTGACTTATTTTAAATTTTATTGTATAATTGCTGACAGTAACGTAATCTGAGGTGAAACCATGGAAGACAGAACTGAATATCTCGGCTCGGGAATAAGGGTTGTTGTATCCGATGACCACGGCTTCGGAACGGATGCCGTTCTGCTTGCCGATTTTGCTTCGCCAAAAAAGAAAGAAAATGCCTGCGATTTCGGCACGGGATGCGGAATTATCCCGATGATATGGTGCAGAAACAATCAGGGCAATAAGCTGACGGGAATTGAGATTCAGGAAAAAGGATACCGACAGGCTGTAAAGTCGGCTGAAATCAGCAATATGACCGAAAAGGTTACGTTTCTTAATCATGATTTGAAAGATATAAAATCCGTACTTCCTCACGCTTCGATGGATGTTGTCACAATGAATCCGCCGTATAAAGCGGTCGACAGCGGAATAAAAAGCGTTTCTCAGGCGGAGCTGATTGCACGTCACGAGACAAAATGCGTTTTGCAGGATGTCACCGATGCGGCAGCTTATCTGCTCAACTTCGGGGGAAGGCTCTGTATGTGCAACCGTCCCGAAAGGCTGTCTGATACCATTGTTGCCATGAAAAATTCAGGCATTGAGCCGAAGCGTCTGCGCTTTGTTGTTAAACGACCCGACACCCGGCCGTGGCTGTTTCTGATTGAAGGCAAAAAGGGCAGCAAGCCGTATATGAATGTTGACCCGATGCTGATTATGTACGGTGATGACGGTGAGCTGTCAGAGGAAGTTATAAGAATTTACGGTGAATACAAGGAGAACTGCAAGTGAGCAAGCTATATGTTGTCGGTACGCCGATAGGAAACCTTGGTGATTTTTCTCCGAGAGCTGTTGAAACGCTTTCGGAATGTGATTTCATTGCCGCCGAGGATACGCGCGTAACCGTTAAATTACTCAATCATTTCGGCATAAAAAAGCCGATGATAAGCTATCATAAATTTAACCGCAGAGATTCAGGCGAGCAGATTGTCGCAAAAATTCTTGCGGGGGAGACGTGCGTTCTTGTTTCCGATGCAGGTATGCCTGCTATCTCCGACCCGGGCGAGGATCTTGTAAGACTGTGCCACGAAAACGGTATCAAGGTTGAATCCGTACCAGGTCCGTGCGCGTTCACAACTGCGCTTGCACTCTCGGGTCTGCCGACAGGACGCTTTACCTTTGAGGGCTTTCTGAGTGTAAACAAGCCGAGCAGACGTGAGCATCTTGATTCTCTGAGAAACGAGACAAGAACAATGCTTTTCTATGAAGCACCGCACAAGCTCGGGGCAACGCTCAAGGATATGAATAAGGTGTTCGGCAACCGTGAAATCGCTATTGTACGTGAGATAACCAAGATTCACGAGGAGGTTATCAGAACCACGCTGGACGAGGCGGCTGAGCTTTACGGCGAGGGCGGAATAAAGGGTGAAATCGTTCTTGTTATCAGAGGCGCAGAGCCTGAGTCGGCTAATGATATTATGACACTTGAGGATGCTGTTGAGGCGGCGAAAAAAAGCGTCGAAAACGGGATGAGCGTCAGCGAAGCTGCAAAGCAGACAGCGAAGCTCAGCGGCTTCAAAAAGGGCGATATCTACAAACAGCTGATTGGAGAATAAGCTATGATTGAATATATGCTTCATAACCCGATGACGGGTGTGAAATACATCGTTATGATTATCCTTGCGGTTATCATCTTTTTCTGGTACCGCTCTATTTCAACTAACAAGGGCAGAGTTTTCGGTAACGCAAAGGTTGAAAAGAGTCTGAAGCGTGATTTTATGACAATCGGCGAGGAGCATTTTGCCCCTGAGCGTGACGATTATCTGCTGACAGTCGGAATGTGTCTGCATATTCAGACACAGCTTGAAAAGGAGAAACAGCCGAACGAAGCGTTCAAAAAGCTTCCTGCGGAGAAGCAGTATGTTATGACACTCGGCTATGTGTTTGAGGACACGAGAGTATGCCTTTCAAACTATTTCCGATCTAACGGTGAACCGCTTCTGAGCGCATCAATGAATGCTGTCAGCGAGGTTATCGGCGGAGAATATGCCGAGCTTTTCAGAAAAGAATACGATATGTTCAACGAAAATAACGAGGACGTTTCCGTTATCGAAAAGGACGTCAGAGCGGTTGATGAAAAATTCAAAGAGCTGATGAAAAATGAGGACAAGGCTGTTTATAAGCTTGCCGCGGATTACATCAGAGACAACAAGGTTAAATTTTTATCATAATTGACTTAGTGCCGTAAAAAATGCGGCACTTTTTTTGTTTACAGGCTTTATTTTTACATATTGTTATGATATAATACTTTAAAATGCGGAAATTAGGGTTTTACCTTTCTGCATATTTGTAAATGAATTAAAGGGGCGATAAACTATGGCACATTTTGTATTTTCTGCATTCTGTGATGAATCAGGCGAAAGTACAATCGGCGGTCAGATGGCTGCCTGCAAAAAGAACGGCATAACTCATATGGAACTTCGCGGTTTCGGACCGGAGCTTAATATCAATAAAATGACCGTTGAACAGGCTAAGGCTATGAAGGAAGAAATCGATAAGGAAGGCATGAAGGTTTCCTCAATCGGTTCAGGCTACGGTAAAATCAATATCAAGGACGATTTTGCACCTCATTTTGAGGCTTTCAAGAACACAGTTGAGGTAGCAAAGATTCTTGAAGCTAAATACATAAGAATGTTCAGCTTCTACTTTGAGGGCGTTGAGGATTATGACGCTTACAAAGAGGAAGTTTTCAGCCGTGTGAAGGCTATGGTAGACTATGCTGACGAGAACGGCATCATCTGCTGTCACGAGAACGAAAAGGGTATCTACGGCGATGTCGCTGAGAGATGTCTTGAGGTTCTTGAGTCTTGCGGCGGCAAGCTCAGAGCAGTATTTGATCCTGCTAATTTCGTTCAGTGCGGTGTTGATACACTCAAGGCATGGGAGCTTCTTAAGGATTACGTTGAGTATTTCCACGTTAAGGACGCTCTTTATGAGAACGGTCAGGTTGTACCCGCAGGCAAGGGCGACGGCAATGTTCAGGAGCTTATCACAAAGTTTGCTCATATGGACGGAGTAAGAATTCTTTCACTTGAGCCTCACCTCAAGGTGTTTGACGGTCTCGGAAATCTTGAAGAGGACAACGAGACAGCAAGAAAGATGGATGTAAACACATATCCTTCACATGAAGCATCCTTCAAGGCTGCCGCTGACGCTATGCACGCTGTTGCAGAGGCTGCACAGCCTGTACGCTTCGGTATCATCGGTCTCGGCAACATGGGCTCAGCCCACGCTAACAACTTCCTTAAGGGCAAAATCAGAGAGATGCGCCTTACAGCGGTTGCTGATATCGACCCGAAGAGACTTGACTGGGCAAAGGAAAATGTTCCGTTTGCAAAGAGATACAGCACAGCAACAGAGCTTATGGAGAGCGGCGAGGTTGACGCAGTTATTATCGCCACACCTCACTATTTCCATCCTCCGCTTGTTATCGAGGCTCTTAAGCATGACCTCCACGTTATCTCAGAGAAGCCCGCAGGTGTTTATACAAAGCAGGTTCGTGAGATGAACGAATTTGCAGCAAAGTCAGATAAGACATTTGCTATGATGTTCAATCAGAGAACAAATTCTGTTTACAGAAAGATTAAGGAAATCGTTGAGAGCAAGAAGTACGGTGAAATCCGTCGAGTAAACTGGATTATCACTGACTGGTTCCGCACACAGTTCTACTACAACTCAGGCGGATGGCGTGCAACATGGAACGGTGAAGGCGGCGGCGTTCTTCTTAATCAGTGTCCTCACCAGCTCGACCTCTGGCAGTGGATCTGCGGTATGCCTTCAAAGGTTCGTGCATTCTGCCACGAGGGCAAATGGCATGATATTGAGGTTGAGGATGATGTTACAATTTACGCTGAGTATCCCAACGGTGCAACAGGTGTGTTCATTACAACAACAGGCGACTGCCCGGGCTCAAACAGACTTGAAATCACTCTCGACGGCGCAAAGATTGAGTGCGTTGACGGTGAACACGTTACAATCACAGAGCTCAGCGACACAATCAGCCACTTTATTCCCACAGCTGATTCAGGCTTTGCGAAGATTGAAAGAAAGACAGTAGAGTTCTCAACAGAGGGCGTTTATGAGCCGATACCCGGCATTCTTGACCAGCAGCACACAGGCGTTCTTAACGCTTTTGCTTCACATATTATTCACGGCACACCTCTTCTTGCAAGCGGCGAGGAGGGTATCAGAGGACTTTCAATCTCCAACGCAGCTCACTATTCGAGCTGGACAGGCGAAACAGTTACTCTTCCTGTTGACGAGGATAAGTATTACGCTATGCTTATGGAAAAGGCTTCTAAGTCACGTGCAAAGGATAACGTCGTTTCAGCTGTTAATCAGGATATGAGCAGCACATATTGATTGGGGAATCTTTTATGAAAGTTTCTGTTGTTGGATGCGGCAATATTTCAAGATGCCACTTCAACGCGTTGGAAAAAATTGAAGGAATTACAATTTCATCGGTAGTTGACATCAAGCCCGAAAGGGCTGATGCCGCCGCCGTAAAGCATAATTGCAGAGCGTTTTACGATTTTGACGAAATGCTTAGTGAGGACAGACCCGACTGTGTTCATATCTGTACTCCGCATTATCTCCACGTTCCCATGGCTGTCAAGGCTTTGTCTCAGGGCATAAATGTTTTGTGCGAAAAGCCGTGTGCGGTTTCAAAGGACGGACTGAAAAAGCTCAGACTTGCTCAGCTTATGAGCGGTGCGCAGTACGGTGTGTGCTTTCAGAACAGATACAACAGGTCAGTAAAAATTGTAAAAAATCTTCTTGACTCAGGCGAGCTCGGAAAGCTGATTACTGCAAGAGCCGCTGTGCACTGGAAGCGTGAGGAAAGCTATTATTCCGATGACTGGCACGGCACACTCGAAAAGGAGTGCGGCGGTGTTCTTGTTAATCAGGCTATACATACGGGTGATCTGCTTCGCTATCTTGCAGGTATGGATGTCAAATCTGTCAGCGGACATATCTTCAAGGACAAGTTTAAGGGTAAAATTGAGGTTGAGGACACCGCAATTGCACGTTATGAATTTGAGGACGGCACAGTAGCTCTTTATAACGGCACAGTTGCCTGCGGTGCGAATCTGCCTGTTCTGCTTGATTTTGTCTGCGAGAACGGAACGCTCAGAATTGAGGGTGACAACGCTTATAAAATTAAGGACGGCGTTGTTGAACAGCTGTCTTTGCCCGAAAATGCCGAGTTTGTCGGCAAGGATTACTGGGGCAAGGGTCATGATTCTCTGATTGCCGATTTCTACGACTGTGTTAAAACAGGGCGGAGCTTCCCGATTGAAGCAAACGAGGGCGGCAAGGCAGTTGAAGAATTTCTCGCAATTTATGCCTCCGACGAAATCGGAGAAAAAGTTTATATAAAAAAGGACTGATACTATGCAAATGACAATGCGCTGGTTCGGTGCGGATAAGGACACAGTATCCCTCGAACAGATTCGCCAGGTTCCCGGTGTAGTCGGCGTTGTTCCTGCACTTCACAAGCTTCCCGCAGGTGAAGCATGGCCCCTTGATATGGTAATGGAAATGAAGGCTGAGATTGAAGCCGCAGGTCTTACCATGGAGTGCATCGAAAGCGTTAACGTACACGAGGATATCAAGCTTGGCGCACCTACAGCTGATAAGTACATAGAAAATTATAAAATCAGCATCAGAAACCTTGCAAAGGCAGGAGTTAAATGCATATGCTACAACTTTATGCCCGTTTTTGACTGGACAAGAACCGACCTTGCTATGGATATGGGCAATGGCGCAACCTGTCTGTGCTACAACGGCAAGCAGGTTGAGGGCAAAAGCCCCGAGGATATGTTCAAGGAGATAGACGATAATTCAAACGGCTACGCAATGCCCGGCTGGGAAACCGAGAGAATGGGCGAAATTAAAGAGCTGTTTGAAAAATATAAGGACATCACGGCAGAGGATATGTGGAGAAATCTCAAGCATTTCCTTGAGGAGATTATTCCCGTCTGTGAGGAATGCGACGTCAAAATGGCTATCCATCCCGATGATCCGCCGTGGGATATCTTCGGACTTCCGAGAATTATCAAAAACATTGAGGATATCAGACGTTTCCTTAAGCTTGTTGATTCACCCTATAACGGTCTGACCTTCTGCACAGGCTCACTCGGCTGCAGCCCGAAGAATGACCTGCCTGCAATGATCCGTGAGGTTGGTGACAGAATTTACTTCGCTCATCTTCGCAACGTAAAAATCCGTGAGAGCTGGTTCAACGAAACATCTCATTTTTCCGAGGACGGTTCACTTGATATGTACGAGATTGTCAAGGCTCTTCAGGAGGTTGGTTTTGACGGCTATGTCCGTCCTGACCACGGCAGAATGATATGGGGCGAGGTTGCACGTCCGGGCTATGGTCTTTATGACAGAGCTCTCGGCTGCGCTTACATCAACGGCCTCTGGGAAGCTGTAAAAAAATCATCTAAGGGAGTAATATATAATGACTAAGCATGAATCACTTAACGGCAAGGTAGCCGTTATCACAGGCGGCGGCGGAGTTCTCTGCTCAGGCTTTGCCAAGACACTTGCTAAGCAGGGTGTCAAGGTTGCCGTTCTTGACCTCAATGAGGCGGCTGCTCAGAAGGTTGCTGATGAAATCGTTGCTGACGGCGGCACAGCGATTGCAGTAGGCTGTAACGCTCTTGAGCCCGAAAGCATGCAGAAGGCAAGAGACGTTGTCAACGAGAAACTCGGAACCTGTGACATTCTTCTCAACGGTGCCGGCGGTAACAACCCCAAGGGCACAACTACAAAAGAAACACTTGAAAAGATTGACCTTATTGAAAAGGACGAGAATATCAAAACCTTCTTCGACCTTGATCCTGCAGGTATATCTTTCGTTTTCAATCTTAACTTCCTCGGTACACTTATCCCGACACAGATTTTTGCAAAGGATATGGCTGAGAAAGAGGACAGCTGTATTATTATGATTACATCAATGAATGCTTTCCGTCCTCTTACAAAAATTCCCGCATATTCAGCTGCAAAGGCTGCTGTTGCAAACTTCACACAGTGGATGGCTGTTCACTTTGCTGACATGGGTATCCGTGTTAACGCTATCGCTCCCGGCTTCTTCTCAACTCAGCAGAACAAGACACTTCTGTGGAACGATGACGGCACACCCACAGCAAGAACAGGCAAGATTCTTGCCGCTACACCTATGGGTCGTTTCGGCGAGCCCGAGGAGCTTTCAGGTGCACTTCTTTTCCTCTGCGACAAGGAGTACTCCGGCTTCGTAACAGGTACAACAATCGCTGTTGACGGCGGCTTCAACGCATATTCAGGCGTTTAATCAGTAAAATAACACACAGAAGAAAAGTCTTCTGTGTGTTAAACTCTGTTTTGAGGTGGATTATGGATAAGCTTGTAAGTATAATAATACCCGTATATAACCTTGAGAATTACATAGAAAACTGTCTGAACAGTCTTGTAAATCAGACCTACCGCAATCTTGAAATACTGTGCATTGATGACGGAAGCAAGGACAGAAGCGGCGAGATTATCTCGGCAATGGCTGAGAAGGACAGCCGTATTGTCTACATCCGTCAGGAAAACGCAGGTGTTTCCGCCGCAAGAAACAACGGCCTCGATCACGCTAAGGGTGAGTATATTATGTTTGTTGACGGCGATGATTATATGCACTTTCAGGCGGTTGAGCTGCTGTATAAAACGATTGAAGAAAAGCAGTGTAATACAGTTTTCGGCAGGGGAATACTTACATCGAAGCTTAATGATAAAATGAAACCGATTGAAAATGCCGTTGTTACTGAGCTTTCTGAGAACATCCTTTTTGAGGATGGCATGGACAGAGCTGTCTGGGGAAAGATTTTCAGAAGGGAAGTTCTTGAAAAGTTCAGATTTCCTGTCGGAATAACCAATGCTGAGGATTTTAACTATATGCTTCGTGTTCTGCACAGCATCAGAAATAATCTTGGTTACAGGCTTGAATCCCGGATTTATTATTATTATATGCGTGAGGATTCCGCATCCTTTCACGAATTCTCGCCTAAAAACATAACTGAGATTCACGTCAACGAGATGAATGCTGAGTATTTTGCCGATAAAGAGGACTGCTATCTTAAAAATTACAGTCTGACCTGTCTTTTTAAGGCATTGCTTTTTGTCAGAACAAAATCAATATGCTCACCGTATGAACAGGACACAAAAAAAGCGGCAAGGTCAGCGTGGCGCAGATGGAGAAAGACATTTTTAAAGGCGAACGGAATAAGCATAAAGGATAAACTCATGATTACCGCTTGCTATTATTCACGTCATCTCTATGAGCTTGCGAGACAGATTCAGGATCCGACAATGAAAGATTTTTATAAAAACAGAAAGAATAAAAGGAGCTGAAGAAATGAATTTGAATTTAAGACCAAAGGAAGAATGTAAATTCGATATGATTTCTTTGGGTGAAATCATGCTTCGCCTCGACCCGGGCGACGGAAGAATTAAGACAGCAAGAAGCTTCCGTGCATGGGAAGGCGGCGGAGAATATAATGTTGCGCGCGGACTTCGCAGATGCTTCGGACTTCGTACAGCGGCTGTAACAGCTTTCGCGGATAACGAGGTCGGCAGACTTGTTGAGGATTTTATGCTTCAGGGCGGAGTTGACACCTCGCTTATCAAATGGGTAAAATATGACGGTATCGGACGCACAGTTCGTAACGGTCTCAATTTTACCGAGCGCGGATTCGGTATCCGAGGCGCTGTCGGCTGCTCTGACAGGGGCAACACAGCCGCTTCACAGCTTAAGGCAGGCGATATCGACTGGGATTATATCTTCGGTACTCTCGGTGTTCGCTGGCTTCACACAGGCGGAATTTTTGCCGCTCTTTCCGACACAACAGCTGAGGTTGTTATTGAAGCTGTTAAGGCTGCAAAGAAGTACGGCACAATCGTTTCCTATGACCTTAACTACCGTCCGTCACTCTGGAAGGATATCGGCGGTCAGGCAAAGGCGCAGGAGGTCAATAAGGAAATTGCAAAGTACATTGACGTTATGATAGGCAATGAGGAGGACTTCACAGCCTGTCTCGGTCTTGAGGTTGAGGGCAATGATGCCGACCTTAAGGAGCTTAACATTGACGGATATTTCAAGATGATTGAGAATGCTGTTAAGGTTTATCCCAATTTCAAGGTTATCGCTACAACGCTCAGAACAGTTAAGACTGCTACTGTCAATGACTGGAGCGCAATCTGCTGGGCTGACGGAAAAATCTATAAGGGACTTGAATTCCCTGCACTTGAAATCTATGACCGTGTCGGCGGCGGTGACAGCTTCGCATCGGGTCTTGTTTACGGCCTTATGACATTTGAGGATGCTCAGACAGCTGTGAATTACGGTGTTGCGCACGGCGCACTTGCTATGACAACACCCGGCGACACATCAATGGCAAGCAAGGCTGAGGTTGAAAGACTTGTCGGCGGTGCAGGCGCAAGAGTTCAGAGATAAGAAAGGAAGATTCATAATGGATAAAGAACGTATTTTAACCAGAATTCAGGACTGCGGTATTGTTGCGGTTGTTCGTGCTGAGAGCACAGATAAGGCTGAGAGAATTGTTGACGCCTGCATGGAGGGCGGAGTTGCCGCTATCGAGCTTACATTCACAGTTCCTCACGCAGATAAGGTTATCGAGGATCTTGCAAAGAAGTATGACGAGAACGATATCATTCTCGGCGCAGGTACAGTTATGGATGCAGCTACTGCAAGAATCGCTATGCTCAGCGGTGCGCAGTACATTGTAAGCCCTTATCTTGACCTTGAAACTCTCAAGATGTGCAACCGTTACAGAGTTGCTATGATGCCCGGTATCATGACAGTACGTGAGGGCGTGCTTGCTATGGAAAATGGCGCAGACATCCTCAAGGTATTCCCCGGCGACCTTTTCGGACCAAAGATTATCAAGGACATCCGAGGACCTATTCCTTATGCCAAGATGATGCCCACAGGCGGCGTTGATGTTAACAACGTCGGTGAGTGGATTAAGGCAGGCGCAGTTGCTGTCGGCGCAGGTTCATCACTTACAGCAGGCGCAAAGACAGGCGACTACAAGAAAATCACAGAAACAGCAAAGCAGTTTGTTGCCAATATCAAGGCTGCAAGAGCTGAATTATAATTTATCAGAGGTAAAGTACTATGTTTGTTGACATAGCCAAAATTAAAATTAAAGCAGGCGACGGCGGTAACGGTGCTGTAGCGTTCAGACGTGAAAAGTACGTTGCCGCGGGCGGACCTGACGGCGGTGACGGCGGCAGGGGAGGAAACATTGTTTTCAGAGTTAACGATAACCTTGCTACACTTGCCGATTTCCGCTATAAAAGAAAATACAAGGCTCCCAACGGAATGCAGGGTCAGACAGGACACCGCAACGGCAAGAAGGGCGAGGATCTGATAATCGAGGTTCCGAGAGGAACTGTTATCCGTGAGGTTTCGAGTGGTAAGGTTATGGCTGATATGTCTGATGATGACGAGTTTGTTGCCGCAAAAGGCGGTCGAGGCGGATGGGGTAACTCTCATTTTGCTACTCCGACAAGGCAGACACCCCGTTTTGCAAAGCCCGGTATTCCGGGTGAGGAATGGGAAGTTAGTCTTGAACTGAAGCTTCTTGCAGATGTCGGTCTGCTCGGATTCCCGAATGTCGGCAAATCCACGCTGATTTCTGTTGTCAGCGAGGCAAAGCCGATTATCGCCGACTACCATTTTACCACTCTCACACCTGTTCTCGGTGTTGTTTCAATGGGCGAGGGTAATTCCTTCGTTATGGCAGATATTCCGGGTCTTATCGAGGGTGCAAGCGAGGGTATCGGTCTTGGTCATCAGTTCTTAAGACACGTTGAAAGATGCCGTCTGCTTGTGCATATTCTTGATGCCGCAGGCAGCGAGGGCAGAGATCCGATTGACGATTTCAATAAAATCAATGAGGAGCTTGTGAAGTTCAACCCCGATATGGCTGACCTGCCGCAGATTGTTGTCGGAAATAAAATTGACCTTGCGTCCGATGAACAGCTTGAAAGGCTTGAAAAATACTTCACAGAACGCGGTTACACCTATCTTACAATGTGCGCTCCGATTGTCGAGGGTACACAGGAGGTTATCAATGCCGTTGCGGCAAAGCTTGCAACGCTTCCTCCGATTAAGAGATATGAAAAGGAAGAAATTCCCGCCGAATTCTTTGAAAAGAGCAATGACGGCAAATTCACGATTACGGTTGAAGACGACGTTTACTCAGTTGAGGGTGAATGGCTTCTCAAGATTCTTCAGAGAACCGACCTCGACGATTATGAATCATTGCAGTATTTTCAGAGGGTTCTCCAGTCTACGGGCATAATTGACGCTCTTATTGCAAAAGGTATACAGGAAGGCGACACAGTTGAAATCTATGACCTTGAGTTTGATTTCGTGCCGTAAAATGATATGGATAGATTTTTAAGTGAAAAAAGCATAAATCCCAACGAGCTAAGTCCGCTTACTCTCGCTTTTATCGGCGACACGGTTTTTGACTTACTTGTGCGTGAGGATATTATCTGTGATGCCAACCGACCTGCCAATGACCTGCACAATCTCGCTGTCAGAAAGGTTAAGGCATCCGCTCAGGCGGCTTTTGTTGAAAAGCTGATGCCGTATCTTACGGAGAAAGAAATCTCCGTATATAAGCGTGGAAGAAACGCAAAGTCGGGACATCTGCCGAGAAATGCGAGCCAGAGCGACTACCATATGGCGACAGGCTTTGAAGCTCTTTTCGGATATCTTTATCTTTCGGGCGAAACTGACAGAGTCAGGGAGCTTTATGCGATTATTTCGGAGGCTGAAAATGAAGAAATCAAAGAGCCTTAAGAAAAATTTAAATATTAAAACCGTTATAACCGATAACATTTACTTCGTTATAGGGTGTGCGCTGTATTCGTTTGGCGTCAATATTTTTGCAATTCCGAATAATATTGCTCAGAGCGGTATAACAGGTGTTGCGATTATAATCAACTACCTTTTTCCGCAATGTCCTGTCGGACTTACAGGATTCATCCTGAATATACCGCTGATTATCCTTGCGTGGATATTTATCGGCAAAGCGTTCACACTCAAAACCCTGTGGGTTACAACAATACTTTCCGCAGAAATTGATATCGCCGCAAAGCTGATTGACAGATTTAATATCAGTCTTTATAACGGCGATAAGCTCCTTGCGGCGCTGTTCTGCGGTGCGATGTGCGGAGCGGGAATTGCGTTGATTATTGTCAGGGGTGCAACCTCGGGCGGTACGGATGTTCTCGGAAGACTGCTGAAGAAAATCTGGCCGCATATGACAATGGGAACAATGATTCTTGTCTGCGATACGGCGGTGGTTCTTGCTGCCGCAATTGTTTTCAGAAGTGTTGACAGCGCGATGTATGCAGCCATTCTGATTTTTGCAAGCTCAGAGGTTATGGACAGAATTCTCTACGGCAGCGGAAACGGCAAGATGCTGTATATCTTCACCGACAAGGGCGAGGAAATTTCGCAGTACATTGTCAAGCACAGCCGCAGAGGTGTTACTGTTCTTGACGGTAAGGGCGCATACACGGGCGAAAGCAAAAACCTGCTTATCTGTGTCGCAAGAAGCCACGAGATTCCGAAGCTTCGCCGATATGTCAAGGAAATTGACCCTGAATCCTTTGTTGTTCTGACAGAGGCTAATGAAATTCTTGGTAAGGGATTCAATCCTCCTGCCGCTAATGACGGTTAATAAATGCCGCTCCGATAAAAAGGAGCGGTTTTTTGTTTTTGGGTGTAATAATTTTGCTTTAAATCCGACTAATAAGTGAAAGGAAGCTTTTCAGAAAGGAGAGACACTATGGATAACGGTGAAAGTAGCTACCGCCGTTTCCTTAACGGAGATAAGGATGCGCTGACAGAAATTATCAGAGATTACAAGGACGGTCTGACATTTTTTGTGAACGGAATTACTGATAATCTGACTGTTGCCGAGGATATTGTGCAGGAAACTTTTATAAAGCTTTATGTAAAAAAGCCGAGGTTTAAAGGTAAATCTTCTTTTAAAACGTGGCTGTATCGAATAGGACGAAACACAGCTGTTGATTATTTAAGACACAGACGAAAAGCAGATTTAATTTCTCTTGATGAGACGATTGAATACACGGCGTCGGATTATTTCAGAGAAGACAGAAACATAATTTTGCACAAAGCAATCATCAGATTAAAGCCTGAATACAGTCAGGTATTGTGGCTTACTTATTTTGAAGGTATGAGCAATGATGAAGTGACGGCAATTCTCGGAAAGAGCAAAAATAACACCGCGGTTCTTCTGCACAGAGCGAAGGAAGCTCTGAAAAAAGAACTGATAAAGGAGGGTCTTGATGATGAAGACTTATAATGAAATGGCAGATGAGGTTTTTCGCATCGGGGATGAGAGAATCAGGCAAAAAAAGAAAAATCGGGCTAAGGCGATTGTATCGGTGGTTGCCGTTGCTGTGGTTGCAGTCAGCGCCGTTACTTTAAAGAATGCTTTAAAACCCGGGGAGAAAAAGAAATACGAGCCTGAATTTCTCTCTGAAAAGAATATTACATCTGCTGATTCAGATGAATGTTCTGTCCCTTATAAAAATATCACTAACAATGATAAAAGCGATACCGTTACTGCTTATTCAAAACCGTATAATCCTGAAAAAAGCGACAGATATTGGGATGGAAATGAAGCAAATTCAAATGATAGAACCAGCTACGGTGGTAGTAGTCAGTTTTTTATTCCGGCTTTTCCTCAGAAAAACGGTATAAAATATACAGGTGAAAAAATAACGGATGAAGAAGCAAGGCGTTATTTTGAAAACAACAGTTCTATCAAATCATCCCTGATAGCAAGCGGAGTTGATGTTGGTGATATGAAAATTTCCGAACACGGGTATTCTTTGATATCTTATATGGGTGTAATTGATGAATGTCTTGAACTCAAACAAAATTTCAGAAATTATTTTGTCTATAACGGAGACAGAATTGTTGCCATAATAACTCTATACAAGGAAAACGGAAAATTATATGAAACTCCTGCGTTCGGAGGAGAATGGTTCAATTATTTAACTGAGCTTTTTAAAGAATACAAGGGGCAGAAAATCGTTTTTCTTCTTGCAGGTAATGCTGAATTTGCAGTTACGGCTGACGGAAAAATACACAGCTATGTCGGATACGACAGTAAGGCCTACTTTGACGGGGTTGACAATCTTTATGAAAAAATTTACTGTCCCGAAGCCGTTTATGTTCCTTGAATTTCTAATAATCTAAACCATTTCTATTGACAAATAAGCAAATAAAGTATATAATTTTTAAGTTAAAAAATATTTGGAAATGGTGATTTTATGTCAGGTCATTCAAAATGGAGCACAATCAAGCGCAAGAAGGAAAAAACTGACGGCGCACGTGCGAAGATATTTACAAAAATCGGTCGTGAAATTTCAGTTGCTGTTAAGCAGGGCGGTCCCGACCCCTCTGTAAACACTAAGCTTAAGGATGTTATCGCCAAGGCTAAGGCTAATAACGTGCCCAACGATAACATTGACCGTATTATCAAAAAGGCTGCAGGCGAAGGCAGTGCAGATAACTATGAGGAGATTGTATACGAAGGATACGGCCCGTCAGGTATCGCTGTTATTGTTGAAACACTTACCGATAACCGCAACCGTACAGCAGGTGATGTTCGTCATTACTTCGATAAGTACGGCGGAAACATGGGTCAGAGCGGATGCGTTTCATTCATGTTCAACCGTTACGGTATTATCACAATTGAGGCTGAGGATGTTGACGAGGAGCAGCTTATGGAGGATGCTCTCGAGGCAGGTGCTTCCGATTTCATCACAGATGATGAGGGTATTTTTGAAATCCGTACAGAGCCTAACGACCTTGGCGGTGTTCGTGATGACCTCGATGCAAAGGGCTACAAGTTCCTTTCAGCTGAGGTTGAGTACGTTCCCACAACCTACACCAAGCTCACAAATGAGGACGATATCAAGAATATGGAAAAGATGCTTGATATGTTCGATGATAACGATGATGTTCAGGGTGTATGGCACAACTGGGAAGCAGATGATGAATAATTAACAGAAATTTTTCCGTGGACAGAATTTCTTTCCACGGAATTTTTTTGCGTAAAAAAGCAGTATAGCCATTGCTGACTATACTGCAATTTTTATATCTGAAGCTTAGTGAGTGAGGAAGAACATTGCGGTAAAGAGCAATGTGATAATCCAAGTACCGACCTTGATATCCTTTGCCTTGCCGGTGAATAACTTGATGATAACATATGAGATAAGACCGAAAGCGATACCGTAAGAAATGTTATATGTGAAGGGCATAACTGCAAGCGTAAGGAATGAGGGGAGAGCAACTGAGGGGTTGTTCCACTGAATATCTTTAACGCAGGACATCATAAGAATACCGATGTAGATAAGAGCCGCCGCATATGCGCAGGCAGGGATGAGCGAAGCGATAGGTGAAAGGAAGGTTGCGACGAGGAAAAGAGCTGCTGTTACAACAGCTGAAAGACCTGTCTTACCGCCGACTGCAACACCTGCTGATGACTCAACGAACGTAGTAACTGTTGATGTACCGCATACAGCACCTGTGCAGGTTGCAAGAGCGTCAGCGAGCATTGCTCGGTTCATGTTGGGAACCTCGTCCTCACCCTTGCTGTTCTTAACAAGAAGGTTACCGCCTCGGCAGGCACCGTAGAGTGTACCCATTGTGTCGAACATATCAACCATGCAGAATGCAAGAGCTGTTGTGAGGAAAGCAAGCACAAGACCGCCTACGCTGTGACCCTCAGCTGAGAGATATGCTGTGAAGTCGAAGCCCTCGGTGAATACCTTGCCGAATGACATTGCCTTGAAATCACGGAACGCATCAATCGGATTGAGTGAGATTCCTGCAAAGAAGCCGTCATAGAACCCGGGGATTGTGAAACCGAGAAGATAATAGATTACAGTACCTGTAAGAATACTCCAGAGGATTGCGCCCTTGCGCTTTTTCTCGCTGAGAACAGCAATCATAAAGAGTGTGAAGATTGTAACGAGGAGGGGCATAATGCTCTTCCATGAAGCGTCACCGAGAAGATTGAAGGATGCAAGTGTTACGCAGGTTGCGTCATCTTTTACAACAAGACCTGAATCCTGGAAGCCGAGGAATGCGATGAAAAGACCGATACCTGCGGGAATAATCTTCTTAACTCGCTTTGGGATAGCGTCAAAAATTGTTTTGCGAAGACCTGTTGCTGTAAGTATGATGAAAATGATACCGTCAGCAAGAACGAACAGAAGCGCATTCGCATAGGAGAAACCGAGACCGAAGCAAACGGTGAAAACAAAGAATGCGTTCAGACCCATACCTGATGCCTGAGCAAGTGGAAGGTTTGCGAGAAGACCAATCAGGAGTGTGCCGACAACAGCTGAAATTGCGGTTGCGATAAAGCTTGCCCCGAAGGAGACATTTCCAAGCTCGGAGAACATTCCCGGATTGACCATAAGGATGTAAGACATCGCCATAAAGGTTGTAATACCGGCGATAATCTCTGTACGGACGTTTGATCCGCGTTCTTCAACCTTAAAGAACTTTTTCATTTTTTAATACCTCTTTTACAGACGGCAAAAAAAAAGAACGTTGCCGCCTTCTAAATTTCGTAATATTAAATATTACGCATTATTTTAACTCTTTTTATTGAAACTGTCAAGCTGAAAATATACAAAATAATGTATAAAATTACATTTATAAACCATATTTATTGAAAATAATTATGTCTTTTTTGTTGAATAAACGTATATTTTATGGTATAACATATTAGAACGATTTTTCAGGAGTGACGGTATGAAAAGATGTATAATTATCGGCGGTGCGGACATAGAAAAATATGATGTGATTACGAAGTATCTGACGGACGGTGATTTTTATATCTACTGTGACAGCGGACTGAAGCACCTTGCTTATTTTAATAAAAAGCCTGACTTGATTGTCGGTGATTTTGATTCGCACGTGAATCCCCATATGGATGTCGAAACCATAGTTCTGCCCTGCGAAAAGGATGATACGGATACCGTTTTTGCTGTTAAAGAGGCTCTCAAAAGGGGATTTGACGAATTCCTTCTTGTCGGTGTTATCGGTGCTCGACTTGACCATACTCTCGGCAATGTCTCGGTTCTTTCAATGCTTCATTCAAAAGGGATAAGTGCTAAGATTATAGACGATTACTCTGAAATGGAAATTGTTGACAGAGAAACTAAATATATTGATAATTCTTTTGCTTTCTTTTCGCTTCTCAATGTTTTCGGTGAGGTTGACGGAGTTAATATCAGAAACGCTAAATATCCGCTTGAGAATGCCGTTATAACCTGCGATTATCAGTACGGTATCAGCAATGAACCGCTTGCTGATCTGACCGCCGAGGTTGAGGTCAGGAAGGGCAGAATGTTGCTTATTAAGATTCGAAAATGAATTTATATTCATAAAAGCTTGAATAATGCAAAATATTATGAATAAATATACCACAGAGCTATTGATTTTTGTTATAAAGAGTGATAGAATATAAATCATTAAAATGTAACGGAGAGGTTTTATGTCAATTATTTACACTAATGTTTCAAATGATAATTTTACGGTCTGCTGTATGGGTCAGACTGTGTATGTCTATAAAAAATCAGGCTCTGAGCTTGCAAGATTTACACTTGTAAAGGCAGATTTTGCAGTTCTTTCACCTAAGGGAGATATTTTTGCTGTTAAATCTAAGGATGGTTGTCTTGCACTTTACTCATTTAATGAGCTTGCGAGAACCGCAACACTTAAGTTCAACGACAAGGACACTCAGAAGGACAAGGGCTTGTGCTTCTCGACTGACGGCGACAAGCTTTACAGCGTTGAATATGGTGCGAACGGCAGTATTATTGCTGCTTATGATATGGACGGCGATACAACCGAGAAATTGACTTTTGAGGGTGCGGAGATTACTCATATTGAGTATGCCGAAGCTCTTTTTGCAATCGGTGCTGAGGGCGAAAAGTATTTTGTTGCCAAGGACGGAGAAAAGAAGTATATCTCTGTCGGGGACTACGATTATTATTATAATTATAAGTGCGCCGAAATCAGAGGCTTTACCTCCGCGGCGATGGAGTGTTATCTTCCTAAGGTTGAGAATATCGAGGACGGCAAGACCTCACTCAGTGAGCTTTGGGAAAAGACGGAGGGCTGAAAATGGATAATGTAATCAGATACACAGGTAAAGAAACCTCGTTCGGTTCTTTGACAGGCTTTGTTACACTTCCGTCGGATTATAAAGAGGGCGAAAAGCTCCCGATGATTGTTTTCCTGCACGGCGCAGGTGAGGTGGGCGACAGCACTCCCGAAACTGTTGATAAGGTTTGTGTTCACGGAATCCCGAAGTATTTTGTGAAAAACCCCGATTACAAGGGCCTGCGCGTTATCACGGCTTCACCACAGTGTATCGACGGTCTTATCTGGGATCAGCTTACGCTTCTTCTCAAGGCGTGGATTGACGAGGTTGCGGAGAAGTTCGGAGCCGATACCGATAAAATCAGCATCACAGGTCTTTCAATGGGCGGTTTCGGTACTTGGAACATGATTACTACATATCCCGATTATTTCAGCTGTGCCGCTCCGATTTGCGGCGGCGGTGTGTGCTGGAGAATAAATGAATCTATGAAGGATTTGCCGATTCGTGTCTATCATTCGATAGACGATCCGTCTGTTCCGTATATGTACTCGGTGCTTATGACAGAGCGTGCAAGACAACACGGTGTGACGGTTGATTTTATCACCTACACCGATAAGGGTCACGGTTGCTGGGACACGGCATACGAAGATACCGATTTAATTGAATGGCTTGCTTCAAAATAAAACATAGGTTGCCGCATTTAGTGCAGACCTAAAAACAATAATACATAAGGGATTTAAGGTTATCCGAAACTTGGATATAAACCTTAAATCCCTTGTTTTATATTTTAATCAAATCGGAAAGTTTTTTATTGTCAAGATAATCTGAAATAACTGCGTTTAATTCTTTCCACATCGGTAAGGTTCGGCATTCACTTTCGTGCTCACAGGGCTCTGCGCCACATTCAAGACACGCTACGGGTGCGATGTTACCCTCGGTAACTCTGAGTATCTCGCCGACAAAGTAGCTCTCAGGCGCTCTTGTCAGACGGTAGCCGCCGCCCTTGCCGTGAACGCCCTCAATCATTTTTTCAGCAACAAGCAGGGGGAGAATCTTTTCAAGATATTTCAGTGATATGCCCTGACGTTCGGCAACTGTTTTCATTGCAATATATCCGTCGTTTTTATGCTCGGCGAGGTCAATCATAACGCGAAGAGCGTATCTGCCTCTTGTTGATACCATCATTTTATCCGCCTCCACAACGGTATTATACTACAAACTGATTTAAAAAACAATAATTATTCCTTGAACAAATCCGTTGAAAGGTATCTGTCGCCTGTATCGGGAAGAATTACGACAATATTCTTTCCTTTGTTTTCGCTTCGCTTAGCAAGCGTAATTGCGGCGGAAACTGCGGCTCCTGATGAAATACCGACAAGGATTCCCTCTTTTTTCCCGATAAGCCTGCCTGTTGTAAAAGCAGATTTATCGGAAACGGTTATGATTTCGTCGTAGATTTCTTTATTGAGAACATCGGGCACAAAGCCTGCTCCGATACCCTGAATTTTATGACTGCCGGGGTTTCCTGTTGAGAGAACAGCTGAACCCTCGGGTTCAACGGCAACAACCTTGATATCGGGATTCTTCGACTTAAGAAAAGAACCTGTGCCTGTGATTGTGCCGCCTGTACCGATACCTGCAACAAGAATATCAACTTTGCCATCTGTGTCAGCCCAGATTTCAGGTCCTGTTGTTTCAAAATGAGCTTTCGGGTTGGCAGGATTAACAAACTGTCCCGGAATAAAGCTGCCGGGGATTTCGTCAGCAAGCTCCTTTGCTTTAGCTATTGCTCCTTTCATACCCTTACTGCCTTCGGTGAGGACGAGCTCTGCACCGTATGCTGAAATCAACTGTCTGCGCTCGACGGACATGGTTTCGGGCATTACAATTATAATTCTGTATCCGTGTGCGGCGGCAACAGATGCAAGACCGATTCCTGTGTTGCCCGAGGTCGGCTCGATAATTACGCTGCTTTTGTTAAGCTTACCCGAAGCCTCGGCGTCGTCAAGCATTGCCTTTGCGATTCTGTCCTTGACCGAACCGGCAGGGTTGAAGTATTCAAGCTTTGCAAGAATCTTTGCTTTGAGCTTTTCTGTCTTTTCGATGTTTGTCAGTTCAAGCAGGGGAGTTGAACCGATTAACTGATCTGCTGAGTAAAATATCTTCGACATAATTTCCTCCTTATTTTACCGCATCAAAGCCGTGGCTGAGATCTTCAATGATGTCGTCAATATGCTCAGTACCGATTGAAAGTCTTATTGTTGTCGGCTTGATTCCTGCTGAGAGAAGATCCTCCTCGGAAAGCTGTGAATGCGTTGTTGAAGCGGGATGAATTACAAGTGACTTAACGTCGGCAACGTTTGCGAGCAGGGAGAAAAGTTCAAGGCTTTCTGTGAATTTCTTTGCTGTCTCAGCATCGCCTTTGATTTCAAATGTGAAGATTGAAGCCGCACCGTTGGGGAAATATCTGTCATAAAGCTCTTTTTTACTTCCTGTTTCAAGTGAGGGGTGATTTACCTTTTCAACCTGGGGATGATTCTTAAGAAAATCGACAACCTTCAAAGCGTTCTCGACGTGGCGTTCAAGACGGAGTGAAAGAGTTTCGAGTCCCTGTAAAAGCAAGAATGAGTTGAATGGAGAAATAACTGCTCCCTGATCTCTCATGAGAGTTGTACGAAGCTTGAGTATATAAGCGAGATTGCCGCAGGCTTCGGTAAATACAACACCGTGGTAAGACGGATTCGGCTGTGAAAGTCCGGGGAACTTATCGTTCTGAGCCCAGTCAAACTTACCGCTGTCAATAACGACACCGCCCATTACAGTACCGTGACCGCCGATAAATTTTGTAGCTGAGTGAACAACGATGTCGGCACCGTGCTCAATCGGACGGAGAAGATAGGGGGTAGCGAATGTGTTGTCAACGATAAGAGGAATGCCGTGCTTATGAGCAACAGCCGAAATTGCTTCGAGGTCAATTATATCTGAATTCGGATTGCCGAGTGTTTCTGCATAAATGAGCTTAGTATTCGGTTTGATTGCTTTTTCAAAGTTTTCGGGGTCATCGGGTGATACGAAATCTGTTGTCAGACCCTGTTCTCTGAGTGTGTTTGCGAAGAGGTTATATGTGCCGCCGTAGAGATTTGACGACGATACAATGTGGTCGCCTGCAGTAGCGATATTCTGAACAGCGTAGGTGATTGCGGCTGAGCCTGAGGCAGTTGAAAGAGCTGCGGCACCGCCCTCGAGAGCGGCAATTCTCTGTTCAAAAACGTCAGAGGTCGGATTCATAAGTCTTGTGTAGATGTTGCCGCCTTCGGTGAGAGCAAAACGGCCTGCCGCCTGAGCTGAATCCTTGAATACATAAGATGTGGTTGCGTAAATTGGCACAGCGCGTGCATCTGTTGCTGAATCGGGCTGTTCCTGACCTACGTGTAACTGTAATGTTTCAAATTTGTAATTTGACATGATGATAATTCCTTTCTTAAATGAATGTCTGATAATAGTTTAATATTTGTTTAAATTATCTGCACATTCGTCCGAATCGGAAATTACATCTTAAGAGCTGTTCAAAAAGTATTTTCATAATAAAACCTCTATCTACCCACCAACTCAGTAGGTGAATAAAGTATAACAGTTATTACCTACCTTGTCAAGGGGTAAAGAGATAAAAATATAGCAGCCACATGAAGTGACTGCTATACAATATTTATGAAATGTTAAATTATGCGCCGAGGTAAGCTTTTTTAACAGCTTCATCGTTGAGAAGCTCATTTGCCGAACCGCTCAGAGAGATGTTGCCTGTTTCAAGAACGTAAGCTCTGTCAGCGATAGAAAGAGCTTTTTTAGCGTTCTGCTCAACAAGGAGAATTGTTGTGCCGCTTTTGTTGTAGTCCTTGATAATGTCAAAGACTTTATCAACAAAGAGGGGAGAAAGTCCCATTGAAGGCTCATCAAGCATGAGGAGCTTCGGGTGGCTTATCATAGCTCTGCCCATTGCGAGCATCTGCTGTTCACCGCCTGAGAGAGTACCTGCAATCTGGTTCTTTCTCTGACCGAGAATCTCAAATCTCTGACAGATTTCATCAATGTCCTTTTGAATCTGCTTCTTGTCCTTGACTGTGTAAGCACCCATGAGGAGGTTATCATAAACTGTAAGCTCCTGGAAAATACGTCTTCCCTCGGGAACCTGTGTCATGCCAAGATGAACAATCTTATGACCCGGAACTTTTGTGATGTCCTGTCCGTTGTATGTTACAGAGCCTTTCTTTATAGGAATAAGACCCATAATGCTCTGCATTGTTGTTGTTTTGCCTGCGCCGTTTGCGCCGATAAGTGTAACTATTTCGCCCTCGTTTACCTCAAAGCTTACGCCCTTGATGGCCTGGATCATACCATAGTACACTTCTAAGTCTTTTACTTCAAGCATTGCCATGTCATTATCCTCCTATATAAGCCTTGATAACTTCGGGATTGTTGAGAGCTTCTTTAGTTTCGCCCTGTGCGAGAGTTGTACCGAAGTTGAGAACCGTAACCTCGTCGCAAAGACCGGAAACGAACTTCATATCGTGTTCAATAAGAAGAACGGTAAGGTCAAATTCATCACGGATAAATTTGATGATTTCCATAAGCTCTGCTGTTTCGTTGGGGTTCATACCTGCGGCAGGCTCGTCAAGAAGAAGGAGCTTCGGATTGGTTGCAAGCGCACGTGCGATTTCAAGCTTTCTCTGAGTACCGTAGGAAAGGTTGCAGGCAAGGTTGTTTCTGTCATCCTCAAGTCCGAAAACTCTGAGAAGCTCTTTTGCCTTGTCACGCATACGCACCTCAACGTCAAAATATTTAGGTGTGTGAAACATTGCGTCAAACGGATTGTACTTAAACTCCGGCTGATTATGAAGAGCAACAAGAACGTTTCTGATAACTGACATATTATTGAAAAGTCGGATGTTCTGGAAGGTTCTTGCGATACCCTTGTGGTTGATTTTTTCCTGACTCTTGCCCTTAAGCTCTTCACCGTCAAGGAAGAATGTACCTGTTGTCGGCTGATAAACGCCTGTGAGCATATTGAAAACAGTAGTTTTACCGGCACCGTTCGGACCTACAAGACCGTAAAGCTCGTTCTTTTTTATTTTGATATTAACATCCTGAACAGCCTTAAGTCCGCCGAAGGAGATGCCGAGATTTTTGGTTTCAAGCATTATATCTGACATTTATTTACCCTCCTTTGCCGGTTTGTCGGGCTTATCGTTGCCTGTGTGCTCGTGGGGAAGATCAGGCGTAAGAATAGCGTCCATTTTAACCTTTGTTTCAATTCTGTTCCACTGTGCATCATCGTTTACGATAACGCCCTTTTTCTTTGCAACACGTTTTGTTTTAATGTTCTGAATGCTGAGCTTATCCTTAATAGGCTTGAAAGCAGGAGCGTTGTTGAAGATAACAACGATGATGAGTATGATTGCATATATGAGAAGTCGGAGTGCGGCGAGGTCACCTGAGAGCTTGCTCTGAAGAGTGAAGTTGACAAAGGTGATAAGAGTTGCGGCAATGATTGAACCGTTGATGCTGCCCATACCGCCGAGAACGACCATAACAAGAATTTCGATTGAATAGTTGTACGAGAATGTTGTGTAAAGAACGGGTGTTGTAAAGTGACCGTAGATAACACCTGCGATACCTGCGAAGAAAGCGGCAACAACGAAAACGAAAAGCTTGTAGAAGGTAACGTTGATACCCATTGCTTTTGCGGCAATCTCGTTGTCACGGATAGCTGTGATAGCGCGTCCGTGCTTACTTCTGATAAGATTCTGAATAAGAATAAGAACGATAATTACAGCAACAAAGGAAATAACGAACAGATCCTTCTGATTATATGTCTTTGAGCTGTAACCCATGGCACCGCCGAATATTTCAAGGTTCTTGAAAATATTTCTGACGATTTCACCGAATGCGAGGGTAACGATTGCGAGGTAGTCGCCCTTAAGACGTAGGGCGGGAAGCCCGATTATTAAACCGAACACAGCGGCAACAAATCCGCCGATAAGCATTGAAATGATAAGAACAAGCAGCTTGCTGTCAATTGAAGCTCTTATCATATCTGCGGCAAATGTGCCGATGTATGCGCCAAGGCACATAAAGCCTGCGTGACCGAGTGAAAGTTCACCGAGGAAGCCGACTACAAGGTTAAGTGAAACTGCAAGAATGATGCTGTATGCGATACGTGAAAGAAGACCGATTGTTGAGCGGTTGAGTGCGCCTGCTTCGTTAAGAATAACGAGAAGAACAAGTGCAGCGGCAACAATAACCCATGTTGCTATATTTTTGAACTTGAACTGCTTTTTTACGTTGGAAACTAAATTGCTCATTCTTACACCTTCTCTCTTATCTTCTTACCGAGAAGTCCGATTGGCTTAACAAGAAGAATTACTATAAGCAAGCTGAATTCGATTGCTGTTGTGTAGGGGCTGATTGCAGGAATACTCAGACAGATTTTTTCAATAAGTCCGAGAAGAACACCGCCGAGCATAGCGCCGGGGATTGAACCGATACCGCCGATAACTGCGGCTGTGAAAGCCTTGATACCGGGCATTGAACCGAGTGTGGGTGTGATTGACGGAATCTGCATAAGATAGAAAAGTGAAGCGAAAGCGGCAAGCGCAGAACCGATTGCAAAGGTAATCATAATAATTCTGTTGACGTTGACACCCATAAGAAGAGCTGCGCCCTTATCCTCGGAAACAGCCTGCATTGCACGGCCTGTGTTTGTTTTTTTAACAAAGATCGTAAGAGCTGCCATAATAACACCGCCGACAACAAGCGTGATAATTGTGCTTGCGTTGAACTCAAAACTGCCGATGTGGATTTTACCGAAATCGGGAAGAGAGATTGTCTGCGACTTTGAACCGAAGATAAGCTGTGCGATTGCCTGCAACAGGAAGCTGACGCCGATTGCGGTAATAAGAACCGCAAGAGGGGAGGCTCCGCGAAGCGGTTTGTAGGCAAGACGTTCAATAACGATACCTGCTATTGTGCAGACAACGATTGAAACAGCGATTGCAACGTAGGGATTTCCGCTTAACTGAAGTATTGTAAGAATTGTGTAAGCACCGACCATGATGATATCACCGTGGGCGAAGTTAAGCATCTTAGCAATACCGTAAACCATAGTATAGCCCAGAGCAATAAGCGCATAGATAGCACCGAGGCTCAGACCATCCATTATTGTACTCATAAATTTCTCTCCTTAACTGGAAATAAGCTACATAGTGCAGCTGAAGAAATTCAAACATCACGAAAGCTGATACCGTGCCGCTCGAATTTCCTCAGCTGATGAAATTCCTTTAAACCATTCTATGCGTACGGCCGAAAACGACCGTACGCAAATAAAATATTAACTAATTAAATTAGCCAAGCTCAACAATCTGAGGAACCTTTGTGCAAGCACCTGAAGCGTTCCATGTCATTGTACCTGTTGCACCCTCATACTTGAATGAAGGATCTGTGATTGTCTTAACAACGAGGTCGCAGAGATCGCTTACATCCATATCGACATCATCAAAGCCTGCCTTAACAAGTGCATTGTAGATAGTGTAGATTGCATCGTAACCGTCAGCAGCAAACTGGTCGGGCTCTGCGCCGTACTCAGCCTTGTAAGCTGTAACGAACTTTGTTGTTACTTCTGATGTGCTGTTAACATCGAACGGTGTGATATACATAATCTTTGCGTCAACACCTGCAACCTGATCAGCGATACCGTCAAGACCGTCGCAACCGTAGATAACTGCCTTGCTTCCCTTAGCGGCGAATGCCTTAGCTACAAGACCTGCCTCTGTGTAGTAGAAGGGAACGAATACAACGTCACAATTCTTAAGAGCTTCTGCCTGAGTTGAGAAGTCCTTCTTGTTTTCAGCGTCAAATGTCTGAAGCTGGAACTGTGCACCGAGCTTATTCATTTCTGCCTTGAATGCGTCAAAGATACCTGATGAGTAAGGATCGCTTGTATCATAGATACAGCCGATGTTCTTATATGCCTTAGTAAGTTCCTGAGCTGCAAGAACACCCTGGTCGGGGTCACCGAAGCAAACACGGAAAGCGTTTGTGCCTGTTTCGATTACGTTAGCAGCTGATGCTGAGGGAGTGATGAAGAAGAGGTTGTCACTTGCAGCCTTGTCGCCGAAAGCAGCGCAAGAGCCTGATGTAACTGAACCGATTGAAATCTTCATGCCTGCGTCCATAAGTGCGTCGTAACCTGTGGATGCGTCTTCAGCTGTTGCCTTGTCATCCTTCATATCAAAGTTGAGTTTGATACCGTTGATGCCGCCGGCTGCGTTGATTTCCTTAACAGCAAGATTAGCACCGTTCTTTACAGAGTTGCCGTATGAAGAAGCATCGCCTGTAAGAGGGCCTGTTGAACCGATAAGGATTGCTTTTTCTGCGTCTTTACCGCCCTTGTCACCGCAAGCTGTGAAGCAAACAGCGATCATTACAAGAGCAAGAACAGCAGCGAGAACCTTTTTTACTGACTTTTTCATTTGAATGACCTCCTTAATATTTTTTAGCAGGAGCTTAAAACTTCTGCTAATATAACTAAGCGTAATAATTATAATTCAAAATATTGTGCATGTCAATAAAATCGACTATAAATTGTTGATAATTAACAAAAAATTGGATGATGCGACGAATAATCACCAATTCTCAAAGATAAATTATAAAAAATGCTGTAAAAAATAGCCCAAATTAAATTGAAAATTATGTATTACAACTTGGCATATATTAACAACGAATGAAACACAAGAATAAATATATATACATTACAATTTGGTATATATATTATTGAGCCTTTCTGAAAGAAAATATGCACATATTATACATAAAAAATCCTTGAACAGAAACGGAACGCTTACAAGTAAGGCTGAAGCGATAAAGTCTGTATGAGTGAGAAATGCAAACCACATTGTTCCGAATGCGTGGCAGATAATAAGCCCCGCTGTCCCGATAAGGATTTTGGCTGTTTTCCCTTTCAAGCCTGATGCTGTTCCGCACGCAAGAACAAGGAAAATGAAGCCGATTATGAATCCGCCGGTCTTGCCGAAGAGTGCCGCAGTACCTGCGTTAAAGCTTGAGAAAACAGGTATGCCGACAAGTCCGAGGAGGATATAAACTATAACGGAAATGAGCGATTTACCTGTTTTTAGGAAGTAACCGCACAGCGCAACCGTGAGCGTCTGCAATGTAACAGGAACACCCGACGGAAGCGGAACGGTAATCTGCGCACTGACAGCAATAAGGGCTGTCATAATTGAAATTACAGAAATGTCTGTAAGACGCTGTCTGCGATTATTTTTCATATGAATGTAAATGATGGCATCGGAAGAAGCTTGAATTTGTTCATTTTATGAAGCATTTCAATCTTTTCCTTAGTTTTTTGACTGTCAATTTCTCCTGTGCGGATGTAGCGGTCAAGCGTTTCATAAGTGAAGCCGAGGTTGTCCTCGTCTGTTTTACCGCTAAGACCGTCAATCGGCGGCTTGTCAACAAGTACATCGGGCAGACCAAAAAGCCTGCCGATTGTACGAACTTCAGTAACCGTCATTTGTGAAAGGGGACTGAAATCGCCTGCGCCGTCACCGTAGCGAGTGGCATAGCCGACATAATCCTCCGAGAGATTGCAGGTGTTTGCAACTCTGCCGTTTACGCTCTGACTGACAGCGTAAAGTGTTGACATGCGGATTCGTGCGGGAAGATTGATTCTTGTCTGACGGCTGATTTCATCAAGCTCAGAAATACTGTCGAGCGCGGCTTCAACTGTTTTGCCGATATTTACGACATAATGCTTTATGCCGAGGTGGCTGACCAGCAGATGAGCCATATCAATGTCGCTCTGCTCGCCGCAGGGCATCAGTACACCGATAACCCTGTCCTTGCCGAGTGCCTCAACGCACAGAGCTGCGCAGACCGAGCTGTCCTTGCCGCCCGAAATACCGACAACTGCTTTGCAGTCCTTGCCGTTTTCGTCAAAGAACTTTTTTATCCATTCAACACATTCATTTTTAACTTTAAGTGCATCAAACATAATTATCCCCCATCGTCAATTCGTGAGATACCGAGTGTGATTTCCTCAAGAACGTCAAGCAGAACCTTAACCGTATCAAGAGAAGTAAAGGTTGTAACACCGTTTTCAACAGCGCAGTTTCTGATTGCTACGCCGTCCTGATAGTGAACGCCCGAAAGAATTGCTCTTGTGTTTACGACATAGCTTACATAACCCGCGCGGATGGAATCGAGAATCTGTGTGCCGCCCTCGCTGAGCTTTTGCAGAATTCTTGTACGTATACCGTGCGATTTAAGGAACATTGCCGTACCGATTGTAGCTTCAATGTTGAAGCCCATTTCATAGAAACGGCGGATAAGCGGAAGTGCCTCCTCCTTGTCCTCGTCGGCAAGTGTTACGATAACCGTGCCGTAATTCTGAAGCTTCATGCCCGAAGCGATGAAAGCCTTATACATAGCTCTGTGGAGCTTATCGTCATAGCCGATTGCTTCGCCTGTTGACTTCATTTCGGGTGAGAGGTACGAATCCATTCCGTGAAGCTTTGAGAATGAGAATGCAGGTGCCTTGACGTACCAGCGTTTCTTTTCGTCGGGATAAAGTCGGAAAATTCCCTGTTCCTTAAGGCTCTGACCGAGGATTACAAGCGTTGCTATGTCCGCAAGACTGTAGCCGGTCGATTTTGAGAGGAACGGAACTGTTCTTGAAGAACGCGGGTTTACCTCAATTATATAAACATCATCATTTTTGTCAACAATGAACTGAATGTTATAAAGACCGATAATGCCGATTCCTACACCGAGCTTCTTGGCATACTGAAGAATTTTGCCCTTGACCTTATCGGAAACGCTGAATGTCGGATAAACGCTGACTGAGTCGCCTGAGTGAACGCCTGTACGCTCAACAAGCTCCATAATGCCCGGCACGAATACGTCTGTTCCGTCACAGATAGCGTCGATTTCGACCTCTTTACCCTGAATGTACTTGTCAACAAGCACGGGCTTATCCTCGTCAATTTCAACGGCTGTTCTCAGATAGTGACGGAGGTCTTCCTCCTTTGCGACAATCTGCATTGCTCTGCCGCCGAGAACGAAGCTCGGACGTACAAGAACAGGATAGCCGATTTCCTCAGCAGCCTTGATGCCGTCCTCGATGTTTGTGACGGCACAGCCCTTTGGCTGAGGTATTCCCAAATCCTTAAGAAGCTTTTCAAATGCGTCTCTGTTTTCAGCCTTTTCAATTGCGTCGCAGTCCGTGCCCATCAGCTTTACGCCGTGCTCCTTAAGAGGCTGAGCGAGATTGACGGCTGTCTGACCGCCGAGAGAAACAATAACACCCTCGGGCTTTTCAAAGGTGATGATATTCATAACATCCTCAATGCAGAGCGGCTCAAAGTAGAGCTTGTCCGAGGTAGTGTAGTCGGTTGAAACGGTTTCGGGGTTGTTGTTAATGATGATAGCCTCGTAGCCAGCTTCCTTGATTGTCTTGACAGCGTGAACTGTCGAATAGTCGAACTCAACACCCTGACCGATACGGATAGGACCTGAGCCGAGAACGATAACCTTTTTCTTGTCGGAAACAACTGATTCGTTCTCTTCCTCATAGGTTGAGTAGAAGTAGGGAACATAGCTTTTGAACTCGGAAGCGCAGGTGTCAATCATCTTGAACACAGGCATTATGCCGTTAGCCTTTCGTATTTCAAAAATATCTCTCGGAGTTATGTCCCAGAGCTTAGCAACCTCAATATCCGAGAAGCCAATACGCTTTGCCTCGTAAAGTGTTGCGATGTCGTTCTTTGACCCTGTAAGCCTGTTTTCCATTGAAATGATTTTAATGAGCTTTCTGATAAAGAACAAATCAATCTTTGTAAGACGGCTGATTTCCTCAGCCGGAAAGTCACGGCGGAGAAGCTCAGCGATTGCATAGATTCTGTCATCCGTGCCCGTGACAATGTAAGCTTTAAGCTCGTCTGTTGACAGCTCATCAAACTTATCCATATGCAGATGATACGCACCGATTTCAAGTGAACGGATTGCCTTGAGCAGGCTTTCCTCAAATGTTCTGCCGACACTCATTACTTCGCCTGTTGCCTTCATCTGAGTGCTCAGGCTGTTGTTTGCGTCGGTAAATTTGTCGAACGGGAATCGGGGCATTTTGGAAACAACATAGTCAAGCGACGGCTCAAAGGAAGCGAGGGTGTTCGCAAGCATGATTTCGTCAAGTCGCATTCCGATGCTGATTTTTGCTGAAACACGTGCAATCGGATAGCCGCTTGCCTTTGAAGCGAGTGCCGATGAACGTGAAACTCGGGGATTGACCTCGATAAGGTAATACTGAAATGACTTCGGGTCAAGCGCAAACTGTACGTTACAGCCGCCCTCAATTTCGAGTGAACGGATAATTTTCAGCGCGCTGTCACGGAGCATATGGTATTCCTTGTTTGTCAGCGTCTGTGACGGGCAGACAACGATTGAGTCGCCTGTGTGGATGCCGACAGGGTCGAGGTTTTCCATATTACATACGGTTATCGCCGTGTCATTGGAGTCACGCATAACCTCGTATTCAATTTCCTTGTAGCCCTTGACGCTCTTTTCAATAAGAACCTGATGAACAGGGGAGAGAACGAGCGCATTTTTAATAAGTGCCCTGAATTCATCCTCGTTTTCTGCAAAGCCGCCGCCTGTACCGCCGAGCGTAAATGCAGGCCGAAGCACAACAGGGTAGCCGATTTTCTCCGCAACGGCTATGCCCTCGTCAATAGAATTGGCAATTGCTGACGGCAGAATCGGTTCGCCGAGGCTTTCGCACAGCTCCTTGAAAAGCTCTCTGTCCTCGGCTCTGTTGATGCTTTCTATTTTTGTTCCGAGAAGCTCAACATCACATTCACGAAGAACGCCTTTTTCGTCTAACTGCATTGCGAGGTTAAGTCCTGTCTGACCGCCGATACCGGGCAGAAGTGCGTCGGGACGTTCCTTACGGATGATTTTTGCCATATATTCAAGGGTGAGCGGTTCCATATAAACCTTATCGGCAATGGAGGGGTCAGTCATGATTGTAGCAGGGTTAGAGTTGCAGAGGATAACCTCATAGCCCTCTTCCTTAAGGGCGATACAAGCCTGTGTACCTGCGTAATCAAATTCAGCCGCCTGACCGATAACGATAGGACCCGAGCCTATAACAAGTATCTTTTTTATGTCAGTTCTTTTAGGCATTTTTGTTTTCCTCCATAAGACGGATAAATTTATCGAACAGATATGCGCTGTCCTGCGGACCGGGTGCACTTTCGGGGTGATACTGCACACCGAATGCCTTGTCCCCGGCACATTCAACACCCTCAACCGTGTTGTCAAGAAGGTTGATGTGTGTTACCTTAAGCGGTGTATTCTCAAGGCTCTCAGCCTTTACCGCATAGGAGTGGTTCTGCGATGTAATCTCTATCTTGTCTGTTTCAAGGTTTTTAACGGGATGATTACCTCCTCGGTGACCGAATTTTAATTTATAGGTTTCGGCTCCGTAGGAGAGTGAAAGCATCTGATGACCGAGACAAATTCCGAAAACAGGATATTTACCCCGGAGCTGCTTTATGGTTTCGATAACCTCGGGGACATCTGTCGGGTCGCCCGGACCGTTTGAAAGGAAAATTCCGTCGGGGTTATAGCTTTCAATTGTCTTTGCATCGGTATTCCACGGAACAACAACCATATCGCATCCGCGCTGATTGAGAGAACGGACAATGTTCTGCTTCATACCGCAGTCAACAGCAACAACGGTAAGCCTTGCGTTTTCAACAGGGTAATGAGTGATTTTCTTTCTGCTTACTCTGCTGACCGAATCGGTTGCAAGAGCTGTGTTTTTAAGAATCTCAAGACCTTCTTCAAGTGTAGTTTCCGCCGAGGTTATAAGACCCTTGCAACTGCCGAAATTTCTTATCTCACGGGTGAGCTTTCGTGTGTCGATACCGCTGATACCTGTGACATTGTATTTCTTCATAATGTCGCCGAGAGCGGCGGCACTTCTGAAATTTGACGGCTCGTCGTTGTATTCACGTACAATAAGCGCGTCAATTGTCGGCGTTTCGGTTTCGTAATCGTCCTCCGCCATGCCGTAGTTTCCAATGAGCGGGTACGTCATAACAACGCCCTGAGCTGTATATGAGGGGTCGGAGAGGATTTCCTGATATCCGACCATTGATGTGTTGAAAACAAATTCGGTAACCTTGTCCTCGGCTGAGCCGAAGCCCTCACCGAAATATTCAGAGCCGTTTTCAAGAATTATTTTTCTGCTCTTTTCCATTATTTTTTACCTCCAGTGATGCACCGATAAATCCGACAAAGAGCGGATGAGGTCTGTTGGGACGGGACTTGAACTCGGGATGATACTGAACGCCGACATAGAACGGACGGTCGGTCAGCTCAACTGTTTCAACAAGTCTGCCGTCGGGTGAAAGTCCACTGAGTGTAAGTCCTGCGTTTTGCAGGGCATCTCTGTAATCGTTATTAAACTCGTAGCGGTGACGGTGGCGCTCTGAGATTGAGAGCGTTTTATAGCATTTTTCCATTGTTGTGCCGCTCTTGATTTTGCAGGGATAAGCACCGAGACGAAGTGTGCCGCCCTTGTCGATTTCATCACTCTGACCGGGCATGAAGTCGATAACCTTGTTTTTGCAAAGCTCGTCAAACTCGCCCGAATGAGCGTCGCTGATGCCTGCCATGTTGCGTGCATATTCGATAACCGCAATCTGCATTCCGAGGCAGATTCCAAAGTAGGGTACATGGTTTTCTCTTGCGTACTGCGCAGAGAGAATCATCCCCTCTATACCTCTGTCACCGAAGCCGCCGGGCACAATGATACCGTCAAGACCGCCGAGCTTTTCGCTGACATTGTCCTTTGTAATCTGCTCAGAGTCAATCCAGCTGATATTTACCGTTGCCTTGTGAGCATAGCCTGCGTGGTGAAGAGCCTCGGCAACGGAAAGATATGCGTCATGAAGCTGAGTATATTTTCCGACAAGACCTATTTCAACTGTTTCGGTTCTTGCCTTGATTGAATCAACCATTGAAGTCCATTCGGAAAGGTCAGCTTCCTTTGTTTTTATGTTAAGCTCACGGCATACAACACCTGAAAAATCTGCTTCCTCAAGCATGAGCGGAGCTTCATAAAGGCAGGGGATGGTCATATTCTCGATAACGCAGTCACGCTTTACGTTGCAGAAAAGTGAAATCTTGTCGAATATTGACTTTTCGAGCGGTTCGTCACAGCGCAGAACAATGATGTTCGGGTTAATTCCCATTCCCTGAAGCTCTTTAACCGAATGCTGCGTGGGCTTTGATTTATGCTCGTCCGAGCCTCTGAGGAACGGAACGAGTGTGACGTGAATAAAGAGGCTGTTCTCTCTGCCCACCTCGAGAGATATCTGACGTACAGCTTCAAGGAACGGCTGACTTTCAATATCGCCGATTGTACCGCCGATTTCAGTTATAACAACATCAGCGTCAGTCTGCTTGCCGACACGGTAAACAAATTCCTTGATTTCATTTGTAACGTGAGGAATAACCTGAACCGTTGAACCGAGGTATTCGCCGCGGCGTTCTTTGTTCAGAACATTCCAGTAAACCTTACCTGTTGTAAGATTGGAATACTTGTTGAGGTCCTCGTCAATAAAACGCTCATAGTGACCGAGGTCAAGATCGGTTTCCGCACCGTCCTCGGTAACGTAAACCTCGCCGTGCTGGTACGGGCTCATTGTACCGGGGTCAACATTTATGTAAGGGTCAAGCTTCTGTGCCGCAACCTTAAGTCCTCTTGCTTTCAGAAGACGTCCGAGTGATGCGGCTGTGATACCCTTACCGAGACCTGAAACAACTCCTCCCGTAACAAATATGTACTTTGTCATTTAATAAACACTCCTTATTCCCACTCAACAGTTGCCGGTGGTTTACTTGTTATATCATAGACTACTCTGCCGATACCGTGAACCTCATTTGTGATACGGCTCGAAGCTCTTGCGAGAGTTTTAAACGGCAATCTTGTCCAGTCCGCCGTCATAAAGTCGTCGGTTGAGACAGCACGAAGAGCGATGGTATAGCCGTATGTTCTTGCGTCACCCATAACGCCGACGGTTCTAGTATTTGTAAGTACAGCAAAATACTGATTGGTGTCTTTTTCAAGATGGTCATTGACAATCTCCTGTGTGAAGATTGCGTCTGCTTCACGGAGAATCTCAAGCTTTTCCTCGGTGATGTCACCTACGGTTCTGATTGCGAGTCCGGGACCGGGGAACGGCTGTCTGTAAACAAGCTCGGGAGCAATGCCAAGCTCAAGACCGACACCTCTTACCTCGTCCTTGAACAGACAGCGGAGAGGCTCGATAATCTCCTCGAAGTCAACAACGCTCGGAAGTCCGCCTACATTGTGGTGACTCTTGATTGTTGCCGCATCTCCTGCGCCGCTTTCGATAACGTCGGGGTAGATTGTGCCCTGCACAAGTGCGTAAACCTTGCCGATTTTCTTTGCTTCCTTTTCAAAGACACGGATGAATTCCTCACCGATAATCTTTCTCTTTTTCTCAGGCTCGGTAACACCCGCAAGCTTCTCAAGGAACTGTGCTTTTGCATTGACACAGATAAGATTCATATTGAACTGCTGTCTGAATACCTTTTCAACCATTTCTGCCTCGCCCTTGCGAAGAAGACCGTGGTCTACAAAAACGCAGGTGAGATTGTCTCCGATAGCCTTGTGAAGAAGAACTGCGGCAACGGATGAATCAACACCGCCCGAAAGAGCACAGAGAACCTTTTTACCGTCAAGCTGTTCCCTGTACTTTTCAATTGTTTCCTTTGCGAAGTTTTCCATTGTCCACTCGCCCTTGCACTCGCAGACATTGTAAAGGAAATTACGGATTATCTGCTTGCCGTACTCAGTATGAGTAACCTCGGGGTGGAACTGAACTGCGTAGATTTTACGTTCTGCATCGGCAAAAGCCGCGCAGGGACACTGCTGCGTGTCAGCAATAATATTAAAGCCGTCAGGTACTCTCTTGACGTAGTCGGTATGACTCATCCAGCAGATGCTCTTCCCGGGAATACCGTCAAAAATAAGGCTGTCCTTAACGCTCAGCTCAATTTTGCCGTACTCGCTTATTGAACCTGCTGAGCAAATCTCGCCCTCGCCCATATAAGCGATGAGCTGGCAGCCGTAGCAGATTCCGAGAATAGGAATGCCTGCGTTGAGAATATCGGCTGAGAAATGCGGTGAAGCAGGGTCAAAAACGCTGTTCGGTCCGCCCGTGAAGATTATTCCGCTGTAACCTGCGGCTTTGATTTCTTCGGTGGTAATTTTGTTGTAAGGTACTATTTCTGCATATACGTTCTGCTCTCTGACACGGCGTGCAATCAGCTGATTGTACTGTCCGCCGAAATCAAGAACGAGTACCTTTTCAGTTACGTTGCTATTGATTTCTGACATTTGTTTTCCTCCTCTTCAATTTCAGAAATAATAATAGTATATTTTATCTGACAGGTTACCCTGTAATCTATATAAATCCATTGCGCTAATCCGTATACGTGCAACGGAAATTATTTTCAAGTTTATAAAATACTGCGAAATATCGGAATGAAACAGTTTGCGCGTTCATTCCGATATATTTCATTTAACTGCTCTGTGCCTGTTTTCGGCAAGCCTTATTTTCCGCTTTCACCGTAGTTTGACAGAACACGGGCTGACGGGTCGTTGACGTTGCAGCCCTCCCATTCCTTATTAGGCATCCAGAAATCGACAATCATCTGTGACTGTCCGGGATAGTATTTTTCAAAAATTTCACGGTAAAGAAGTGATTCCTTTGTGAAAGGCTTTGAATGAGTGTACTTTTCAGCTTTCTGAATCATTTCCTCTTCGCCGTAACACGACTGAGCGTATTCCTTGAGGTCGTCAACCATTGAATGGCCTACTGCGTCGGAGAACGCGGCCTTTTCTCTCCAGAGGATACTCTCGGGAAGAAGCTTGTCAGCTTCAAATGCTTTTCTCAGAAGATATTTGCCCTTGCCGTATTTGTTCAGCTTCATTTCGGGGTCAATCGCCATTACATACTTTACAAAGTCAAGATCGCCGAAGGGGACACGTGCTTCAAGAGAGTTGACGGAAATACATCTGTCCGCACGGAGAACGTCATACATATGAAGCTCTCTTATGCGCTTTTGAGCCTCCCTCTGAAACGCTTCTGCCGACGGAGCGAAATCGGTGTATTTATAGCCGAAAAGCTCATCCGAAATTTCACCCGTAAGGAGAACACGGATATCGGTGTTCTCGTGTATGTACTTACAGACAAGATACATACCCATTGATGCACGGATTGTTGTAATGTCATAAGTGCCGAGAAGCTCGATAACAGCTTCAAGGTTTTTAAGGACATCGTCCTTTGTTATGATAACCTCCGTATGCTCGCTGCCGATAAAATCGGCAACCTGTTTTGCGTATTTGAGGTCGATCGCATCCTCGCTCATACCGATTGCAAAGGTTCTGATCGGCTTGTCGCTCTTTGCCGCGGCGATTGCGCAGACAAGAGAGGAATCAAGACCGCCCGATAGCAGGAAACCGACCTTAGCGTCTGCCACAAGTCGCTTTTCAACGCCTGCGACAAGCTTGTCACGGATATTTTTGCAAACAGTATCAATGCTGTCATAACAGTAAGTATCCGCTTTCGCAATGTCGTTATATAATATGAATTTGCCGTTTTTGTAATAATGTCCGGGAGGGAACGGCTTAATCTCACCGACAAGTCCGACAAGATTTTTTGCTTCACTTGCGAAAACAATGTCATTCTTCTTGTCATAGCCGTAGTAAAGCGGTCTGATACCTATCGGGTCACGAGCCGCAATGAACTCATCTGTTCTTCCGTCATAGATTATCAGCGCGTATTCAGCGTCAAGCATAGCGAACATATCGGTTCCGTACTCATAATAGAGAGGAAGAAGTGTTTCGCAGTCGCTGTCGCTTTTGAATGTGTAGCCTTTCTTTATAAGCTCATCACGGAGCTTTTCAAAGCCGTAGATTTCGCCGTTGCATACAACATAGCTTTCCTTATGAGAGAAAGGCTGCATACCTGAATCGGTAAGACCCATAATAGAAAGTCTGTGAAAACCGAGCACACCCTTGCCTGCTTCAACAATTCTGCTGTCGTCAGGGCCTCTCGAGATTGTTCTGTCGAAGCCCTTTCTGAACTCATCCGCAGATGGGACGTATCCGCAGTAACCTATAATTGAGCACATACAGATACCTCCTTATTTTACGCTGAAAACGATATCAGCGTATGAGGGATAAGGCCAGTATTTCTTTGCCGTGACGCTTTCTGACTGGTCAACGGAAACTCTCAGGGCGTTCATGCAGGGGATAAGCTTATCACGGATGAGAAATGCCTCAGCCTGAATATCGTCAGTATCCTTGACTGCGATAAGTGTGTCTTCAAGCTCATCAGTTGTTTCGGCAATGCTGTCAGCAAGAACCGAAAGCTTTTTGATTGTTTTTGTTTCGTAGCCGCAGGGAATGTCCTCACAGACTGTCTTTTTAACCTTTACTGTCTTAGCAAGCTCCGCAACGTACCCTTCAATTGCGGGGAGAATCTCTGTCTTGGTCATTGCCGCCATGGTGTTTGCTTCAATGATAACTGTCTTGCAGTAGTTTTCAAGCTGGATGTCACATCTTGAGTAAAGCTCCCGTTCGGTGAATACACCGAGTGATGTGAGCATATCAATGTTTTTCTTATCAACAAGGTGGGGAATACAGTCGGGGGTTGTGCGATAGTTGAGAAGACCTCTCTTCTCGGTTGCTTCCTTAATCCACTCGTTGTCGTAACCGTTGCCGTTGAAGATGATTCTCTTGTGATCCTTGATTGTCTTGCGAATCATTTCGTGAAGCTTTGTTTCAAAGTCCTCAGCGCCTTCAAGTCTGTCGGCATATATACGAAGTGTATCAGCGACTGCGCTGTTGAGCATTATATTTGCGCAGGCAATGCTGTCAGCTGAGCCGAGCATACGGAACTCGAATTTGTTGCCGGTGAAAGCGAAGGGTGAGGTTCTGTTTCTGTCCGTGGTATCACGGTTGAACTTGGGCAGAACATTTACACCGAGCTTCATCTGAGTCTTTTCCATACCGAGGTAGGGAGTGTCGGACTCAATGGCATCAAGCACAGCCGTAAGCTCGTCACCGAGGAAGATTGAGATAACTGCGGGAGGAGCTTCGTCGGCACCGAGTCTGTGGTCATTGCCTGCGCTTGCAACAGAAATTCGCAGAAGGTCCTGATAGTCGTCAACAGCTTTGATAACAGCGCAAAGGAAGAGGAGGAACTGGGCGTTTTCATACGGAGTATCGCCCGGTGAGAGGAGGTTTGCGCCGTTATCGGTTGCCATTGACCAGTTGTTATGCTTACCGCTGCCGTTTACACCTGCGAACGGTTTCTCATGGAGGAGACAAACAAGGCCGTGTTTTGCGGCAACCTTCTGCATGATTTCCATTGTGAGCTGGTTGTGATCTGTTGCGAGGTTTGTTGTGCTGTATATGGGAGCAAGCTCGTGCTGAGCGGGAGCAACCTCGTTGTGCTCCGTTTTTGCAAGAATTCCGAGCTTCCACAGTTCATCGTTGAGATCCGCCATGAATTCGGCTACCTTCGGTTTGATTACACCGAAGTAGTGGTCATCCATTTCCTGACCCTTGGGAGGCTTTGCGCCGAAGAGGGTTCTGCCTGACGAACGCAGGTCGGGACGCTTGTCGTACATCTCCTTAGTTATAAGGAAGTATTCCTGCTCGGGACCTACCGATGTGCTGACATACTTGACATCCTCGTTGCCGAAGAGCTTGAGTATGCGCAGAGCCTGCTTGTTGAGAGCCTGCATTGAACGCAGAAGCGGAGTTTTCTTGTCAAGAGCTTCGCCTGAGTATGCGCAGAATGCGGTGGGAATGCAGAGTGCGGTTCCCTTTATAAATGCGTATGATGTGGGGTCCCATGCTGTATATCCTCTTGCCTCAAATGTAGCACGCAGACCGCCTGAGGGAAAGGAGGAAGCGTCGGGCTCGCCCTTTATGAGCTCCTTGCCTGAAAATTCCATTATTACGCCGCCGTCGGGTGAGGGTGTGATGAAGCTGTCGTGCTTCTCAGCGGTTATACCCGTCAGAGGCTGAAACCAGTGTGTGAAGTGGGTTGCGCCGTTGGCGATTGCCCAGTCCTTCATTGCCGCCGCGACGGCATTTGCCACGCCGATATTAAGCTTTGCGCCCTCGTCGATTGTCTTTTTCAGCGATGCGTAAACATCAGCTGAAAGCTTTGCTTTCATTACTCTGTCGTCAAATACCTTGCTTCCGAAATATTCAGGTACTGTTTTCATAAATTTTTCCTCCTTTTTTAGATTTGATAAAATTATATTTTTTTATTTATACAATGCCCTGTGCGTTCATTGCTGTTACGACCTTCTCAAAGCCTGCAATGTTTGCACCGACAACGTAATTCTTTTCAAAACCGTATTTCTTTGATGCATCGTCAATGTTGTGGAAAAGGTCAACCATGATTCCCTGAAGCTTTTTGTCAACCTTCTCGAATGTCCAGCTGAGTCTTTCGCTGTTCTGTGACATTTCAAGAGCTGATGTAGCAACGCCGCCTGCGTTTGCTGCCTTACCGGGAACAAAGAGAATGCCGTTCTCCTGGAAATAATCTGTTGCTTCCTGAGTTGTGGGCATATTTGCGCCCTCCGCAACAGCGATTACGCCGTTTGCGACAAGTGTCTTTGCGTCGTCGAGGTCAAGCTCGTTCTGAGTTGCGCAGGGGAGTGCAAGATCTGCCTTGATTGTCCATACGCCCTTGCCCTCGTGGTATTCTGAATCGGGTCTGTATTTTTTGTATTCTGTAAGACGTGCACGGTTAACTTCCTTGATTTCCTTAAGTGCTTCAACATCAATACCGTCCTTATCGTAAACCCAGCCTGTTGAATCGGAGGCTGTGAGCACCTTGACGCCGAGCTGTGTTGCCTTTTCGATAGCGTAGATTGCAACGTTACCCGAGCCCGATACAACAGCTGTCTTTCCGCCGATGTCAAATCCGTTGCACTTGAGCATTTCCTCTGTGATATAGAGAAGTCCGTAGCCTGTTGCCTCAGTTCTTGCAAGAGATCCGCCGTAGTCAAGACCTTTACCTGTAAGAACGCCCTCAAAGATGTTTCTGATTCTCTTGTACTGACCGAACATATAACCGATTTCACGTGCACCTGTACCGATATCACCTGCAGGAACGTCCGTGTTTGCGCCGATGTATTTGCTAAGCTCCATCATAAAGCTCTGGCAGAATGCCATAACCTCACGGTCTGACTTACCCTTGGGGTTGAAGTCAGAACCACCCTTTGCACCGCCTATCGGAAGACCTGTAAGTGAGTTCTTAAAAATCTGCTCAAAACCGAGGAACTTGATGATTCCGAGATTTACTGAGGGATGAAGTCTGATACCGCCCTTGTAAGGTCCGATAGCACTGTTGAACTGTACACGGTAGCCTGTGTTTATCTGAACCTGACCCTTGTCGTCAATCCAGGGAACACGGAACTTAATCTGTCTTTCGGGATTTACAAGACGCTCAAGAAGTGCGTCACGTCTGAACTTCTCTTCATTCTGCTCTACAACGGGACGGAGTGAATTGAGAACTTCTTTGACTGCCTGATGGAACTCAGGCTCGTTGGGATTTTCTTTAATTACTCTTTCAATAGCTTCGTCAACGTATGACATGTTTTTTCCTCCTCTGAAAATAGATAAAGGCACCTTTAGAACTCTGAAATTCTAAAGACGCCATTGCCTTTTTATAATTATATTTTTTCGGGTAACAATAAGAAAAGAGTCTTCGAACCCATATGTTCAAAGACTCCGTTGCCTTTTATGCATGAAATAATACACCTATATATTGCGTTTGTCAAGCCTTTTTTCAAAAAAATTATAAATTTTGTATTGACAAAAATATCATTAAGTTGTAATATTTTAAAAAATGATTTTGGTGTTTATCGGTGGAGGAGGAATCCCTGCTGATGAGCACCTTTTTCGTTTAGTTTTTGTAATTAAACATTACACAGTGTTATGATAAAACTGTGCATTTATTTTGTTCTGAAAAGAGGAACGGATATGAATTATACAAAAGAAGAAGTATTACAGTTTGTAAGTGAAGAGGACGTTAAGTTCATCCGCCTTGCGTTCTGTGATGTTTTCGGTAAACAGAAAAATATTTCAATCATGCCTGAGGAGCTTGAACGTGCATTTGATCACGGTATTGCATTTGATGCGTCCGCTGTTGCAGGCTTCGGTGACGAGGTACATTCCGATTTGTTTCTGCATCCCGACCCGAGCACTCTTTCGGCTCTGCCTTGGAACCCTGATTACGGTCGTATGGTGCGTATGTACTGCTCCGTCTGCTATCCTGACGGACGTCTCTTTGAGAATGATACAAGAAGTATTCTCAAAAAAGCTGTTGAGACCGCCGATAAGGCAGGCTACGAATTCTGCTTCGGTGCGGAGATGGAATTCTATCTCTTTAAGATTGATGAAAACGGCGACAGCGTGAAGATTCCCTATGACAATGCGAGCTACATGGATATAGCTCCGTACGATAAGGGCGAGAAAATCCGCCGTGAAATCTGCCTTACCTTAAAGGATATGGGAATTGACCCGGAAAGCTCACATCACGAGGAGGGACCGGGTCAGAACGAAATTGACTTCAGATATTCCGATGCTCTTTCTGCCGCCGATAATGCGCTGACGTTCCGCAAGGTTGTTCAGGATATCGCAATTCATAACGGTCTGTGGGCAAGCTTTTCCCCGAAGCCGTTTGACGATAAGCCCGGTAACGGCTTCCATATAAATATTTCCGTCAGAGCGAAAAACGGTGAAGAGGTCAATATGGAGTCTATGATTGCAGGCATACTTCATAATATAAAGGATATGACGGTTTTCCTCAATCACAAGGCTGAATCTTACAGACGTCTCGGCTCACACAAGGCACCGAAGTTTATCAGCTGGTCAAGCGAAAACCGCTCACAGCTTATCAGAATTCCTGCCGCTCAGGGTGAGTACCGCCGAATGGAGCTTCGTTCTCCCGACCCGAGAGCCAACCCGTATCTTGCGTTTGCGCTCCTTATTTATGCAGGTCTTGACGGAATTCAGAACAATCTTAAGCTTCCGCCTGCGGCAGATATAAACATTTACAAGTCAGATAAGGACGTACTTGACAGGTTTGACAAGCTTCCCGCAAGCAGAACGGAAGCGGCAAGAATCGCAAAGAACAGTGAGTTTATCAATGCTCATCTTTCGGACGCAATGATTAAAACCTACTGCGACTGATTTAGTTAAAATAAAAAGAAAAGGAGGATGAATATGGTATATAACAGTAAAAAATACAGTGTTCTTGTCGTTTCATCCTCCGATAAAATGACGGATGCGTTCAAAAGTCTGCTCCCGTCAACCCGATACAGCAATGTTGTTTTTGTAAACTCCGCCGCAGCCGCCAAGCGTGCCGTGCTTGATACATTTTTTGATTTCATCATCATCAACGCACCGCTGAAAGACGATTTCGGTACGGAGTTTGCGGTGGAAATATGCAGAAATAAAAGCTCCGTCTGCCTGCTTATGGTTAAGGCCGAGCTTTATGAAAAAATCAATTATCAGGTCACACCCTACGGCGTTTTTACAATTATGAAGCCGACCTCGACCGCAAATATGGAGCAGGCGCTCAGATGGCTTGCCTCGGCGCGAGAAAGGCTGATTCAGACCGATAAGAAAACAGATTCAATCGAGGGCAAGATGAAGGAAATCAGAATTGTCAACCGTGCGAAGTGGCTGCTTATCGAAAATCTGAAAATGACCGAGGCGGATGCGCACCGATACATTGAAAAGCAGGCTATGGACAACTGCGTAAGCAAGCTGTCAATTGCCGAGGATATACTGAAAACGTATCAGAAATAAGGTGATATAAATGAAAATTTCCTGCGTTCAGATGAATATGGAATTTTGCTCACCCGAAGCAAATTACATTAAAGCCGAAAAGCTGATTGCCGATGCTATGAATGAAAGTCCTGATGTTATAGTGCTTCCCGAAATGTGGAACACGGGCTTTTTCCCTCACGAAAATCTCGCAGAGCTTTCTGATAAAAACGGTGAAAAGACAAAGGCTGTGATAGGTTCTCTTGCGAAGAAATATAACGTCAACATAGTTGCAGGCAGCGTTGCGAACGTCAGGGACGGCGATGTGTGGAACACAGCGTACATATTTAACCGTGATGGCGAGGCAATAGCCGAGTACGATAAAACACACCTGTTCACACCGATGAACGAGGACGGATTTTTCCGTAAGGGCGAAAAGCTCTGCACGTTTGAGTTAGACGGCAACAGCTGCGGAATAATCATCTGCTATGATATCCGTTTCCCCGAGCTGACAAGAAGCATGACGGTTGACGGACTCGATTTTCTGTTTGTTGTCGCACAATGGCCCGATGTGAGAATACCTCATCTTGCGACGCTTTCAAGGGCGAGAGCGATTGAAAATCAGATGTTTGTAGCGTGCTGTAATTCCTGCGGCACGGCAGGGCAGACGGTTTACGGCGGCTGTTCGAGAATTATTGACCCGTGGGGAGAGATACTGACCGAAACAGACGGCAATGAATCAATTATAAGTGCTGAATGTGATACTTCGGTGCTTAAGAATATAAGAGAAACAATCAATGTTTTCTCTGACAGACGGAAAGAGCTTTATAAATTTTAAAATAATTGAAAGGATGAAAATATAATGAGCTACAATTTTCCTGTAACAAGAACCACACATCCCAAGCAGAAGCCTGACGAGAGTGCACTCGGCTTTGCAAAGTACTTTACAGACCATATGTTTGTAATGGACTATGACGAGGGTCAGGGCTGGCATGACGGCAGAGTTGTTCCCTATGAGCCTTTGCAGATTGACCCTGCTTCATGCGTGCTTCATTATGCACAGATGATGTTCGAGGGCATGAAGGCATACAGAACTCCCGATAATAAAATTCAGCTTTTCAGACCTGATATGAATGTAAAGAGAATGAGAAAGACGTTCGAGCGTATGTGTATGCCTTATCTTCCCGATGACCTTCTTGTTGAGGCTGTTTCAGCACTTATCAAGGTTGATGCTGACTGGGTTCCTCACGCACAGGGCACATCACTTTACATCAGACCGTTCGTATTCGGCGACGAGGTTTCTTTCTCAGTTCTTCCCGCAAAGCATTACAGATTCCTTATCATCCTCAGCCCCACAGGTTCATACTATGCGGCTAACTACAACGGACTTTCAACCACAAGAATCTATGTTCAGGATAAGTACATCAGAGCTGCACAGGGCGGTACAGGCTATGCAAAGGTCGGCGGTAACTACGGCGGCGGTATGAGAGCTTCTCAGGACGCTATGAAATACAACTGCAAGGACGTTCTCTGGCTTGACGCAGCTGAGCACAAGTATGTTGAGGAAATCGGCACATCTAACGCATTCTTCAGAATCAATGATGAGGTTTACACCGCATCACTTGAATCGGGTACAATCCTTCCCGGTATCACAAGAGATTCAGTTATCACACTTCTTAAGAAGTGGGGCATCAAGGTAAACGAGGGCAAGCTTGCAATTGATGATGTTATCGCTGCTTCAAAGGACGGCTCGCTTCAGGAGGTATTCGCAAGCGGTACGGCAGCGGTTATTTCACCTATCGGCTGTCTTAACTACAACGGCGAGGACTTTACAATCGCTGACGGCAATGTAGGTCCTGTTGCTCAGAAGCTTTATGACACACTCTACGGTATTCAGACAGGCAAGGTAGAGGATGACATGGGCTGGACAGTTCCGATTGCATAAGTTGATAAAAGATAAAAGCTCCGAGTTTTCGGAGCTTTTGTTTTACAGTATTTTATTCTCTAAATACGGCTTACCGTCTTTGATTGGAACATTCTTAATCCAGCTTCTTGTTTTGTAACTTCTCGGTCTTATGACAACCTTATCGTCATAAACCTCCAACTGCATACCGATACAGAATGCTTTATTTTCACCGTGGTGATTACCGCACGCAAGACTCGGAAGATTGATAAGCGTAAGGCCGTTGTCAACCTCAATGCTTGCGTAACCTTTTTCCTTGAATGTTTTTTCACCGCATAGACCCATATGTGAATGTCCGCTGAAATAATAAACATTTTTCTGACTTCTGAGAATTTCTTCGATTACCTCCGAACGCTCACCGATACCGCCGTCAAAGAGATGCTCATATTCGCCGCTCTTATCCCACGTTACAGGCAGACCGTGACGCTGATTAAGACTCTGGTGGCAGAATACAAATATCGGTTTGCCGCTCTTTCCTGCCTCAGCCATCTCATTTCTGAACCATTCAATCTGCTCATCGCTGAGTGTTGCTTCACAGCCCGAATCACTGTCTGTTCCAATGCAGATAATATAATAGCCATTGACAACCTTTGAAAAATATGTATTATCAATTTTGTCACCGCAGATGAGGTTATAGTATTTCAGATAGTTTTTCTTAGCTGCTTCAAATCCGTCATCATTCCAGCCGTCATGGTTTCCGATTGGAAGTATAACCCTTTTTGTTGCGTTCGGTACTTTGTCAAAGCACTCTTTTGTCATTTGCCAGTTGATGTCAGAACCCCTTGATGTTGTATCACCGACTGTCATAAAGACGTCAACAGGAGAAACACTGTTTTTGGCATCGTTGAGTACCTGACGAAGTCTCCACTTCGGAAGCCACGGGAACGGATGCTTTATATCAATATGTGTGTCGCTTACAACTGTGCAGTTAAGTCTGATGTTATCGTAAAGCGGTTTTATTTTGCTCATAATGTTACCTCTTTTGTTCAATTTGTCTAAAATATGTTATCATTAAACGAATTTACTGTCAAGAAAATATTGACAGTTTTGCTTGAATAAATTATAATATTTCAAATATTTAATGTTCTGTGTATAAGGAGGATTTTATGACAGTACTTGTTACATATAAGTTTCGGAATAAAGCTGACCGCGACGGCTTTTACAATGCCGCCTGTGAGCTTGACCTGAGAAAAAAATGCGAAAATGAAAACGGCTGTCAGCTTTACCGCTACTATCTGCCGTGTGACACGGATAAGGAGCTTTTCCTGCTTGAAAAATGGGAAACGCCCGAGGCGCAGAGGGTTCATTGTGACCAGCCACATATGGTAACCTTAAGAACATTCAAGGAAAAATTCAACGCCGAAACAGATGTTGAGTTTATTTAAAATTTTTTCTGACCATAACAAAGGGGCTGTCACATTTAACGCAGATCGAAAAACAAAATAAAACAAGAGGGATTTAAGATTATCTGAAAGCTTAGATATAAATCTTAAATCCCTTTATTTAATATATTTTGAAAAAATATTTTTTTCTAAGCGTTTTTCCTTTTGGAGTATCCCTTACACCTTCGGGGCGAAGAAAACGCTTTCTGCATCTGAATGCGACAGTCCCTGATTTTTTATTTCATCAGACCGCTGACAAATATTTCAATTCCTATACCGATAAGGATTACACCGCCGAAGATTGAAGCCTTGCCTGCGAGCTTTGTGCCGAACTTCTTGCCGATAAACAGACCTGCAACGCATATGAAGAATGTAACAACACCGATAATCAACGCTTCGATAAGCGCTTCGTTGAGCTTGTACTCTGCGATTGTGAAGCCGACTGACAGAGCGTCTATTGACGTTGCGACACCCTGAACAAGCAGAGCGCCGACACCGACTGCGGCTTTTTCCTCTTCACTGCCGTTGCGGTTCTTAATGCCTTCAATCAGCATCTTACCGCCGATGTAAAGCAAAAGAATGAGAGCAATCCACGGAATGAACTTCTGAAATGAAGTGAAAATTGAAGCGATTGTATGTATGCAAATCCAGCCGATAAGCGGCATCAAAATCTGAAAGCCTGCGAATGTACCTGCAATGCCGAGCGTTTTTGAACGCTTCATATTCGGCTCGTTGAGTCCGTTTGCCATTGAAACGGAAAAAGCATCCATTGCAAGTCCAACACCGAAAAGGACAGCATTGACAAAAAACTTAAAATCCATATTATTTTTCTCCTGTGCAAAAGTGAAAAAATTCTAACATAATTATATAACAATGTCAATGCGTTTATTATTTTTCACAAAATGCAAGTTGGATTTTTGTAAATTTAACAGCTTGTTTGCGGAATTCGTGTGTAATATAATAGTATAAAATCCTGCGAAAGGAAGATTCTATGAAAAAATATCTGATAAATCCCAATCAGAAATTGTCGAAAATCAGCCGTGATATTTACGGACATTTTTCCGAGCATCTCGGCAGATGTATTTATGAGGGACTGTATGTCGGTGAGGATTCGGAGATTCCGAATGTCAAAGGTATGCGCTGTGACGTTGTGAATGCGCTTAAGGAGATAAGAATTCCTGTTCTGCGCTGGCCGGGAGGATGCTTTGCCGACGAATATCATTGGATGGACGGCATCGGTCCTAAAGAGAAGCGCAAGAAGATGGTCAACACTCATTGGGGCGGAGTTACGGAGGATAACAGCTTCGGTACGCATGAGTTCTTTGAGCTTTGTGAACAGCTCGGCTGTGAGGCTTACATTAACGGCAATGTCGGCTCGGGCACAGTCAGGGAGATGTGCGACTGGGTTGAGTATATGACATTTGACGGCATTTCGGCTATGGCAGACCTGCGCCGAAAGAACGGCAGAGATAAACCGTGGAGGGTGAAATACTTCGGTATCGGCAATGAAACATGGGGCTGCGGAGGTCATATGCTTCCCGAGGACTATGTTGCCGAGTACAGAAAGTATGAGACATATATAAGAGATTACGACAGCAACAAGCATATTTTCCGTGTTGCCTGCGGTCCTGATTCTGATAATTATCATTGGACAGAGGTGCTTTTGCAGAAGGCGGAGAGCCGTATTGAGGGACTTTCGCTCCATTACTATTGCGGACCGATGAATCATGAGGGCGACAGGGGACACGCAACTGATTTTGACGCTGACGATTATTACGGTACTCTCAAGAGGTCGGAAAAAATTGAGGAAATCCTCACTCGTCACGAAAATCTGCTTGACCACTATGACCCGAAGAAGCGAATAGCGCTCATTGTTGACGAATGGGGAGCATGGTATAAGGTCGAGAAAGGGACTAATCCCGGTTTCCTTTATCAGCAGAACACAATGCGTGACGCTATTATTGCGGCGATGAACCTTAATGTTTTCAATAAGCATTCTGACCGTGTACGTATGGCAAATATTGCACAGACTGTCAATGTTCTGCAATCGGTTGCTCTGACTGACGGTGAAAAAATGCTTCTGACACCGACATATTATGTCTTTAAGCTTTTCCGTGAGCATCAGGACAGCACACTTTTAGGCAGTTTCATCACCAACAGCAAGGTCGGTGGTGAGTATAATATCACAAAGTTTTACGAAAGTGCTTCGTTGACGGATGACGGCACGATAATTTCAACCATAGCCAACACCTCCGAGAGCGAGGGCGAGACGATTGACTGTCAGATTGCCGATTTCAGAATCAGTTCGATTGAGGCGGAAATTCTCTCGGGCGATATGAACGACCACAACACGTTTGATGATACGGAAAATGTCAAGCCGAAGCCGTTTACCGATTTCACGGTAAGAGCGGACGGCTTCACAGCTGAGCTTCCTGCCTGCTGTGTTGTCAGATTTATTATAAAATGATGAATCCTGAAAAAGAATGCCGCCGTTGCCTGCTGCTGCAGAGCGGAGGTCAGAAAGAAATGGCTGAGATTGAGCGTTGCATTGAGCGTATCAAACCCGAGGAAAAAACTGCGGACGGGGAGTACCGAAAGAGGCTTGATGTCTGTAAGGAATGTGACTTCCTTATCAGCGGAACGTGCGTTAAATGCGGATGCTATGTCGAGCTGAGAGCCGCATACAAAATGAATAACTGTCCGCTTGCGGGAAGCAAACGCAGGTGGTGAAATTTGTGCCATTCTGAGCGAAGCGCAGAATTTCTGTTAAAAGTAAGCTGAGATTCTGCGTCGAACCTCAGAATGACATTTTTTATTTGTGTGTTTACAAATTCAAAGCATAAAAAAGAGGCTTACAAACGTAAGCCCCGAAAATTCAGCTTTCTTATTTCTCCTCAGCCTTGGGAGCGAAGAGGAACTTGAAGATTACTGCTGCAAGTGCTGCGCCTGCGAGAGGTGCAAGGATGAATACCCATACCTGTGAGAGTGCTTCGCCGCCTGTGAATACTGCGGGAGCGAGGCTTCTTGCAGGGTTAACTGATGTTCCTGTAAGAGGAATACCGAGAATGTGAACAAATGTAAGTGTAAGACCGATTACGATACCTGCGATGTTTGAAGTCTTTTCGCTTGATGTAACACCGAGGATTGTCAGTACAAATACAAATGTGAGAACGATTTCAACGCCGATTGCGCCGCTCATTGAGATGTGTGCCGCGCTGAGCTCACCGTAGCCGTTTGCGCCTAAGCCAACAAGATCAGGCTCACATGTGGCGGCAATGAACTTGAGAATGAAGCTGCCTGCGAATGCGCCTGCAACCTGACCGACAACATATCCTATGAAGTCAACAAATGAGAGCTTGCCGTTAATAAGCATAGCAAGTGACACCGCAGGGTTTACGTGACAGCCTGAGATGTGACCGATTGCGTAAGCTGCTGCAACGATTGAAAGACCGAATGCAACGGCGATGAGAAGAACGGTGAGTTTACCACCGCTGAGCTGTCCGCTGACAACGGCTGTTCCGCATCCGAAAAGTACAAGAACCATTGTACCGAATGCTTCAGCAAGATATTTTCTTACCTTTTCCATGAGTAAAAACCTCCTTTTATTTATCCGATTTTCGGATTTGTCTATATTATATCACTTGTTCGGGTAAAGTCAATAACATATATATTGACGGATTTTCTATTCTGTGATAGAATAAAAAAAGTATTTTTCGGAGGTATGAATATGCAGCAGAGTATCAGAAAGACATATAAAGCAATCTTCTGTGTCTTTCTTGCCACTATTATGTTCGTTGTGTCAATGCCCATGGCTTTTGCCGCTGACGAGGGCGATGTAATCGGCAAATACAACTACACTATCAGCAATCCTTACAAGGATGTCAACTGGGACACTTGGAAGCCCTACCGTGGCGCAACCCACGTTCATACAGTACGTTCTGACGGTAATGTTGAGCTTGATGATATGATTGAGGACTATTACCGGCTCGGCTATCAGTGTCTTGCTCTGACTGACCACGGTACTGTCAACTATTCGTGGACAGAAAACCAGACACGACTGGCGATTTTCGGTTACCAGTATTTTGTGCATGGCAATGTTGATGAGATTTCCAAGGAAAGATATCAGCAGATTACAACAGGCTCTGACCGAAACGGAGACCCGATGATAGAGGTTCCGCTCGGCATTGAGCTTAACGGTTCTTCAACCTCAAAGTGCCACGTCAACAGCTACTTTGCCGACTGTGGTCACGGCGACCTCGAAATGAGTGCAACATGGCCCGAGGAGGCTGTTCAGAAGTGTGAAAAGGCGGGCGGTGTCTGCCATATCAACCACGTCGGAGAATGGACAGAGGGCAAGAGCGATATAAACACATACGATAAGGCTTTTGTCGAGAAATTCTCAAAGCTTTTCCTTAATTATCAGTCCTGTGTCGGTATGGAGCTTGTCAACACACGTGACAACCGTACTCATAACGATCGCTATCTTTATGACGAAACGCTTAAAATCACAGCTGAGCAGGGTGTTCCCATCTGGGGCTTCTGCGAGGATGACGCTCACGATCCCGAGGACTGCGCAAACAACGCTCAGTTCTTTGTAATGCCCGAGAATACATGGCAGAACGTCAGAACAAGCATGGAAACAGGTGCGTTCTTTGCCTGCTCAAAAACCTCAAAGAATCCGTGGGAGCTCGGCGACGGCTTTGACGCTCAGGGCGATTTTCCGATGATTAACAGAGTTGTCGTTGATGAGGAAAAGGATCAGATTATCTTCTATCCGACAAGAGCAACTGTTATGAAAATTGTTGCTGACGGAGTTGTGCTTGACGAGAAAAAGGTTGACGGCGAGAATATGCCCGTTGTTTTCGACCTTAACAAGTACGAAAACTCAATCAACTCGTATGTTCGCTTCTATACAACCGGTGCGGGCGGTATCTGCTACGTTCAGCCGTTTCTTATTTCAAAGGACGATCTTAAGGTCAGCACAGCAAAGTTCAATGTAACTCCTGCCAATGCAACACTTACTATGAGGGATGAAAACGGAAATATAATTGCTCCTGCGAATAATCAGAACGAATATGTTCTTCCTGTTGGCGCATACACCTGCACGATAGAATCCAACGGCTTTGACACCTATACTCAGCACATTGCAATCCGCAACAATTCAACAAAGCTCACTTATGACATTAACCTGAGCAAGACATTTATCTATTCACGAAATCAGGCGATTTTAGGCGTTGACTACGATCATCAGCTTCTGTACGGTGTAAGTCCGGGTGCCAAGCAGAGTTATGTTGAGATGATGATTCGTCCGGCCTCGGGTATCAGCGTAACGTATAAAAACTCTGACAGAGGCTTCGGAACGGGCAGTGTACTCAGCGCAAGCGATAACGCGGGAAATGTCAAGGAATATGAGCTTGTAATCTTCGGCGATATGAACGGCGACAGTATCATTGACGGAGAGGACGCAGTGCTTATCAATGTTGTCGGTGCAGGTCTTTATGATTACGGTGAGGCATATTCACTTGCGGCGGACTGCGACCATAATGGCGATATAACCGATGCAGATGCATTGCTTACAGCCGACAGCGGAATTAAAAAGAAAGTTGATATAAAACAGTATCCGTAAATAAAAGAATCGCTGTCATCTGACGGCGATTTTCTTTACATAAATGTAATACATTTAGTTTGACAATCTTAGATTTTTGTTGTATAGTAAAATTATCATCAAGCAAAAGGAGCGGTAATATGGTAAACATCTGGCACGATATTTCTCCAAAGCGCATAAATCCCGACGATTTTATATGCGTTATCGAGATTCCGAAGGGCGGAAAGAAGAAATATGAGCTTGATAAGGAAACGGGTCTGATTATTCTTGACCGAATCCTTTACACCTCAACACATTATCCCGCAAACTACGGATTTATTCCTCGTACCTACGGCGATGACGGTGACCCGCTTGACGTTCTTCTTTTATGCGCTGAACCGCTTGAACCGCTGACGCTCTGCCGTGCTTATCCTATCGGAGTTATCAATATGATTGATAACGGCAGAAAGGATGAAAAAATTATCGCGATTCCGTTCAACGACCCGAATTATAATATGTATACAAACATTGACCAGCTGCCGAATCACATTTTTGATGAAATGCGCCATTTCTTCTCGGTTTACAAGAGCCTTGAAAACAAGGAAACTGCTGTTGATGAGGTTCAGGACAGAATTGTAGCAGTGAAGATTGTCGAGGACGCTATCGACAGATATATTGATAATTTCTGCAAATAAGAGGGAAAACAATGTCTTTTGTAACGTATAAAAAAGTAAACAGTAAAAAGACGCTTGCTCCGTTCCGTCTTGGAGGCGGAATATTCGGTCTTATATTCACCGCATCGCTTCTTTTTACAAAGACCGAGACAAAATCGGGCAAAGGCGCAGGAATTTTCTTCCTTGTAATTTTTCTGTTGATGTTGATAAAGGGTATTGTTCAGACTCGAACCTTTAAGGCAATGTATCTGATTGACCCGATTCTCGCAAAGAGTGAAAAGAATGTTATCACTCTTGCTGAGCTGTCAATGATGACGGGTATCGGCGAAAAGCGACTTCACCGACTTATAAAGAAGTTTATCAGAAAGAAATTTTTTCATGACGTTGAACTTTTTGACGGTGACGAACCATCTGTGCATTTGAAAATTGAAAGTGATGATACACCGCAGAGTGAGATTGAGCTTACATGCCCCGACTGCGGCGTTAAGTTCACAACCAAGCTCGGTGCTGTGGCACGTTGTCCCGAATGTGCGTCAATAATAAACATATAATTTCTTATAATCAGACGGACAAATCAGAATTTGTAATGATATCTATATGCATAAAATCAATGGAGGAAATTATTATGATTACAGACTCATTTGACAATCAGTCTCCCGCAAAAATCAATCCGCCAAAAAATGAAAATGCACCAAGTGTTGAAGCAACAATTTTTACTTTTTCAAATGTGATTGAAAAATATGTAACGGAAAACTATAACTGCGAGAAAGTCGGAGAGTTGAAAATGGCACACGGTTCAACTGCGGTTTATATCATTGAATACCACGGTAAGAAATATGGGTTTTACAGAACATGGGTAGGAGCGCCTACTTGTGCCGGGGCAGTTGAAGAAATCGGTATGTTTCTTAATACCGATAAAATTATTCATTTTGGGGCAGCAGGTTGTCTGAATAAAGAAATTGCAAGAGGAAAGATTATGATTCCGACCGAAGCTTACAGAGATGAAGGAACCTCTTACCACTATGCTCCTGCTTCGGATTATATAAATATCAAAAATGCGAAAACAGTTGAAGATTGTATGGAAGCAAATAAAATACCGTATGTTTCAGGCAAAACTTGGACTACGGATGCATTTTACAGAGAAACCTGCAACAACTTTGAAAAGCATAAGAAAGATGGATGCATCTCTGTTGAAATGGAGGGCGCCGCCGTTCAGGCAGTATGTGATTTCAGAGGATTTGAGGTCTATATGTTTTTTACAAGCGGTGATTTGCTTGATGCGCCGGAATGGACCGCAAGAAAAAAAGAAGGTCAGGTGAAAGGTACTCAGCATGATTCGGGACATTTTGAAATAGCACTTGCTCTTGCGGAATATGTAGCAAATCTGTAACATAAACCACGGGTTGTCGATATAGATAAATCCCGGTTTGCCTGTGTTCCGACTGCTCGGGCACAGCATTAGAAAATCAGATAACAGTTGCCACGGATTGGGAGCGGAGGCACTCCGCAAATCCCTGTTTGCCGTACAAAAGAATTACCCGCCGAAAGGAAACAAGTTTCTTTCGGCGGGTTTTACTATTATAAATAGTCTATTGTGACTGTTTCATTTTCTGACAGTCTTTTTGCGTTTTTTATACAGGCTGAATTCTGAATGTGAAACTGAACTTCTTCTCAAGAAGTCTGTACTTATCGAGCGGCTTCGGACCGCAGGAATTTGAGCCTACGGCTGTCATCTTGTAGTCCATATAAATTACTGTTTCCTTCATCGGTTCAAGGTCACAGTCATGCTCGGTCTTTCTGATCTGCTGTTGTGTGAAGTGCTGTGCATTCACGCTGAATGAATCAAAATCAACAGCTCTTATGTCGAAGCCCTTGCCCTCGCTGTCGGTTACCTTTGCCCACTTTGTGCCGTAGTGTGAGCTGTTCTCCTGCGGACGGACATAGTGCTCAAAGTTGTCTGTTACAGTTGTCTTGAATACGTCAACATAGCTTGCAAGATTCTTGTCAACATATGCTTCCTTCGGACCGTAGCCGAAATACTCAAAGTTCTCAAAGCCTTCTGTTGTGACAAGCTTAAGTCCGATTCTCGGAAGCTCCTCAACACCCTCGTGGACATTACCGTCAACTCCGATTGCGACTGCTCCGTCGGGGGTGAAGGTGTAAGTCATTGAGCCTCTGAAAATGGGTTCAAATATGTATGAGCCGTAGCTGATATCAGCCTTGATAACAAGCTTTTCGGGTGAATTTTCAACAACCTTTGCGGAATACGTTTTCTGAACAAGGCGGTCAAGACCAACTTCAACCCACTGGTCCATGTTTCTGTCGTTGTCGATAAGTGCACGGTAGAAGTTGAGTGTAATCGGCTCGCTTATAAGCTTCTTTCCGTCAACTGAGATTTCTTCAAGTCTGCCGAACGGCTTGTCAAAGCGGTATGAAACGCCGTTTGCATTTACTCTTACATAGCGGTCTGTCTCGTTAACGTCAACTGTGCCTTCGCACTCGAGGTTTTCTTTTTCGGCTGTTGTCAGTCTGAACTGCTTCATGCCGACCTCGTGACCAGCCTTTGCCCACGGCTTGTCGGTTCTTGTGACAAAGCGGAGTGTAAGGAAGCTGTCACCGCTGAGATTGTAGTCAGCAGAATTGAAAATATTGAATGTATTTGTTTCTCTCGGCATGAGGATAAGTCCCGAAACCTGACCCTCGGCAACAAGAACACCGTCAGACTTGATTTCCCAGTTGATGCCGATATCATCAAGTCCGTCAAAGAACAGGCGGTTCTTGATTTCTACTGTGCCGTCACCCTTGTAGTTTGCGAAGAACGGCTGATAGATTATTCTTGCTTCCTCGAAGCCTGTGTGCGGCTTTCTGTCGGGATAAACAAGACCGTCAACGCAGAAGTTTCCGTCATTTGGCTGATCATCAAAATCGCCGCCGTAGGTGTATTTGATTCCGCCCTTGCCGTCGTCAACTGCTACCGAATGGTCAACATATTCCCAGATGCATCCGCCCATAAAGCAATCATCTGATTCAATAAGCTCCCAGTAATCTCTGAGGTCTCCGGGACCGTTGCCCATTGCGTGACAGTATTCGCAGAGATAAAGCGGCTTCTTTATCTTTTTCTTTGTGCTTAAAATTTCCTTGATTTTCGGAATTGAGGGATACATATAGCTTTCAACATCTGAAATTCCGTCAAGATTTCTTTTGAATCTCTGAGCGTAAGAATAGTTCGCACCCTCGTAATGAACAACAGCGTCGGGCTTTCTGCTCTTGACATAAGCGTTCATAGCTCTGTGATTGTCTCCGCAGCCCGACTCATTGCCGAGTGACCACATTACAACGCAGGCACGGTTCTTGTCACGCTCAAACATACGCTTTACACGGTCAACGTAAGCGTCCTTCCAGTCGGGACTCATTGAAAATCTGCTCCATGCGTCACCGCCGCGCCATGTGTCGCCGATTGTAGCACCCGCACCGTGGGATTCAAGGTCGGTTTCGTCAATTACAAGGAAGCCGAGCTCGTCACACATCTCGAGAAATCTCGGGTCATTCGGATAATGTGAGGTTCTGATTGCGTTTACATTGTGACGCTTGAAAATATACAAATCCTCGAGCATATGCTCAACGGGAGTTGCGTGTCCGAGAGTCGGGTGTGAATCGTGGCGGTTGACACCCTTGAATTTAACCTTTTGTCCGTTGAGATAGAAAACTGATTTTGAAATTTTAATCTCCTTAATGCCTATTCTTGCAAGGATTGTTTCATCCGAAACGTCAAGATAGAGATTGTAAAGCAGGGGAAGCTCGTCACTCCAGAGAACAGGGTGGTCAAGCTTAATCTGAATTTTACCGCCTGAGCTCTGACCTGTTGCGATTTCATCACCGTGAGGGGAGATGAGCTTGTAATCAACCTCTCTGTCACCGATAAGCTTAAGGTCAACGTTGATAATGCCCTTAGTTCTTTTCTTCTTAAGCTCGGTTGTGATGAAGTAGTCGGCGATTCTGCCTCTTGTACTTCTTTCAAGTATGTAAACCTCACGGAAAATACCGCTCATTCGCCACATATCCTGATCCTCGAGGTATGTGCCGTCGCACCATTTGAGAACAAGAACGGCAATGCGGTTGCTTCCCTCATGAACATACTTTGTGATGTTGAACTCGCTTGTCATATGGCTGACCTGGCTGTATCCGACAAATTCGCCGTTTATCCAGAGATAGAAGCAGGAGTCAACGCCCTCAAAGTTGAGGAAAAGCTCACGGCTGAGCATATTCTCGTCAACGTCAAAATTTCTGATATAAACACCGCAGGGGTTTTCGTCTGGAACATAGGGAGCGTCAAGCGGAATGGGATAGCGCACGTTTGTATAGTTAGGCTTGTCATAGCCCTTGTCAAGATCCATCTGCCAGTTCATCGGAACTTTGATTTTGTTGTATTCTGAATTTATCTCAAACTTCTCAGCGAAAAATTCTTCCTCAATGTCAGCAGGACACTTGTAGAAGCGGAAATCCCATTCGCCGCACAGTGAGTGGAAATATCTCGACTCCGAACGGGGAAGAAGTGCGTTCTTTTCATCGTGGAAGGGGATAAAATAAGCTCTCGGCTCTTCGCAGCCGACATGAAGAGTTTTCAGGTCGGTATGGTAATCGGGTAACTTTATCATGTGATTTTCTCCTTTTCCTTTTTTTATAATTCAATTTTTGCTTTGCGTGAATTTATTGCTTTGAAGATTGATGTTTCAAACTTCGGCTTTCTTGAATAGGTGTAAAGTCCGTTCTGCTCCTGTTCAATATCGTAAAGCTGAGTGTAGCAGAAGCCGAACATTTTATCGTTATCAAGCAGAGCGTCTGTCAGACCCTTGTAGCGGTCGATGAACTCTGTCTTTGACTTCGGAGCGTTGCCGTAGCCCCACGCATTCTGCTCATTGGGATCCATTGACCAGCGGATTCCGCCGTACTCGCTGACAAAAGTCGGTTCACTGTTGTAATGCTGTCTGTGAGTGTGCTGATCGTGAAGCTTATCTTCGGTCATGAGCTTGTTGAAGTTGTTTGTAAACACCTCGACATCCTGCTCGTAATCGTGAACATCATAGATATCGGTTACAACGTGGAAATTACCGCTTGTGTCGATGCACGGACGTGTCGGGTCAAATGACTTTGTAGCTCTGTAAACTGTTTCAAGTACCTCGTCAACCTGCTTGCGGAAGTTTCTGTCCCAGGTCTCGTTGAACGGACACCAGCCGATGATTGCAGGATGGTTGAAATCTCTTTCAAGCTCCTCCATCCATTCGGGAAGTATTGAGTAAACAGCCTCAGGCATTGTGTGGTCAAGACCCCAGTTCGGATATTCTCCCCAAACGATGTAGCCCATCTTGTCACAATGATAGAGGAAACGTGGCTCGAAGATTTTTTCGTGAAGCCGTGCGCCGTTGAAGCCGACATCAAATGAAAGCTGAATGTCCTTTACAAGAGCTTCGTCTGACGGAGCTGTGTAGATTCCCTCGGGATAGAAGCCCTGGTCGAGGACAAGACGCTGAAAAACAGACTTGCCGTTGATAAGGAATTTGCTTCCGTCAAGCTTAATATCACGCAGACCGAAATAGCTGTCAACCCTGTCATCGTTAAAGCGAAGCTCAAGGTCATAAAGCCTGCCTTCGCCGACATCCCAGAGAAACGCTTCCTTAAGTTCCATATGAGCGGTAATAAATCCGCCCTCAGTCTCAACTGTCGCAACACCCATAATGCGCTCGTGGAAAAGAGCGAGAGCCTCAAACTTGCCTGCGCCGACAACCTTTGCCTGAATGTCAACCGAGCAGTTCTTTGCGTTGGGGAAAATCCTGATGCTTTCAATATATGACTGCGGAACGAATTCAAGCCAGACCGTCTGCCATATGCCTGTTGTCCTTGTGTAGTCACAGCCGTGTGAATAGTATTCCTCACTCTGCTTGCCTCTGGGCTGCATCGGGTCACGAACGTCATCCTCGGCATAAACAGTCAGAGTGTTGACGCCGTTTACGAGGAAGTCGGTAACGTCAAAGCTGAACGAGATGTAGCCGCCCTTGTGAGTGCCGACCTTTTTGCCGTTGATGTAAACAACAGCCTTGTAGTCAACCGCACCGAAGTGAAGCAGAACACGCATACCCTTGAAGCGGTCGGGAACGGTGAACTCACGGGAATACCATACCGCATTCATAAAGTCCTTATAGCCTATGCCTGAAAGAATGCTTTCGGGGCAGAAGGGGACGGTTATTTTTCTATCGAATTTCTTTTCGGGAAGATAATATTTCTTTTCAAGCCCGCTCTTGGATTTGTCAATCTCAAAGCTCCATTCGCCGTTCAGGTTAAGCCATGAGCTTCTCATAAACTGCGGATTCGGATGCTCGGGACGCGGTATATTCATTTTAAGACCTCCTGTGGTCGTGGTTTATCGCTGAATATAATTCAACATATACAATATTACCATATATTGATAAAATGTGCAACAATTATTGCATATTTTGTTTAATTGTGATAAAATAAATAAAAATCTGGACGGACGGTGAAAAAATGACGGAGGACGAGCTTCTGCTTGCCGTGCTTGACGATAAGGCGGCTGAGTGTGAGGAGAAATATATGGTAACCAACACGGTATTTCTCGATATCTACCGTCAGAGCACCGTAATAGGATATCTTAACAGGAAAAAGGTCAGGTGGGAGCTTTACGGAGGCTTTGCCGACAGCGAGAGGAGAATGGTTGTTTTTCTGCCCGAATACGCTGAAAGCATTGATTACATTAAAGAAAACCCCGATATTTCGCCCATCTGCGTGCTTGAAATAAAGAAGGACAGCTTTTCGGAGCTTTCTCACCGTGACTACCTCGGTGCGATAATGGGTCTGGGCGTAAAACGGGAAATGCTCGGCGATATCGCGGTTACGGACAAGGGCTGTGCCGTTGCGGTTATAAGAAGTGTGGCGAAGTATATTGCCGATAATCTGACGTCTGTCGGCAGAGGAAGCGTGTCTGTCAGCATATCGGAAGATTTCTCAAAATTTGAAAAAGAAGAAAAGTTTGAGATAAAAAGATGCTATGTATCCTCTATGAGAGTTGATTCGGTGCTTTCGGCTGCCTTTGCGCTTTCAAGAAGTGCCGCCTGCGAGAAAATACGCAGGGGAGAGGTCTTTCTCAACGGAGCCGAGGTTACAAAGCCCGATTCGCACGTACCGTTTTCATCAAAGCTTGTTATCCACGGCAGGGGCAAGGTGATTGTCTTTGAGGATGAGGGAGTTACCAAAAAAGGCAGACAGGCATTTACGGTTAAGAAGTACTTATAAATTTTCAGTGAACACCCGGCGAAACTTTTACGTTTAATTACTTTGAATATGAAAGGAAGATTTCTATGTTAAACATTGCTCACAGAGGTTTCAGCGGTAAATATCCCGAGAATACTATGCTCGCTTTCAGAAAAGCCGTTGAAATCGGTGCGGACGGAATTGAGCTTGACGTTCAGTACACCAAAGACCGTCAGCTCGTTATTATTCATGATGAATCTGTTGACAGAACCTGCGACGGCAAGGGTCTTGTTGCCGATATGACTCTTGAAGAGCTTCGTAAGCTTGACGCAAGTGCAGGCTTCCGTGGTATCTACGGCATCAATCGCATACCGACACTCAGAGAATATTTTGAGCTTGTTGCACCGCTTAAAGGCTTCGTTACAAATATTGAGCTTAAAACGGGCATAAATGAATATGACGGCATTGAGCAGATGGTCTGTGATATGATTAAGGAATTCGGTCTTGAGGACAGAATCATCATTTCAAGCTTCAACCACTTCTCCGTTGCACGCTTCAAGGCTCTTTGCCCTGAGATGAAATGCGGTTTTCTTGAGGGTGACTGGATTATTGACTTCGGCGCATACGCTAAGAAGAACGGCGCTGACTTCGTACATCCCCGCTACAATACCGTCACTGATGAAACAGCGGCAGAAATTCTTTCAAACGGTATCGGCATCAACACGTGGACTGTCAACACCGAGGACGAGGTTCGCCGCCTTTACAAGCTCGGCGTGAACAGCGTTATCGGCAATTACCCCGATATGGCTAAAGAAGTTATCGAAACTTTATGATTTGCTCTTGCAATAACTGCAAATCAGTAGTAATATAAACTAAACTTATTTTTAGAAGGTGTAACAAATGTTTACAGGAAAACCCGAGGAATTCAGAGGTATTTACGCTCTGCTCCTCACTCCGTTCAATCAGGACAAATCAATTAACTACGATACATATGCAAAGTATGTTGAGTGGCAGGCTGCACAGGGCGCACATCATCTTTTCTCAGTATGCGGCAGCGCAGAGATGACAACTCTTACTCTTGAGGAAAGACTCAAGTGTGCCGAGACCGCTGTTAAGCACAGGAACGGCACTGAAATCGTTGCAACCGCTAACCTCCAGCCGACATGGCATGAGCAGGTTGAAGAGGTTAAGATGATGGAGCAGACAGGTGTTGACGGTCTTGTTTTTGTTACAAGAGGCTACGCTGACTGTGACGACAGAATCGTTGAGTACCTCACAAAGCTTGCTGACAACACAACTCTTCCGATTCTTCTTTATGAGTTCCCCGGCTTCCAGCCTCACTGCATGTCAGGCGAAGCTTACGGCAGACTTGTTCAGACAGGCATGTTCAAGGGCATCAAGGACACAACCTGCTACCTTGACAAGATTAAGGAAAAAATTGCTGTTCAGGGCGATTCAGCAGTTCTTCAGGCTAACATTCCTTTCCTTTTTGACGCTTATGTTGCAGGTGCAAGAGGTGTCTGCGCAACTCCGACATCCTGCGGTGTTAATATGTTCCGCAAGATGTATGATGAGTTCTTCATCGAAAAGGACATCGAAAAGGCAAGAAAGACATTCAACGAAATTATTCTTCTTGACTGTGCTATCGACAGCGGCTTTAACGCAAGCGCAAAGTATCTTGTTCAGCTTCAGGGTATTCCGTTTGAGACTTACACAAGAGGCGGCGCAACTCTCAGTCCGGCAAGAATGAGAAGTATCGAATCATTCTTCGAGTACGCTAAGGATAAGAATCTTCTTTAATAAAATTCGAGAAAAGAGTCCGAAATTCGGGCTCTTTCTTACATTATAGAAACATTGTATAGACAATTGTAAAGAAATTATGTTGATTTGTATAGACAATTATGTTAAAATACACAAGGATAAGGGAAAAGAGCAAATTGGAGGAATGTGAAATGCCTAACAGAAGTTCAGGAGAAAAGACAAAAATAATTCTTGCTGATTCACTCAGAAGCCTTATGAAGAAAAAGCCCTTTGATAAGATTAAAATTCGCGAAATAGTTGAGGAATGCGGTCTGAACAGGCAGACGTTTTATTATCACTTCCAGGATGTTTTCGCTCTTGTCGAATGGATGTATAAGTATGACGGTCAGAAAATTATAAACGATAATTACGAAAACCGTGATATTATTGCCGTTGCAAGGGTAATGGCTGATTATATCGAGAGGCACAGAGAAGAGCTTTCTTCAATTATTGAATCCAAGGCCGAGGGATATTTCTTTGATTTCCTTATTACAAATGTAGGTAAGTGCTTTGACAGAATTATTGACGAGAAGTCGGCAGGCCTTAAGCTTGCGAGTGAATATAAGAAGTTCCTTTCAAGATACTATACCAATGCGGTTATCGGTGTAACTCACGACTGGATAAAATCGCCTTCATCATTCAGAATGACCTCTGATGAGCTTATTGAGATGTTCAGAGCAACAACGCTCGGCTCAATGAACCTTGCTTTTGATAATTACCGCAGCATTACAACCGAATAAATATTGACAAAAGAAAATATTAGTGTTAAAATAACGCAGATAAAGACATTGACGAAGAGTGTCCTTACTGCGTTGTTTCTTTTCAGAGAGCTTGTATTTGGTGGGAGCAGGCAGAAGCAGGTGAGGATTGTAGCTTCCGAGTCGGGCGAAGAAAGCGAAAGCCGGTAGACCGCCACGTTCACCGCGTTAAGGTTTTTAAGCGGCATTTTAAATGCAATTTGAGTGGTACCGCGGGTTCAGGCTCGTCTCAAGGATAACTTGAGACGGGCTTTATTTTTTTGATAAGTGCTTTTGATTTTTAACAGGAAACCCCCGGCGAGGGTTTCCTACGATGAAATAATCGGTGATTATTTCATCTACCTTCCTGCGCTTCTGCAAGGACAGGAATTCCGCACTCTGCGGAGTGCGTCTCAGGGCTCTGCCCTGATAACCCGCAACCTTTGAAAAGGTTGACGAAACTTTTACGTTAATATTTTTTTTAAATACAAATTAAATTTGGAGGATATCAACATGGCTAAAGATCTTGATAAACAGTACGATCCGAAAAACGTTGAGGACAGAATCTATAAATTCTGGCTCGACGGCAACTTTTTCCACGCAAAATGTGATCCCGAAAAGGATCCGTATACTATCGTTATCCCGCCACCGAACATCACAGGTCAGCTTCATATGGGACATGCCCTTGACAACACTCTTCAGGACATCCTTATCCGCTGGCGCAGAATGCAGGGCTTTGACACACTCTGGCTTCCCGGCACAGACCACGCTTCAATCGCAACCGAGGCTAAAATCGTTGAGGCTATGCGTAAGGAAGGCATCACAAAAGAGGATCTCGGACGTGAGGGCTTCTTAAAGCGTGCATGGGAATGGAAAGAAAAATTCGGCGGCAGAATTATTGAACAGCTTAAGAAAATGGGCTCTTCATGTGACTGGGAGCGTGAACGCTTCACACTTGACGAGGGCTGCAGCAAGGCAGTTAAGGAGGTTTTCGTAAACCTCTACAATAAGGGACTTATCTACCGTGGCGAGCGTATCGTTAACTGGTGTCCGCATTGCCTTACCTCAATCTCTGACGCTGAGGTTGAGTACGAGGATCAGGCAGGTCACTTTTGGCATCTGCGTTATCCGTTCAAGGACGGCAGCGGTTACCTTGAGCTTGCGACAACACGTCCCGAGACAATGCTCGGCGATACTGCTGTTGCCGTTCATCCTGATGACGAAAGATATAAGGATATTGTCGGCAAGACACTTATTCTTCCCATCACTCACCGTGAGATTCCCGTTATCGCTGATACCTACGTTGAGATGGACTTCGGTACAGGCTGTGTTAAAATCACTCCTGCTCATGACCCGAACGACTTTGAGGTCGGTCTTCGCCACAATCTTCCCGTAATTGATACATTCACAGATGATGCGCACATCAGACCTGAGTGGGGCAAGTATGCAGGCATGGACAGATACGAGGCTCGCAAGGCTATCGTTGAGGATCTCGAGAAAGAGGGCGCAATTGTCAAGATTGAGGATTACAGCCATAATGTCGGCGTTTGCTACCGCTGCCACAGCTCAATTGAGCCGAAGGTTTCAAAGCAGTGGTTCGTTAAGATGGAGCCCCTTGCAAAGCCTGCAATCGAATGCGTAAAGGACGGCAGAGTTAAGTTTGTTCCCGAGCGTTTTGACAAGACATATTTCCATTGGATGGAGAACATCAAGGACTGGTGTATTTCACGTCAGCTCTGGTGGGGTCACCGTATACCTGCGTGGTACTGTGACGAGTGCGGCGAGATTGTTGTTTCAAAGGATACTCCCGACACCTGTCCGAAGTGCGGCTGCAAGCATCTTACACAGGACCCCGATACACTTGACACCTGGTTCTCTTCGGCACTCTGGCCGTTCTCAACTCTCGGCTGGCCCGAAAAGACACCCGAGCTTCAGCATTATTTCCCGACAAGCACACTTGTTACGGGTTATGATATCATCTTCTTCTGGGTTGCAAGAATGATTTTCTCAGCCTGCGAGAATATGAACGATATTCCGTTCTCAACCGTATTTATCCACGGTATTGTCCGTGATGCACAGGGCAGAAAGATGTCAAAATCACTCGGCAACGGCATTGACCCGCTGATTGTTATTGACCAGTACGGCGCAGACGCTCTCAGATTCACACTTGCAACGGGCAACAGCCCCGGAAACGATATGCGTTTCTCTGACGAGAAGGTTGGCGCAAGCCGTAACTTCGCCAACAAGCTCTGGAACGCCGCACGTTTCATTCTTATGAACCTCGGCGAGGATGAAAAAGCTCCTCACATTCCCGAAGACCTTGCACTCGAGGACAAGTGGATTCTTTCACTTTTCAACAAGCTTTCAAAGGAAGTTACTGACAACCTCGAGAAGTTTGAGCTTGGTATCGCTGTATCAAAGCTCTATGACTTCATCTGGGATGTATTCTGCGACTGGTATATCGAAATTTCCAAGATTCGTCTTAACTCTGATGACGAGAAGGCAAAGCAGACGGCAAGAGATATGCTCGTTTACATCATGTCAAACACATTGAAGCTGCTCCATCCCTTCATGCCGTTTATCACTGAGGAAATCTGGCAGACACTTCCGCATGACGGCGAGTCAATTATGATTTCAAAGTGGCCTGAGTATGACGAGAAGCACGATTTCAGCGTTGAGGAGCAGGAGATGGACAGAATTATGGAAGCAGTCCGTGCAATCCGTAACCGCAGAGCTGAGATGAACGTTCCGCCGTCAAGAAAGGCTAAGTATTATATCGCAACCTCATACAAGGATACATTTGAGAAGGCAGGTATCTTTATGCAGAGACTTGCTTCCTGCTCCGAGGCTGAGGTAGGCGACAGCTTTGAGCTTGAGGATGCAGTTTGTATCGTTACAACCGATGCAAAGATTTATATTCCTATGGGCGACCTTGTTGATTTTGAGGCAGAAATCGCACGTCTTAACAAAGAAAAGGAAAAGGTTCTCAAGGACCTTGAGTTCGTTGAGAAAAAGCTCAATAACGCGAACTTTGTTGCAAAGGCTCCTGCTGCTGTTGTTGAAGGACAGAAGGAAGCGGCTCAGAAGTACCGTGACAAGATTGCTATGATTGATGAAAGTCTTGCGAAGTTAAATAAATAAGAAAACGAGAAAATTTCGTCAACCTTTTTAAAGGTTGCGGGTACTTAGGGCAGAGCCCTGAGACGCTCGTCGCAACGAGCGGAATTCCTGTCCTTACAAAAAGCGCAGGAGGGTAGATACAGCAATGAAAATTGCTGTATAGTAGGGAACCCTCGCCAGGGGTTCCCTTATAAAAATATAAGTATAAGTCATTCTGAGGAGGCGCATAAATCTCTGCATACCTTGAACGGAGATTCTTCGCTTTGCTTAGAATGACATTATTTTAAAACGGAGAAGTTTTATGAACTACACAGAAGCTCTCAATTACATACATTCAAGAATGAAATTCGGAAGCCGACCGGGCATGGAGCGCATCACCGCTCTGTGTGAGGCGCTCGGCAATCCGCAGGACAAGCTGAAATTCGTCCACGTTGCAGGCACAAACGGCAAGGGCTCAACCTCGAACATGATAGCCGAGGTGCTCAAGGCCGCAGGGTATAAAACAGGTCTGTTCACTTCGCCTTACATTGTTGATTTCAGAGAGCGGATGCAGATAAATTCCGAGATGATTCCCGAAAATGAGCTTGCGCAGATTATTACGGAAATCAAGCCGATTGTTGACAGACTTTCCGCTGACGGCATTGAGCCGACAGAGTTTGAAATCATTACCGCCGCCGCATTCGTGTACTTCCTCAACAACAGCTGTGATATCGTTGTGCTTGAGGTCGGTCTTGGCGGAAAGCTTGATTCAACTAACATTATAAAGCAGTCCGAGGTCAGCGTTATCTGCTCGATTTCAATGGATCACACCGATATTCTCGGCGATACGCTTCTGAAAATTGCTGAGCAGAAGTGCGGAATTTTCAAGGAGGGCGGACGTGTTGTCGGTTACCCTCAGCCTGATTTCACGGTTGAAAGATACGTCAAGGAGCAGGCGAAGAAGATGAACTGCTCTTATATGCACTCGGAGTTGAGCAAAATCCGCCTTGTGCGTGAGGAGCTTGACGGCTCAACAATCATTTACGCAGGCTGTACGTTCAAAATTCCGCTCGCAGGCAAGCATCAGATTTACAACTTTTCCACAGCCATTGCGGCGATAAACACGCTCAAGCAGAACGGCTGGGAAATCTCAATGCAGCAGATGATTGAGGGAATTTCCAATCTGAAAATGCCTGCACGAACTGAGATTGTAAGCAGAAATCCGCTGACGATTATTGACGGCGGACACAATCCCGAGGGCGTTGACGCGCTGTGTCTGACGCTGAAAACTCATTGCAGGGATAAGAATATCATTGCGGTTTTCGGAATGATGAAGGACAAGGACTATTCGTACTGCGTGAAGAACCTTGCACCGCTGTGTGCGAGAGTTTACACCACAACTCCGTCCAACCCGAGAGCCTTGTCTGCCAAGGAGCTTGCCGAGGCGGTGAAGCCTTACTGCAAAAAAGTAAAGGCGATTGACGACTATGCTAAGGCATACGAAAAGGCAAAGAAAAAAGCAGGTGCGGACGATGTGATTTTAGTGTGCGGTTCGCTTTATCTTGCATCAGACATCAAAAATTTACATAAATAATTGTTTTTCGCGTACACGCTTCAACAAAATATTCAAGCTGAATCCTCTATCCTTTTGGGTAGAGGATTTTTTGTGCATACCGCAACTATAATTGTAAACTTTTCAACAGGGAACCCCCGGCGAGGGTTCCCTACGATGAAATAATCGCTGATTATTTCATCTACCTTCCTGCGCTTTTGTGAGCGATAAGTATTCCGCTCGTTGCGACGAGAGTCTCAGGGCTCTGCCCTGATAACCCGCAACCTTTAAAAAGGTTGACGAAATTTTTACGTTGTTTAAATTTTTATTTTGGAGGGAATTTATGCCTGTCAGAATTATTTCCACCCGTGAGCGTGTGACAGCGTTTCTCGAGGGTGAGATTGACCACCATTCCGCCGCCGACATCCGTATGGATATCGACTCGGCACTTATGCAGTACAAGCCTAACCTTTTAAAGCTCGATTACGGTGATGTCACATTTATGGACTCGTCGGGTATCGGTCTGATTATGGGGCGGTACCGACTTGTGCAGTCCTTCGGCGGTAAGGTGCTTGTGACCAATCTTTCACCTCAGATTTATAAAATCATGCAGCTTGCAGGGCTTGAAAAAATTGCAAAAATCAGCAAAAGGGAGGATGTAAACAGTGCAGATAATAAATGAATTCAGAATGACTGTTGACTCAAAATCAATTAACGAGGGCTTTTCACGTGCGGCGGTGGCGGCGTTTGTTGCTCAGCTTGACCCCACGCTTGACGAAATCTCCGACATAAAAATGGCTGTCAGCGAGGCGGTGACGAACTGCATTGTCCACGCTTATCCGACATCGGTCGGCAAAATCTACATATATGCCGCTATCCTTGACGGCGGTACGGTCAAGGTGTCAATCCGTGACAAGGGGTGCGGAATTATGGATGTCAGGCAGGCAATGGAGCCGCTTTTCACAACCCTCGGCGGTGAGCGTGCAGGTCTCGGCTTTGCGGTTATGGAGAGCTTTACGGACAAAATTTCCGTCCGTTCTGTTCTCGGCAAGGGTACAACCGTCACACTTTACAAGAAGATTAACGGACGTGCCGCCGTATGATACTTGAAAAAACAAAGCGTGACGAGATGATAAGCGCAAACCTCGGTCTTGTCCACTCCTGTGCCCACAAAATGACAGGCAGGGGGGTTGAGTATGACGATCTTTTTCAGGCAGGGTGCGTAGGTCTTATCAAGGCTGTTGACGGCTTCGACGATTCGCGCGGCTTTTCGTTTTCGACCTATGCAGTGCCCGTTATACTCGGCGAAATCAAGCGCATTTTCCGTGACGGCGGTACTGTTTCCGTCAGCCGTTCACTTAAGGAAAAGGGCAGAAAGATAAGCTATGAGCGTGAGCGTTTTGTACGTCAGTTTGACCGTGAGCCGACCGTCAGGGAGCTTGCGGACAGGCTCGGGTTTGACGAATACGAAACGGCGCAGGCAATCACGGCTTCAATGCCTGTTATCTCGATGACGCAGGAGGACACTCAAAGCGGTGACGAGTTCGATATTCCCGTAGGCTCGCCTGAGGAGGATATTTCCACCGCCGTTGCGCTCGAGCAGGTGATGAATAACCTTAATGAACGTGACAGGGAGATTATACGGCTGCGGTATTTCTCGGGACTTACGCAGACGGTGATTGCAAAACAGCTCGGCATGACGCAGGTACAGGTCAGCCGAAGAGAAAAAGCGATTCTGAAATCAATGCGGAGCAATTTGTTGTAGACAAATCGGCGCAGAAGTGATAGAATAGGAGCAATAAAACAAACGGGGTGTTCTTATGGCTCAATCAAACTGCGAAACCTGCAACAATTACTGCTATGACGAGCAGGAGGACTATTATTTCTGCGAAATGAATCTTGACGAGGACGAATATGTCAAATTCCTCAGCTCATCGTACTTTGATTGTCCGTATTATGAGCCTGATGACGAATATAAGATTGTAAGAAAACAGAATTGAATTTTCAGCTGACTCCGAAAGGGGTCGGCTTTTTTATTATTAAAGATATTGAATAGCTTATATTGAAATAAATGTCATTCTGAGGAATGGCATTTTTTTGTTGAATAATTTTTCTTTTTGTGCTAAAATATATTGAATATACAAAAGGGGACTTATCCATGAAAATTGTAGTTAAAGTCGGAACATCGACCCTTGCGCATCAGGGCGGACTTCTCAACATCCGCCGTGTGGAGCTTCTCTGCAAGGTTCTGAGCGACCTCAAAAACGCAGGACATGACGTTATTCTTGTATCCTCGGGCGCAATCGGTATGGGCGCAGGCAAATTAAAGCTTGACGGCAAGCCGAAGACTATCGCAGGCAAGCAGGCGGCTGCCGCTGTCGGTCAGTGTGAGCTGATGTATACCTACGATAAGCTTTTCAGCGAATACAACCATACAGTTGCTCAGCTTCTTCTGACAGGCGATGATTTCGACCACGAGGACAGATATAAAAACTTTATAAACACAATCGACCAGCTTCTCAAGTACAAGGCTCTGCCGATTATCAATGAAAACGATACCGTTGCCACCGAGGAAATTAAGGTCGGCGATAACGATACACTTTCGGCTATGGTTGCTGTCAGCGTCAAGGCTGATTTGCTCGTTCTTCTCTCTGATATTGACGGTCTGTTTACAGCTGATCCGCACAAGGACCCCGACGCAACGCTTATTTCCGTTGTTTCTGAGGTCAATGACGACATCAGAGCACTTGCCGGCGGTGAGGGCTCCGAACTCGGCACAGGCGGCATGAGAACTAAAATCAGAGCGGCGGAAATCTGCACCTCAAAGGGCTGTGATATGGTTATCGCAAACGGTACAGATCCGCTTGTTCTCTATGACATCTGCGACGGTAAATCTGTCGGCACAAGATTTATCAAAAAGGCGGTAAAGTGAAATGACAACGCTTGAAATATTAAAAAAGGCTAAGGCGGCAAAGAGCGAAATCGCTTCGCTCACACCTGATGAAAAGAATAAGGCTCTGCTTTCAATGGCGGATGCACTTATCGAAAACGCAGACGATATCCTTAAGGAAAACGCACTTGACGTTGAGGCGGCAAGGGGCAGGATTTCCGACGTTATGATTGACCGCCTTTCACTCTCAAAGGCTCGTATAGAGGGTATGGCTGACGGCATAAGAGATGTTGTTAAGCTTCCCGACCCTGTGGGCAGAATCCTTGACAGGGTTGAGCGTCCGAGCGGAATTGTTGTTGAAAAGACAAGCGTTCCGATGGGCGTTGTGGCAATCATTTATGAGAGCCGCCCGAATGTAACCTCGGATGCGGCGGCACTTGCTCTTAAGAGCGGAAATGTGTGTATTCTGCGTGGAGGCAAGGAGGCTTTCAAAAGTGCCAACGCAATTGTCAACGCACTCAGAAAGGGACTTAAAAAGCTCGGAATATGTGAGGACGTTGTCAGCCTTATTCAGGACACCTCACGTCAGAGCGCAAATGAGCTTATGACAGCCGAGGGCTATGTTGACCTGCTTATTCCTCGCGGCGGTGCAGGTCTTATCAATGCCTGCGTGCGCAATGCAACTGTACCGTGTATCCAGACGGGTACAGGTATCTGCCACGTCTATGTTGACGAGAGCGCAGATCAGCAGAAGGCTCTTAAAATTATCGAAAACGCAAAGACGAGCAGACCGTCGGTATGCAATGCCGAGGAGGTTTTGCTTGTAAATAAAAATATAGCAGGGGAGTTCCTGCCGAAGCTGAAAGCACTTCTTGTTGACGGCAGAGCGGAAAATCCCGTTGAGCTTCGACTTGACCCGAAAGCTGCTGAGATTATTGACGGCACACCTGCGGGCGAGAATGATTTTGATACAGAGTTTCTCGACTACATCCTTGCGGTTAAGGTTGTTGATGACGTGAAGCAGGCTGTCGCTCATATCGGTGACCACTCAACTCATCACAGCGACTGCATTATCACCCGGGACAGCAAAAATGCCGACTACTTCACACAGAATGTTGATTCTGCGGCTGTTTACGTCAACGCAAGCACACGCTTTACGGACGGCGGCGAGTTCGGTCTCGGCTGTGAAATGGGTATTTCGACACAGAAGCTCCACGCAAGAGGACCTATGGGTCTGTGTGAGCTGACAACTTATAAATTTATTATCCGTGGTGACGGACAGATAAGGTGATATTATGAAAAAAATTGGTTTTATCGGCTGCGGAAATATGGGCGGTGCACTTGCAAGAGCAGTCAGAAGCGCAGGCTTTGAGAATGTTATTCTTGCCGACCTCGACACAGCTAAAAGAGATGCTCTCGCTGAAGATATCGGCGCAGTTACAGCCGACGCAAGGACAGTTGCCAAAGAATGTGATTACATCTTTATGGGTGTCAAGCCGCAGGTGCTTGCCAAGGCTTTTGACGGCATAAAGGCAGAGCTGAGCGAAAACAAGGATGTTGTTATCGTGTCTATGGCGGCAGGTGTAAGCATTGAAAAGGTCAAGGCTTACAGCGGTGTTGATTCCGTAATCAGAATTATGCCGAATATGCCTGTCTCGGTCGGCTCGGGCGTTGTTCTTGCGGCAAGTGAAAATGTAACTGACGAAAAGAAAGCGGAATTTTCCGAGATTATGAGCAAGTCGGGAATCTTCGACTGGCTTGATGAAAAGCTGATTGACGGCGCGAGCGCGCTTTCGGGCTGCGGTCCCGCGTTTGTGTATATGTTCATCGAGGCTCTTGCTGACGGCGCGGTTGCCTGCGGACTTCCGAGAGATAAGGCTCTGCTGTATGCGGCAGGTACGCTTGAGGGCTCGGCAAAGGCTATGCTTGAAAACGGCAAGCACCCCGAAAAGCTCAAGGACGAGGTTTGCAGTCCTGCAGGCTCAACGATTATGGGTGTAAAGGCACTTGAGGACGGCGGCTTCCGCTCAGCGGCAATGAATGCGGTAATTGAAGCATATAAAAGAACTAAGGAATTAGGATAAAATAGTAGCCGCTTTTTAATGTTTATCGTATAAATGTATGAATCCAAGAAAGGAGATAATTAACATGGAAGATAACAAAAAGTTAAATGACAGCGAGCTTAAAAAGGTTTCAGCAGGCGAGGAAGAAAAGGAATTCAGAGAAATTGTAGTTTACTGTGATAATTGTGACTATAAAATGTACACCGATACAATCGAAATCGAAAATCTTGGCGGACCCGACGGACATTGGATAAACTATGTGCAATGTGCGAAATGTCATATAGGCTATTTACATTGGAAATATATGTGATTAAACTGTTTTAATTTTCTTGCCGACCCTAAAGGGTCGGTTTTTTTCTGAAATTTCTGTAAATTTCCAATTTTCTATTGACTTTTTATCTCAGTTAGCTTATACTAACTACAACAGGTTAGTTAAGACTAACCAGAGAGGTGATACATATGACATTAAAAGAACTTGGAATCGGTAAATCGGCGATAATTACCGCTGTCGGCGGTGAAGGCTCACTTCGTCAGCATTTCCTCGATATGGGTGTTATCCCGGGTGCGGAGGTAACTCTGATGAAATTCGCTCCCATGGGTGACCCTATGGAGCTTCGTATTCACGGCTATGAGCTGACATTACGTCTTGACGACGCGGCTAAAATTCAGATTGAACCGACCGCAAAGAAAACCGATTATAAGCAATATGACAAAAAGAATAAACAACAAAGAGTGTCAGTTGAGCATCCGGGCTTCGGTGAAGAGGGCAAGTACCACGTCAAGGCTGACGAGAAGCCTTTGCAGAAGGGAGAAACTCTCACATTCGCCCTCGCAGGCAATCAGAACTGCGGTAAAACAACTCTCTACAATCAGCTGACAGGCTCAAATCAGCACGTCGGCAACTTCCCCGGAGTTACGGTTGACCGCAAGGACGGCTCAATAAAAGGTCATCCCGATACGCTCGTAACCGACCTGCCCGGTATTTATTCACTTTCTCCGTACACAAGTGAGGAGATTGTTTCACGTCAGTTTATTCTTGACGAGAAGCCGAAGGGCATTATCAATATAGTTGATGCAACAAACATTGAACGAAATCTTTACCTCACCTTACAGCTTATGGAGCTTGAAATTCCGATTGTTCTCGCTCTGAATATGATGGACGAGGTTCGAGGCAACGGCGGTACGGTTCACGTCAACGAGATGGAGGAGCTGCTTGGCATTCCCGTTGTTCCGATTTCAGCGGCTAAGAATGAGGGTGTAGACGAGCTTATCAAGCACGCTGTCCACCTTGCCAAATATCAGGAGCGACCGGGCAGAACGGATTTCTGCAAAAATGACGTCAACGGCGGTGCGGTTCACAGATGTCTGCACAGCATTATGCACCTCATTGAGGACCACGCAAGGGCGGCAGGTATTCCCGTCCGCTTCGCCGCAAGCAAGCTTGTTGAGGGTGACGGCATTGTGCTTGAAGCTCTTAAATTAAGTCAGAACGAAACTGAAATGCTCGAGCATATCATTCTTCAGCTCGAAGAGGAGAGCGGAATGGACAGAGCGGCGGCGATTGCCGATATGCGTTTCTCGTTTATTCGCGAGGTTTGCGACAGAACGGTTGTCAAGCCGAGAGAAAGCAAGGAGCATATCAGAAGCCGTAAAATAGATAAAATTCTTACAGGCAAGTACACGGCGATTCCGTCATTTATTGCGATAATGGGTCTTGTGTTCTTCCTCACGTTCAACGTTATCGGTGCGTGGCTTCAGGAGCTTCTTGACAGCGGAATAGGACTTCTGACGGATGCGGTCGATAAACTGCTCACCGCAGGCAATGTCAGCGCAACGCTTCATTCACTGATAATTGACGGTGTGTTCGGAGGTGTCGGCTCGGTTGTCAGCTTCCTGCCGATTATCGTTATTCTTTTCTTTTTCCTCTCAATGCTTGAGGACAGCGGATACATGGCACGAGTTGCGTTTGTTATGGATAAGCTGTTAAGAAAAATCGGACTTTCGGGCAGAAGCATCGTACCTATGCTTATCGGCTTCGGCTGTACCGTTCCCGGTGTTATGTCGAGCCGAACTCTTCCGTCAGCCCGTGACCGTAAGATGACAATTATGCTCACTCCGTTTATGAGCTGTACAGCAAAGCTTCCTGTTTACGGATTTTTCGCACACACATTTTTCCCGAAATACAGCGGTCTTATAATGGTCGGTCTGTATCTTCTCGGTATCGTGACAGGCATTATTGTTGCTCTTGTTTCCAAGGTTACGGCGTTCAGGGGCGAGGCTGTTCCGTTTGTTATGGAGCTTCCGAACTACCGTATGCCGGGTGCGAAGAACGTAGCGCACCTGCTGTGGGATAAGGCGAAGGACTTCTTACAGAGAGCGTTTACTGTTATTTTTGCCGCTTCGATTGTTGTATGGTTCCTGCAGAGCTTTGATTTCACGCTCCACACGGTTACGGATTCACAGCAAAGTATTCTTGCGACAATCGCAGGCACAATCGCACCTGTTTTCAAGCCGCTCGGATTCGGTGACTGGCGCATTGTAACCTCGCTTATAGCAGGCTTTATGGCAAAGGAAAGCGTTGTTTCAACTCTCTCCGTACTTGTCGGAGGAGCAAGCGGCATTACAGCTGTTATATCTCCCGTTGCGGCGGCGGCTCTGCTTGTATTCTGTCTGCTCTATACTCCGTGCGTTGCGGCTGTGGCTTCAATCAGACGTGAGCTCGGCGGCAAATGGGCAACAGGTATTGTTATCGGTCAATGTCTCATTGCGTGGGTAATGGCTCTTATCGTAAGAGCAGTAATTTTACTGGTGGTGTGAATATGAATATACAGGATATTGTAGTTCTGCTTATCATTGTCGCTCTGCTGATTCCTGCGGTTATCAGTATTGTAAAAAATAAGGGTAAGTGCAAATGCTCAGGTTGCACAGGCTGTTGCGCAGGATGCTGCGGCTGCGATAAATCAGAAATTAAAAATAAATAATCAGTTCGGCAGGGGATTACTCCTGCCGATTTTTTTGTTATTTCGAGCGAATCTCCGGTGACGACATCCCCCTACGGTATAGCTTATAGGCTCCCTCTGAGAGGGAGCTGTCACGAAGTGACTGAGGGAGAGAAAACAGAGTCCCGGGAAGAATCTGCAAGGTGCGTCGGGGACACCGCACCCTACAAAGTCCTGTCATTCTGAACGAAGTGAAAAATCTCCGACTCGATTTATATGAGATTCTTCGTCGCAAGCTCCTCAGAATGACACGTTTTTTAATTTCTGTCATTGCGAGGGAGTGTAACGACCGTGGCAATCCATGCTTACTGACAGTCTGCGTTATGGATTGCTTCGCTTCGCTCGCAATGACAAGTTTACACAACCTCGCCGTTCCTGTCCGAGCAGAATTTTGCCGAATAGAAAATATTCATCGTTGTCGGAGCGTAGAACAGGAGCTTGAGAATATACGCACGGATATCACGAATAGGAGTTTTGTTCGTGTGCAGAGCTTCGAGCACATAGGATATGTGACCGTCATTGAGCGACAGCAGCCGTTTTCGTACATCCTCTTTTCTGAAAACCTCCGAGCCGATACGGATATGTTTATTCTCGGTTGTCAGCGCGTCTGTGATTATGCCGACAATGGAGTCAATGTCTGCCTTATCCTCAAGTCCTATAAGACAATCATAGTCGATGTTCTCTTTCACTTCCTCCTCCACGCAGAAGAGGGTATTACTCAACTCAGTATTATTCTTTTCAGTATTATTAGTTTCCACATTCGGGAACGGTTCACTTCCGTTTTCGGGAACGGTGGTATTCTTTATTCGGGAACGGTTACTGTTATCATTCGGGAGAGGTTCAGAGTTAAAAACAATGTATTTTGTTTTTGTTCCTTTATTGTCCGACTGCTTTTTTATAAGACCTGCTGATTCTAATTTTCTGAGTAATTTGACCGCAGTTGTATTTCCGCAGGAAAGGTGAGCTTTTATTTCAGAAATTGAGAAATAAATATACGTTTTTCCGTCCTCATCCCTCCAGCCGTTCATCTCGGACAGCTTCATTCGGTCGAGCATCAGACCGTAGAGCATCTTTGCTTTTACCGACAAAGATGAGTATTTCGGGTCGGACATCAGCGTTTTCGGGATAATAAAAAAAGCCCCTGAGGCTTCGTTCTGTTTATTCATTAAATTATTTTCCTTTCATTTTTATTCCGTCTTACTGCACAGACGGCGGGTCTGTTTCCCCACTTACTATTATAGAGAACATTTGTTCGTGTGTCAAGCGGAAAAATGAATGAAAAAAATATTTCTGTTGTCATTGCAAGCGACAGCGAAGCAATCCATGTGAGGCTTTTTTTAGTATGGATTGCCACGGTCGTTACACTCCCTCTCAATGACAGAGCCGAAAAAAGCTCCCCTTGAAGAACAAGGGAAGCGTTAACGTGATATTTAATTAAAGAATAGCGATGTTATTCTCAGCACATTTTGCCATCATCTCGTCAGGCCAGAGGGAAACCTGAACCTCACCGATGTGAGCCTTTTCGAGGATGAGCATGCTCAGTCTTGACTGACCGATACCGCCGCCGATTGTAAGTGGAAGTGTGCCGTCAGCAATGCCCTTGTGATAGTCAAACTGCATTCTGTCCTCAGCGTCAGCAGCCTTGAGCTGATATGCGAGGCTGTCAGCGTCAACACGGATACCCATTGAAGAAACCTCGAATGCCCTGCCGAGTGTCTCATTCCAGAAGAGGAGGTCGCCGTTAAGCTTCCAGTCGTCATAGTCGGGAGCTCTGCCGTCGTGCTTGATTCCGCTCTTGAGAAGGTCGCCTATCTGCATAAGGAATACGCACTTCTTCTCCTTGAGGAGTGCGTTCTCACGCTCCTTTGTTGTAAGGTCGGGATACATATCCTCAAGCTCCTGAGTTGTGATGAAAAATACATCTGTGCCAAGCTCGTTTGTGAGCTGAGGGAATTTTTCGTGAGCTATTTTCTGTGTGTTGTCAACTGCCTTGACAATCTTCTTAACGATGTCCTTAAGGAACTCCACATTGCGCTCCTCACGGGAGATAACTCGCTCCCAGTCCCACTGGTCAACAAAGATTGAGTGGATATTGTCGCAGTCATCATCACGGCGGATAGCGTTCATGTTGGTGTAAAGACCCTCGCCAACCTCATAGCCGTACTTTTTGAGAGCTGTTCTCTTCCATTTTGCGAGTGACTGAACAATCTCGGCTGTGCCTGAGATTTCCTTGATATCAAACTCAACCTTGCGTTCAATGCCGTTGAGGTCGTCATTGATGCCGCTGCCTTTTTTTACGATGAACGGTGCGCTGACACGGTCGAGGTTAAGCTGAGCGGCAAGCTCATTTGCGAATGTATCCTTAACAAGCTTGATAGCTTTCTGTGTTTCTTTAACTGTGAGGACGGGCTTGTAGCCGTCGATTATCTGTAAATCTCTCATAATATCGCTCCTTTATTAAGTGATTATAAGCCTGAAAAACGTAAAAGTTTCGTCAACCTTTTTAAAGGTTGCGGGTTATCAGCGGCGCGAGTGCGCAGGTGCTGCGCTTATCTGATGCTGCCGACTGTTCTCGGGTAGAGGATTACGTCACGGATATTCTGAACGCCTGTCATATACATAATAATACGCTCAAAACCGAGACCGAAGCCGCCGTGAGGTACTGAACCGAACTTACGCAGGTCAATGTAGTCTGCATATTCCTCTGTGCCCATTCCTCTTTCTTCCATAGCCTTAAGGAGCTTTGTAAGGTCTTCCTCTCTCTGGCTGCCGCCGATGATTTCGCCGACACCGGGAACAAGAAGGTCTGTTGCGGCAACTGTCTTGCCGTCGGGATTCTGTTTCATATAGAAAGACTTGATGTCCTTGGGATAGTTTGTAACAAATACGGGCTTGTTGAAAATTTTCTCTGTGATATATCTTTCGTGCTCTGTCTGAAGGTCACAGCCCCACTCAACAGGGTACTGGAACTTGACGTCAGCCTTTTTGAGAAGCTCAATAGCCTCTGTATAATCAAGAACGGCAAAATCGCTGTCAATGATGTTCTGAAGCTTCTCGTGGAGTCCCTTTTCAAAGAACTTCTCAAAGAATTCAAGCTCTGACGGGCACTTTGCCATAACCTCAGAAATGATGTGCTTAATCATATCCTGTGCGATTTCGATAATATCGTCAAGCTCAGCAAAAGCGATTTCAGGCTCAACGTGCCAGAACTCTGCAACATGGCGGAGAGTATTGCTCTTCTCAGCTCTGAATGAAGGACCGAAGGTATAAATCTTGCCCATTGCCATTGCGGCAACCTCGCCCTCGAGCTGACCTGAAACCGAAAGACCTGCCTTCTTGCCGAAGAAATCGTCTGCGTAATATTCTTCCTCGTTCTTGTAGTCCTCGGAATAGCCGATTGTTGTTACCTTGAACACTTCGCCCGCACCCTCACAGTCACTTGCTGTAAGCAGGGGAGTGTTGATATAAACGAAGTTTCTTGACTGGAAAAATTCATGTACTGCACTTGCGGCAACGGAACGTACACGGAAAATTGCATTGAAGGTGTTTGTTCTTACACGCAGGTGAGGCATTGTGCGGAGAAATTCGAGTGAGCAGCGCTTTTTCTGAAGCGGATAGTCACCGGGGCAGATACCGAGAACGGAAATTTCCTCTGCGTTAACCTCAACAGCGTTGTTTACTGCGCCCTCAACAACTGTGCCGACAACCTTAAGTGCTGTGCCGCCGGGCATAAAATCTGAAATCTCAGTAATCTTTGACTTGTCAATGACAATCTGAAGATGCTTGAGTGCGGTACCGTCATTAAGCTCGATGAAAGCCATGTTCTTTGAATCTCTTGATGTTCTGACCCAACCGCAAACTGTAACCTGCTTGCCGATGTATGACGGGTCGGTGAAGATTGATTTGATGTCTGTGTGTTTCATAATTAAGCTCCTTCTTTTCAAATATCGGAACGAATAAGAAAAGGCTACTCGTCCCTTGAAATAGGACGAATAGCCTTGTATCCGCGGTACCACCTAAATTACCCTTTCGGGTCCCTTTACGGCTCATATAAGCCTTACGCCGTAACGCTGCGCCTGCGTCGCACCTACTGATAATAATACGTTCAGCTTGAAGCTCCGAAGTGTTATTCACGGAAATTCTGTTGCGGCGTTCGCACTGTCTGCCGTTCACTGAAAATGAGCTTTTCCGCTACTTGTCTTCATCTCTGCTTTTTTCATGTGAATAATTATACAACCTGATTATACACTTGTCAATAGTTACATCCATTTTTTCTTTTTGAATATAACTATGCAGGCAACGGCGGTAATTATGCTTAAAGCAATGACATAAACATAGCCGTAACGCCATGTAAGCTCAGGCATATGCGTAAAGTTCATTCCGTACCAGCTTGTAATCAGCGTCAGCGGCAGGAAAATTGTTGCAATAACGGTGAAAATCTTCATCGTGTTGTTAAGCTTTAAGTCAATATTTGCCTGATAAGCTTCACGAAGCTGAGCAAGACTTTCACGCAGGATGTCAATCTTTGCGGCAAACTTATCCATAATCATGCTGTAATCCTTGAACGATTTGAGCCTTTTGCCGTTGAAAATCTTGTTGTCATTCTTTATAAGTTCGTCGGTAACGTCAGATAACTGCTCGTAGAATGAGTGTAAATCGAGAAGCTTGCGCTTGATTTTGAGGATTTCCGTATTTATGCTGCTTGTATCTCCGTCAGTCAGAAGTGTTTCTTCAAGCTCGCTGATTCTGTACTCGATGTCCTCAAGCTCCTTGCGGTCGTTGTATGTGACGGAGTAAAGGCAGTTGGAAACAATGCGTTCAATGTTGTAGCCGTTCTTCGCGTTGCCGAGAGCCTTGTAAAACGGTTCCTTTGTCTGCTCGTCAGCATTTATTACGATAAACATATTCTGTTTTATAAGAAAGCGGATTGAAATGCCCGAATCATTCTCAACGTCCGTGCTGATTTTCTCAACACAGAAGCGGTAGCCGTCCTCGTCACAGTCGAAGTCAAACGGCTTCATCTCAGCAAGGTCGGGGCTTAATCCGAGCTTTTCATATGAGGCTTTGAATTCCGAGAGTGAAAGCACAGCAAGTGTGAGATTATCGGGATTGAAGCTATCTGCGGAGATTTCTTTCATCTCGGTTCCGAATTCAGCAATCATGATATCACCGTGTAAAATGTGTATTTTGTAGGGGATGTCGTTTTCGACATCCCTCGCAGAATCGTTCAGGTGCGTCGGGGACGCCGCACCCTACAATATGTTTTATTTATTAAAAAAGTTCTTGATCTTCTTTCCTGCAATCGCAGCAGCTGTAACTGCCGCCGCTGAGCCGAGGACTGCGCCTGCCGCTTTAAGTTTGAGATCCTGTTTGTCGGTAACGTGGCGCATATAGGGACTCAGAGACTTCGACTTAAGACCGAAATCCTTTTTGAAGAAATACATTCTTGTGTCTATGTTTTCGATATTATTCTCGTCAAGAGTAATAAGTCTTACACCTGTTCGACAACCGTCTGTGTATGGACGGAAACCTGAGGTTCTCGACTGTGCAAGAAGAATTCCGTCAACATAGCCTGCAATATCGTTCATGTGGTCATGGCCGAAGAAAGCACCCATGATGTCGCCGACTTCCTTCCAGGCGGCAAATTCGCCGCTGTTTATACACGGAGGACAGGGACCTTCACCGATTTCACCCTCGGTTGTTTCCTTGGGAACGTAACGCTTGTCTGACCACTTGCCGTGACCTTCAACAGAGTCAAAATATTCCCACGGCTTTGCTTCTCTCAACAGCTCATACTCCTCGGGAACAGGTGCGTGCTGGAAGAGCAGTGCAGGCACAACCTTGCCGCCGTTCTTATCGGCAAGCTCCTTTGCGGTCTTTTTGTACCACTCAATCTGATCCTCGTGAACATAGTCATAATATGAAACCTCACGGTTTTCGTAAAGATTGTTGCTGTCAATGAACCAGAGGTTAAGAACGTCCTTATCGGAATCGGTTGCCTTGACGGTCAGGTTGTAGTTGCCGTAGCCTGTGAGAGAATCGTCTGCGTTGTAGAAATAGCAGTTGTCATACTCGTTGAAAAGGCGCATATGTGTGGGCAGGTCGACAAGGTCTGTTCTGTCGTGGTCGTGATTGCCGAAAATTACGGCGCAGGGGATATTCCTTGAAACGTACGGGAACATAATTCGGCTGATAGCTGAGCGCATCTGCATCTCGTTTGCGCCCGAAACATTATCACCGAGGAAAACAACAAGGTCGGGCTTAAGCTCCTCAACCGCCTTTGTGTGCAGTGCATAAACATCCTCGGCAATCATCTCGGCATTGCCTGTATGCATATCGTAATTCTCGTGCATATCGCCCAGAAGCATAATTTTGAATTTACCGTTTTTAAATCTCAATGGTTCTTTTTTCATAACAGTTCCTCCGATAGAGATATTTACCGTAAAATTATACAACTCCGCAGGGGAAATGTCAAATAGAAAAGAAAAACTGCCGGAGCGTTTACCCCGACAGCTTTCATTTTGCTTCTGCTCAGTCAATTCCTTCAACTGTGCCGACCTCAAGCTCGTTTCTGTCTCTGAAAAGCATTGAAATGCACCAGATACCTGCAAGAGCGACCAATGTAAAGATGATTCTTGCAACGATGGAATCCTGACCGCCGCAAAGCCAGCCGACGATATCAAACTGGAAAAGACCGATTGAACCCCAGTTCAGAGCACCGACAATGACCAGAATAAGTGAAATCTTGTCAATCATAAATTCATCTCCCGTAATTCTTTCTCAATAATATTATTTAACAAAAATTTTTGATTATTCCTGTGTATAATTTCCAAAAACTGTTGAAAAAAAAGATAATATGTTTTATTATATAGGGTAGAGTTTTTAGATAGGATATGGTATTTTGGATTTCAAAAATTTTGTTGACACACACGCACACACGGTTCGTTCCTTTGACGGCATCTACACGGCTGACGAAATGGTTGAAGCCTCAATCGAAAAAGGACTTCAGACTATGGCAATCACAGACCACGTCGAAATGGACTGGTTTTACGGACATGACAGAGAGTATAACAAGACCTGCTACAATTCATATGCAGATGTTGTAAATGCTAAGGAAAAATACAAGGACAAAATCGAGATTCTTGTCGGCATTGAGCTTGGCGAGCCCTGCTACAATCTTGAGCTTACAGAGAAAATCCTTGTTAAGCACAATTATGATATGGTTATCGGTTCACTTCATAACCTCAGAGACTGGGACGATTTCTCTCAGCTTGACTATGTAAATGACGGAATCGACATCTATAAAATGCTTCATACATATTACGAGGATCAGAAGGAGATGGTTCAGTGGGGCGGCTTTGACACCCTCGCTCATATCATCTATCCCATGCGATATATGTGGACTAAGCATCAGATGAGGGTCGACAAGACGAAGATAAAAAAGGACGTTGACGAGCTTCTTGCGCTTCTTGCGGAAAAGGATATTGCACTTGAAATCAACACCTCGGGTCTTCGTCAGGCACTTAAGACAACACTTCCGGACGTTGATTATATCAAGCGCTTCAAGGAGCTCGGCGGAAAGCACGTAACCTGCGGTTCGGACTCACATACAACATATGAAATGGGCGCAGGTATTCACGAGGGCTGGAAAATCGCAAAGGAATGCGGCTTCGACAGCGTGCTGATTTTCAGACAGCGCAAACCGTTTGAAATTCCCATTGAATAAGGAGGCTCATATGGACGAATATGACGCAATAACATCGGGTGTTGAGCCCGGCGGATTAAGAAGCAGAACGGAGATAAAAACACTCATCTGCTACCTTGTTTCAAAGCTCGAAACTCCGATTACAAGAGAACAGCTCAGCTCCGTAATCTGTGAAGAGGGTATTGCCAATTACTTTGAGCTTAATCAGGCGCTCAGCGAGGTTATACAGAGCGGCAATATCACCGCCGCAGACAGCGACAGCGGAAGCTCGGAGCTTTTTATCACTCCCTCGGGCAGGGAATTCAGCCGTTCAATCGAGCATCAGGTTCCCTATACAATCAGAGAAAACGCTTTCAATGCCTGTATTCGGCTTCAGACCCGACTCCGCAGGGAAAGAGAGCATAAAATTACAATCACTCAGCTTGACAACGGCTGTAATATCACAATGTCGGTCGTTGACGGTGACGATGAGCTGATGACGGTAACACTTTTTGTGGCAGACTATGAGCAGGCAAACGCAGTAAAGGAAAAATTCCTTTCTGACCCTGTTAAAGTATATTCAAATATTGTTGCCTTATTGATGGCATAAAGGAGAATTTTTATGGCAAAATATGCAATCGGCGTAGACTACGGCACACTTTCCGGCAGAGCATTGCTTGTTGATGTTAAGACAGGCGAGGAGCTTGCCACCGCTGTGCTCGAATATCCTCATTCCGTAATGGATGAAAAGCTTCCCTCGGGCAAAAAGCTCGGTAAGGACTGGGCTCTTCAGCATCCGAAGGACTATATTGACGTGCTTTCATATACAATTCCGAAGGTTATCAGGGACAGCGGAGTTGATCCCGAGGATATCATCGGGATCGGCATCGACTTCACAGCCTGCACAATCCTTCCCGTTAAAAAGGACGGCACACCGCTGTGCTTTATCGAGAAATATGCGGACGAGCCTCACGCTTATGTAAAGCTCTGGAAGCATCATGCCGCTCAGGCTCACGCAACAAAACTCAACAAGGTTGCCGAGGAGATGGGCGAGGACTGGCTCGCGCTCTACGGCGGCAAGGTTTCATCCGAATGGGCTATCCCGAAGGTATGGCAGGTTCTTGACGAAGCTCCCGAAATCTATGATGAGGCTGACCGCTTTATCGAAGCCGCTGACTGGGTTACATGGCAGATGTGCGGCAAGGAAATCCGCAACTCCTGCTGTGCAGGTTACAAGGGTATGTGGAACAAGAAGAAGGGCTTCCCCTCAAACGAATTCTTCAAGGCTCTTGACCCCAGACTTGAAAATGTAATCGACGAGAAATTCTCACGCGACATTCTTCCTCTGGGCACAAAGGCAGGCGAGGTTACGGCTGAGTTTGCGAGCCTTACAGGTCTTAAAGAGGGTACCGCCGTTGCTGTTCCGATTATTGACGCTCACGTTTTCGTTCCCGCTGTCGGCATCACAAAGCCGGGCGAAATGCTCGCTATCATGGGTACATCAACCTGTCATATGCTTCTCGGTGAGGAGGAGACAAAGGTTCCGGGCATCTGCGGCGTTGTCGCTGACGGTATTCTTCCGGGTCTTTACGCTTATGAAGCAGGTCAGTGCTGTGTAGGCGACCACTTCCAGTGGTTCATTGACAACTGTCTGCCGAAGAGCTACTATGACGAGGCTGAGGCAAAGGGAATGAACATTCACAAGTATCTCCGTTCAAAGTGCGAGGAGAAGAAGCCGGGTGAAAGCGGACTTATCGCTCTTGACTGGTGGAACGGAAACCGCTCGGTGCTTGTTGACGTTGACCTCACAGGTATGATTCTCGGTATGACTCTTCAGACAAAGCCTGAGGACATCTACCGTGCTCTTATTGAAGCAACAGCTTACGGCACAAGAGTCATCATTGAGGCTTTCAAGGAGAACGGTGTTGATGTTAATACATTCTATGCCGCAGGCGGTATCAGCCAGAAAGACCCGATGACAATGCAGATTTATGCTGATGTCATCAATATGCCCGTTAAAATCGCTGACTGCGAGCAGGGCGGAGCACTCGGCAGCGCAATTTACGGTGCCTGTGCCGCAGGTGCTGAAAAGGGCGGCTACGACAGCCTTTATGACGGTGCGGCTAAGCTCGGCAAGGTCAAGGACAAGGTTTATCTTCCGAACCCCGAGAATGTTGAGATTTATAATAAGCTCTTTAACGAGTACAAGATTCTTCATGATTACTTCGGCAGAGGCGCAAATGATGTTATGAAACGCCTTAAGAATATGAAATAATCAACCTTTTTTCTAAAATATCATTATTGACTTATTGAAAAATAATGGTATAATTATACCAAAAGGGGGATATGTAATGAATAAATATATCAAATCCGTAATTTGTGTTGTTGCCGCAGCGGCAATAATCACTCCCACAACTATTTATGCATCAAATAAAAAAACTCAGGCTGAGCTTGACGCACAGAAGCCGTCAACAACCGTTACCACAACGGTAAAGGCTGAGACAAAAGCTTTGACAAAGACAGCTGAAAAATCAACAACAAAGAAGGTTACACCTGCCACAACAGCTCCCGGTCAGGTCAAAAAGACCACCAAGGCTGACAAGACAACCAAGGCTGACAGGACTGCAAAGACAGATAAAACAACAAAAGCCGACAAAACAACAAAGGCGGAGAAGAAAATCGTTTACACCTACAGACCGTCAGAGTTCCTCAAGGGTAAGAATTCAGTCAGAAAGTGGAGTGTTTCAAGCGGTAAGATGAGCGTTAAAGCAGAGCAGATTGAGTTAAAGCTCACCGAAAACGGCGCACCTGACGGCAAGCCTATTACAAGATATGCTTACGTTGCGCTTATTAAGGGTACACCCGACGGCTTCAAGTCAATTGCCGCAAAGCAGACAACAGGCAAGACAATTGACACAGCTGTAAACATTGCAAAGAAAGCCGATGCAACATTTGCAATTAACGGCGAGATGTGCAACCATGACCCGAAAACATTCCGCGGTTTCTTTAATGCGGCTGATGATTCGGTTGATGCAACTGTTATCAAGAACGGTGCGGTTGTTCAGTCTGTCAAGGCTTCACCGTCACTTACAATGGATAAGAACGGCAACTGGCAGTATCCTGTTTATGTAACACCCGATAACGCTCAGTCGCTTATTAACAGCGGTGTTGTTACATCGGTCAGCTACACATATCCGCTTATCTGGAACGGTGAGCCGTACAAGCAGGACGGAGTATATTCACCGATTCTTACTGAAACAGATACAAGACCCGACAACCCGAAAATGCACATCTTCAATGACCACACACTTGTAGGTCAGATTGACGCAAACACCTATGCCGTTGCAATCAGCGAGGGCTTCGGCAGAAAGTTCCTTATCGACATTCTTCAGGAAATGGGCGCAAAGAATATCTATTGGGCTAACGGCGGACATTGCTCACTGATGTATATCAAGGGCTACGGTGCAGTTAACCGTGAGGGAGATAACAATCTCTGCCACACAGCAGATATTATGTATTTCTAAAAACACAAAATACCATCCGAGCAATCGGGTGGTATTTTTGAATCATTATAAATTTGATAAAAATACATGCTCTATTTTTGCATACTTGAATTGGGTGTAAAACTGAGTCGCGTCAGCGGAGCTATGTGTTTTCGGCACAGCTTCGGCTGTGCTTTTTTATTTTACGGAGATGATTAAATGAGCTTTGCGGAAAATTTCAGAAATGCACGGAAAAATTCGGGACTTACACAACAGCAGGTTGCCGAGGTTCTCGGTCTTGACCGCTCGTCAATCGCACAGTATGAAAGGGGAGTAAGCAAGCCCTGCTTTGAAAATATCCCCAAAATCTGCGCTCTTTTAAATATAACGCTTGATGAATTGATAAAATAATAAAAATACGAGTGGAGTTTTTTCACTCGTATTTTTATGCTCTTCTGATATTTTAATCTACAATTATTTCTTGAATGTAATATAAAGCATAGAGCCGCTTTCGATTTTCTTCGGTAAGGGAATCTCAACCCACTCATTATTTTGGTTGACCGTCATAACCTTGTCAACTGTGTATTCACCTGCGTCAATTTTAAGCTTTCTGTCTTTCTTTTCGGAAACATTTGCTATAAGGAGTGCCTGACCGTCTTCGCCTGTTGCGGCAACGGCATAAAGGTCATCCTTAAGCTTTCTGTTCTTTATTTCAGCCTGATTGCCAAGCTTGTAAAGCTGACCGAATGCCCAGAAGCCGTAATAAGCAGTTGAGGGCTTGCCGCCTTTGAGGAACATTCCGCCGTGAAGAGCTCCTGTGGCAATACCGCAGTAGTAGAATGCCGAATCAAGCCCCTCGTTCTGGAACATACACAGCATTGACGTCTGATTTGCGCCGTAGCGGCGGTCAAGCTTATCGTTCTCGGTAGGATTGTAGTTCCACTCGTCGCAGATTACTTCTGCATCGCCGTAGCCTGCTTTTTCGAGATTTTCGTTTACATATTTTATCCAGCGTTTATTTACAGCTGTTGTTGTATAGCTGTGCCATGTGAAGAAATCCATGGGAGGTCTATGCTCTTCTATGTAGTCAAGAAATCCCTGAAAGAACTCAACAAAGTATTTATTGTATGCGGGAGCACCCGATTTGACGTTATTTGTCTTTGTCAAAGCATAAAATCCGCACGAACCGTAGCCGCCGATTTTTAGGTCGGGGAATTTATTCTTAAGATAATTTGCCGCAACGTCATAAAGTCGGTAGAATTCCTCGGGTGAACCGTGCCAGAATACATTTTCAGTCTCAAACTCGGTTTCGGATATTTCAGTATATTTTCCACCGTCAGGTTCGTTCCATATTTCCCAATACTTTATATTATAATTGAATCCGTTTGCCCAGCCCTCGTTATAATGAAGAATAATGTGCTCACAAATCTGCGCCCATTTGTTGTAATCTGTCGGAGGGAGAAGCAGCTCATGGTCTCTCTGTGCATTGCTGTAGCTTATGCCGAGACGGAAAAATGGTGTCATACCTGTATCAACGATAGCCGCAAGAACCTTATCGCTGTCTTTAAAATTGTACGATTTTTCATCGTTTACATCAGCTGAAAAACCGGGAAAAATGTTGTGAATGTCAGTACAGTTTATATCATGCGTTCTGCACGAGGTCATATTAGCTTCGGTGAATACCTTATTGATTTCGCTGTCAAGCTCATATTCGGGCATTCTGCCGACATTATGCACGGGTCGAATTTCATCAACAACCTTATCAAAGTCAATTCTGATAACATTCGGAGTAAAAACAAACTGTGCTATTGAAACAATGAATGCGATAACTGCTGCAAAAAATCTTTTTAACATAAAAATTCCTCCTTGTGGGGATTATAACATTTATTTTCTTATTATTCAATTGAATTTATCAAATATAAACATCTGAAAAATATTGTATAGCATAAATTATAAATGATTGAAAAAAAGCGGAAATTGTGGTAATGTATATAAAAAAACAGGAGAAATACTATGACAAATATAGAATGGTTTAAGCAGGCAAAATACGGAATGATGCTTCACTGGGGACTTTATTCACTCCTTGGCGGTGAGTACAAGGGTCAGAAGGTGCGTGACTACGCCGAATGGATTCAGTCATATTTTCAGATTTCGATTGCCGAGTACGAAAAGCTTGCTTCGGCTTTTAATCCGATTGGCTTTGATGCGGAGGAATATGTAAAGTTCGCAAAGGACTGCGGAATGAACTACATTGTTATCACAACTAAGCACCATGACGGCTTTGCACTGTATCATTCGGAGTGTGATAAGTTCAACGTCTATGACGCAACTCCGTTTCACCGTGATATTCTCGGTGAGCTTTCAGCCGCTTGCAGAAAGTATGGCTTAAAGCTCGGAATTTACTATTCACAGGATCTCGACTGGCACCATCCGCACGGAGGCGGCTACAATTCTAACGGTGTTTTTTATAACAGCGGTACAACGTGGGATAACAGCTGGGATTTCAAGGGCGAAAAAAACTTTGATATTTGCTTTAATGAAAAAATTCTTCCGCAGATTAAAGAGATTATGACAAACTACGGCGATATCTGCCTTGCCTGGTTCGATGTGCCGATGACGATTTCCGCTGAGCAGAGCGAGCTGATTTATAAAACCGTCAAGGATCTTCAGCCCGACTGCCTTATAAATTCAAGGCTCGGAAACGGAAAATACGACTATGTTTCTCTCGGTGACAACGAAATTCCCGAGAAAATCGAGATGAAACCCGATGAGGAAATTGACTATCAGGATATCGGCGGCTTCAAGCCCTCACCGTACGGACTTTACGAAAGTGCCTGCACACTCAATGATACGTGGGGATTTTCGTACTACGACAAGAACTGGAAATCAGCCGAAAAGCTTGCGCAGAACAAGGCACACCTGAATTCACTCGGAATCAATTATCTACTTAACGTAGGTCCCGACCCGTTGGGAAGAATACCGCTTGAAGCAAGAAACTTACTTATAAAAGTACGCGAATATGAATAATAACAGGGACTGTTGCATTTAGCGCAGACCGAAAAACAAGATAAAGCAAAATGGGGATTTAAGGCTATCCGAAACTCGGATATAAACCTTAAATCCCTTATTATTTTAAATATAATTCAATAAAGCAGCTGTTTTTCTAAGCGTTTTTTCGCCCTCTCGGAGTATCGCATACGCCTTCGGGTCGAAGAAAACGCTTTCTGCATCTAAATGCGTCAGCCCCTTAAGCTTTTTATGCTGTTTTATATTCTGCGTTTGTTTTAATCGTAAATATTCCGTCAGATGAGCTGAGTTTTTCATCCTCACAGGTAACCGCACAGCATGCGGGGATTTTTACCTTAACAGCCTTATCCTTATCTGATGAAATTTTAAATGAAACAACTTTTCCGTTTTTGAATTCTGCATCAACATCAAAGTCGCCGCGAGCCTTAAGTCCTCTGAACGAACCGCAGATATCGTCCTTCACGGCAGGAAGCAGACTGATATAGCCCTCGTGGCTCTGCATAAGTGCTTCGGCTATGCCTGCCGCACCGCCGAAATTGCCGTCAATCTGGAAAGGCGGATGAATATCAAGCATGCTGTCAGCAGTGGATTTTGTGAAAAGCAGTCGGATATTTTCAAAGGTTTTGTTACCGTCCTTAAGACGTGCGAAAAGGTTTATCAGCCACGCTCTTGACCAGCCTGTGTGACCGCCGCCGTGTGAAAGACGGATATCCAGAGTTTTTCTGATTGCCTTGAACAGCTCGGGTGTGTTCTCGTTAATAAGGTTATCGGGGTAGAGAGCAAATGCGTGTGAAATGTGTCTGTGACCCGGCTCGGGTTCCTCGAACTCTTCAAGCCATTCCAAAAGCTGACCCTTACTGCCGACCTTAAGTTTCGGAAGCTTCGTGAGTGCTTTTGCCGCCGCAGAAGCAGTTTCACTGTCAATACAGAGAATTTTTTCGGCTTCAATATAATTTTTGAAAACAGCTGTTATTACCTCAATGTCCATTGTAGGCGAAAATGCAACAAATGTTTGCTTTTTACCCTCGGGAGTGTCTATATAGTATAAGTTTTCGGGTGACATTGACGGACCTGAAATCAGTCTGCCGTCCTTGTCCTCGAACAGATAATCGAGGAAAAACAGCACACATTCCTTCATATATGTGTATGCTTCGTTGCGGAGAAATTCTTCGTCAAGCGTGTAGAGGTAATGCTCCCACATATGTGTCGAGAGCCATGCACCGCCAAGCGGCCATATACCCCAAAGACCGTCAGCAGGGGCTGTGTAGCCGTAAATATCACTCAGATGATGAACAACAGTACCACGGCAACGGTAGTTTACTTCCGCAGTTTTCTGACCTGCGGGGAGCAGGAGATTGTTCATGTAATCAAACAGGGGAAGGTGACATTCTGAAAGGTTGGCAACCTCTGCAAGCCAGTAATTCATCTGAAGATTGATATTGGTGTGATAATCGGAATTCCATTTGTTGTTCAGCTTTTCGACCCATACGCCCTGAAGATTGGCGGGCAGTGTTCCTTCACGCGAGGATGAAATAAGAAGATATTTTCCAAATGCATAATAAAGACCTATAAGACCGTAGTCGCGTGCGTTTTCATCTTCCTTAAGACGCGCAAGACGCTCCTTGACGCTGAGCTTTTCGAGTTCTTCGTCCTCTTTAAATACAATATCCGAACGCTCGAAAAGAGAAGAAAAATCATCGCAGTGGTTTGCGAGCATCTCGTCATAATCGCCGCATTCGTCAAGAACGCTGTCAACCTTGCTGTCGTATTCGTCGCCGAAATCAAAATCGGTTGCGATGCTGATATAAAGCTGAACGTCATTTGCATTCTTTACAGTTACTTTATTATCAGCAAAAGCAGATTTGCCGTCGGTAACGAGCTTTATACCGACCTTGAAGCGGTGACCGCCTGTCTGTGTTGCACCTGTGTAAAACAGGATATCGTTCTCAAAACCGCTTGAAAGAATGTTTTCTCTCTCAACATAAAAGCTTATATCATGTGCAGTTGAAAAACTGTATCTGACGCAGATTGCCTCAAAGGAGTAGCTTGCAAATGCCTGCTGACTTACCATACAGCCGTTCTTTGTGAATGAAACATCAAACACACCTGTGTTAAGTGTAAGGTCACGGGTGTAGTTTTCGGTTTTGCCGTCAAAGCCGAGATTTACGTGCAGAAGTCCTGCGTATTCAATTGATTTAATGCTGTGAATACTTTCGTTCATTATTTCATTTGCTTTTTTGTCAATTTTGCCGATTTCTCCGTCAAGGTACATTTTACGAAGCGTATCGACCTTGTTGCGGAAATTCGCATCGTTTCCGTCAAGCTCACCGCCCGACCATATGCTTTCGTGCGTGAGCCATATTTTTTCATCAGCAGTATCACCGAGAAGCATTGCACCTAAATTGCCGCAGCCGACAGGGGAGCCGTCCTCAAAATCTCTTCCCGGTTCTGTAAAATGAAGCTTTTTAATGCTCATATTATAACCACCTTTATCAAGCTGTAAATTGCTGTCTTCATAATAACAAAGATGATTGAATTTGACAATAAGAATTTGAATTTATGTTTAAAATATATGGTAAAAATCATCGTTTCAGATAATTTTTGACTTTAAGTTATCAAATCTCACAAAAAAGAAAAAAGCAATGCCAAACGGCATCACTTTTTTCTTTTGGCGGAGAGTTAGGGATTTTTACATAATTCACTGTATTTGTTTTCCGAAAGTTCATTTGATCCTTCTTTATGCAAAATAATTTTGTCATTATATCATGTTTGTAAAACAACTTCTTTTTTCATATAACGAATTGAAACGAAAGATATAACGATGCATAAAGCTATGTTTGTTAAGAAAGTTATTATTCCCGCAACCATATTACCGTTGTTAGATAATGAATTTGTGATTAGTTCAATCGAGTTAATTATTGGAATTGTATATATCCAATTTCCAGCTTTGCTATTATATAATATTTTGAATACAGATAGAGTAACCGGTATAGATAATACAAAACTATTAATAATTTGAGATTCCCTGACGTTTCGTGAAAATAAAGATATTGATAATGAAACAAAAGAACTTATACAACCTAAAGATATTGCAGATAAAAACAAGTACAGCATGTCATTAATATCAAGTGATTGTTTCCCCATAGCACTTATATTAAATGAAATTAAACTAATAATTGTACTCAATAATTCAATAATAATTAATGAGAAAACTTTTCCAAGGAATATTGTTGATTTGCTAAGCTTGGAAGAAAATAAAATTTCTAATGTTCCCTTTTCTTTTTCGCCTGCGAACATGTCATCAGCATAGTTTGAACAACTGTTTGAAACAAAAACAATAAAAACAATTGGCATAAGAAATTTATTCAAAGAAATATCTACTGTTTCTATAAATCCTTTCTCGTTTTCTATTCTGCATAATATGTTTTTTTGTATATTTAAATTCTGAATTGAATATTGCTGTAATCTTTCTCCTAATGTATTTGCTTTTATAAGAGATAATATATTTTTAGAATTGTAAGTAATTACTGATTTATCTAGATTAATAATTAAATCTATATCGTTATTTGTTAGACTCTTTAAAGGATCTTTACATTTTGTAATAATAATGTTTTGGTTTTCGAAAAAATCATTATAAAACTTGTTTTCTCCAATAATCGAGATATTATATTTTTGTTGAATTATACTATTTGTGTTACAAAAATAACTTGTCCCAATATTAATTATCGGAAATATAATAGTGGGTAATAGAAATACAATCCAAACACCTCTATTACGTACAATAAGTTTTAATTCTTTAATTATAATTATGGATATTGTTTTTAGCATTTTATTTCTCCAAGTAATTACAAATTTTATTTAATTGTTCTTGTTTTTCACAGTTTTCAAAAAAGATTTCTCGCTTTTCAATTTTTGAAATTGTTTTATTCTTTAAAATGGCAATGTTATCGCTTAAATCCGCAATTTCACTAATATTATGTGTTGATATAAGGATTGTTTTTTCTTTGTCTTTTAGCATTTTTACAAAATTGAATACATCTTTAGTTGCCATTAAATCTAATCCTGTTGATGGTTCATCAAGAAGTAAAATATCAGGGTTATGAATAATTGAAATAACAAGTGCAGTTTTTTGTTGCATACCTCTTGATATTTGATTAAATTTCTTATTCATAAAATCATCTATTTGTATAAATTTATTGATTTCAGATAAATTATTTTCAAATTCATATTTACTTAATTTATGTAAACGAGCAAAAAAATCAATATTTTCTTCAACAGAAAGATTTCCATATAGATTAATACTTCCGCCTAATAATATGCCAATACTTCCTTTGTAATCTATTTTTCCTTTATCAGGTGATAGCAAGGAGGCTGTTAACCTCATCAGAGTAGTCTTACCAGAACCATTTTTGCCAACTAAAGCTGTAATTTCTGAAGAAGGTATTGTTATATTTATATTTTCCAATACACTATTCTTTTTAAAAGATTTATATATATTTGAGTACTTAATCATTTGTAAAATCCTTTTTCAAATATAAAATAGTACATCGTTCTGTTTTACAAAACGATGTACTAAAACTATTTACTTTTTCTTTTTCTTCTTAGCGAGCCACACTGATCCACCGAGAATACCAGCAGAATAAAGAATACAGCCTACAAGAAATGTTCCACCTGAAACCATGATTTCACCTCCGTAATCAATTTTACAATTATGTGCACAATTATTGTTATGGTAATTATACATCTATAGTTATAAATTGTCAACTACTTTAGATTATTTTTTTGATTATTTTTTTACTATATAATATAAGAAGGTGATAAAAATGACTGATGAATATAAATCTATTGGAAAAAGAATCAGAGATACAAGAGAAGAACAAAATCTTTCAAGAGAAAAATTCGCTGAAAAAGCAAATATTTCAAGTCAGTTTCTAGCTGATATAGAAACAGGAAAAAAGGGTATGACAATTGATACATTAATTAAAATATGTAACGCTTTCGGTGTATCAGCCAACGCAATAATATATGATAACAATGATAAGGATGAAGAACAACTGAATGAAATAATGCACATGCTTAAAAAAGTTGACACAAAAACAATAATTACAATTAAAAGCATTATAAAATTAATCGTTCAAATGAATAATCAGTAAAATATTTATCTATAATAAAATGTATATTTCAATATAAGTTGCTGTCGCATTTAGCACAGACTGAAAACAAAATTTAAGCACAAGGGATTTTTAGGTATATTTAATCGGACTATAACCTTTAAATTCCTTGTTTTTTTATATTTCTTGATAAGAAAAGTTGTTTTTCTAAGCGTATTTTCGCACTTTCGTAGTATCGCATACAAATTCGTGTCGAATAAACCGCTTTCTGCATCTAAATGTGACAGCTTCCTTTGGGCGGAGAGTTAGGGATTTCTTCGGCGTACTGCCGTACGCCTTCGCGTCGCTTCGCTCCTTGACCACGGGCTTTCAAACAGTCCACCGGACTGCTTGAATCAGCCGAGCTGACCGCCATTGTTCGAATCCCTCAAAAAAGAAAAAAGCAATGCCAAAGGCATCACTTTTTCCTTTTGGCGGAGAGTTAGGGATTTTTCGGCGTACTGCCGTACGTCTTCGCGTCGCTTCGCTCCTTGACCACGGGCTTTCAAACAGTCCACCGGACTGCTTGAATCAGCCGAGCTGACCGCCCTTGTTCGAATCCCTTACATAATTCTATATTAAAATAAAAGGAGCCACCTTACAGGTAGCTCTTTTATTTTGGCGGAGAGTTAGGGATTCGAACCCTAGGTACTTGCGTACACAGCATTTCGAGTGCTGCACCTTCGACCTCTCGGACAACTCTCCGTATTCAATTCAACTCCGATATTTTAACAAAAAAATATCAATTTGTCAATATATTCATCACCTAAAATCTTGATTTTATATTTACTTCTATGTTACAATAAATTCACACAAAAAGGAGGTAATAAAATGGCTTGTGATTGTTCATGCAAGAAAAGTGATTTATCTTTAATTGAAAATGTTCTCGCGAAGTATGCCGATGTTGACGGCAGCCTTATTACGATTTTACAGAATGCTCAGGAAATCTACGGATACCTTCCTGTTGACGTTCTCTACCATATTGCCGAGCGTATCGGCTCCACACCTGCAAAGGTTATGGGCGTTGCTACGTTCTATTCTCAGTTCAGACTTAAGCCTGTCGGCAAATACCTCATTATGCTCTGCCAGGGTACAGCCTGCCATGTTAACGGTTCTCAGCGAATTGAGCAGGCTATTTATGACGAACTCGGAATTTCCGACGGAGAAACAACCAATGACGGACTTTTCACTCTTAAAAATGTTGCCTGTCTCGGCTGCTGCTCACTTTCACCGGTTATGATGATTAACGATGAAACCTACGGCAGACTTACTCCCGATAAGGCAAAGGAAATTCTCAGAAACTTAAGAAAAGAAGCGGAGGAGGGCTGAAAATGCGTATAGTAGTCGGTGAAGGCAGCTGCGGTATTGCCGCAGGTGCAGCAAAGGTTTATTCGGCTCTTGAGGCTCAGGTGGGTACTTCTGCCGAGCTTACCGTTACGGGCTGTATCGGTATGTGCTTCCTCGAGCCTATTGTTGATATCTATGACGGCAAAACACTTCTTAAACGTCTTGTTAAGATTCAGCCGTCAGACGCTGATAAAATTATTGATTTTGTAAACGGTAACGCCGACGCAGTTGCCGATATCGAAATTTCAGACGATGATAAGGCTTTCCTTGACAAGCAGACAAGAATAGCGCTTCGTCACTGCGGTATCATCAATCCCGAAAAGATTGACGAATACACTGCGGAGGACGGCTATCAGGCACTTAAGAAAGTTCTTACAACTATGACACCCGAAGAGGTTATCGAAGAGATAAAGGTTTCGGGTCTTGCAGGCCGAGGCGGTGCAGGCTTCCCGACATGGTTCAAATGGAATGCCGCACGTCAGTCACAGGGCGATTATAAATATCTTATCTGCAACGCTGACGAGGGCGACCCCGGTGCGTTCATGGACAGAGCTGTTATCGAAAGTGACCCTCACAATCTTATCGAGGGTATGCTCATCGGTGCTTATGCAATCGGCGCAAAGGAAGCCGTTGTTTATGTCCGCGCCGAATATCCGCTTGCTATCGAAAGACTTACAAACGCTATCGCACAGGCTGAGGAAAAAGGCTACCTCGGTGACAACATTCTCGGTACTTCATTCTCCTGCAAAATGAGAATCAAAGCAGGCGCAGGTGCATTTGTCTGCGGCGAGGAAACAGCTCTTATCGAATCACTTCAGGGTGAGCGTGGTATGCCCCGTCTTAAACCTCCGTTCCCGGCACAGTCGGGCTACTGGTACAAGCCCTCAAACATCAACAATGTTGAAACCTTTGCCAATGTCTCATGGATTATGCTCAACGGCGGTGCTGCTTTCAGCACAATGGGTACTGAAAGCAGCAAGGGCACAAAGGTTTTTGCTCTTACAGGTAAAATCAAGAAGGGCGGACTTGTTGAAATCCCGATGGGTAAAACTCTCCGTGATGTTATCTTTGATATCGGCGGCGGTATAAAGAATGACGCCGAGTTCAAGGCAGTTCAGATGGGCGGCCCCTCGGGCGGATGTATTCCTGCACATCTTCTTGATACGGTTATTGACTATAAGGCTCTCGGCGCAACAGGTGCTATCATGGGTTCGGGCGGTATGGTTGTTATGGATGAATCGACCTGCATGGTAAGCATGGCTCAGTTCTTCCTCGATTTCACCGCCAAGGAATCCTGCGGCAAGTGTATTCATTGCCGTATCGGCACAAAGAGAATGCTTGAAATTCTCAACAGAATTGTAAAAGGCGAGGGAAAAGAAGGGGATATCGAGCTTCTTGAAGAGCTTTGCTATTCAATTAAGGACGGCGCACTCTGCGGTCTCGGTCAGACAGCTCCGAACCCTGTTCTTACTACAATCAAATATTTCAGAAACGAGTACGAGGCTCATATCAATGAAAAGAAGTGTCCCGCAAAGGCTTGTGTTGACCTGCTGACATACAGCATTGACGCCGATAAGTGCAAGGGCTGTACGCTCTGTGCTAAGAAGTGTCCTGTCAACGCAATCAGCGGAACAGTAAAGAATCCTCATTCGATTGATGCCGATAAATGTATAAAGTGCGGCGCCTGCCATAATAACTGCAGGTTCGGCGCAGTAGTTGTAGATTAAGAGGTGATATGAATGGATACAATTAAAGTAACTATTAACGGAAAAGAAATCGTTGCCGAAAAAGGAAAGACTATCCTTCAGATCGCCGAGGCAAACGGTATTGAAATTCCGACACTCTGCTATGTGGAAAAAATCAAGCCCTACGGTGCTTGCGGACTCTGCGTGGTTGAGGCAGAGGGTATTCCGAAGCTTCTTCGTGCGTGCTCAGCCGTTGCAGGTGACGGAATGGTTATAAATACAAACACCCCGAGAGTTAAGCAGTCAAGAAAGATTGCTCTTGAGCTTCTTATGTCCGATCATACAGGTGACTGCAAGGGTCCTTGCTCGCTCAACTGTCCCGCAGGCACAGACTGTCAGGGCTATGTCAAGCTCATCGCACAGGGCAAGTACAAGGAAGCTGTTGCTCTTGTAAAGGACAGAGTTCCTCTGCCTGCATCAATCGGACGTGTTTGTCCTCATCCTTGTGAGACAGCCTGCCGCAGAAAGATGGTTGAAGAACCGATTTCAATTGCATTCCTTAAGTCCTTTGCGGCTGATATCGACCTCAAGTCAGGTGACAAGTTCATGCCCGAAAAGGCTGACTGCACAGGCAAATCAGTCGGTATCATCGGCGGCGGTCCCGCAGGTCTTACAGCGGCTTACTTTCTCGCTGTAAAGGGACACAAGGTTACGGTTTACGATGCTATGCCGAAAATGGGCGGTATGCTCCGCTACGGTATTCCGCAGTACCGTCTTCCCAAAGAGGTTCTCGACATGGAAATCGCTTCCATTGAGGAGCTCGGTGTCGAGATGATAGATAACGTGAAAATCGGCAGGGATATTTCTTTTGACGATATAAAGAATAAATATGATGCAACACTTGTTGCAATCGGTGCGTGGAAATCAAGCTCAATGGGTGTTACAGGCGAAGAGCTTGACGGCGTTCTCGGCGGTATTGATTTTCTCCGCGGTGTCGCTCTTCACACACCTGCCGACATCGGCAAAAAGGTCGCTGTTATCGGCGGCGGCAACACAGCGATGGATGCGTGCCGTTCAGCGGTAAGGCTTGGTGCGGAAGAGGTTTACGTCATTTACAGACGTACAAGAGCTGAAATGCCTGCCGAAAAGGTCGAAATTGATGAAGCTGAGGAAGAGGGCGTAACATTCAAATTCCTTTGCAACCCTGTTGAAATCATCGGTGAAAACGGCAGGGTTAAGGCTGTTAAGCTTCAGAAAATGGAGCTTGGCGAACCCGATGCAGGCGGAAGAAGAAAGCCTGTTCCCGTTGAGGGCGCTTTTGAGGTGCTCGACCTCGACACAGTAATTATGGCTATTGGTCAGAAAATCAGCATTAACGGCTTTGAAGCTCTTGAACTTACAAACCGCGGCAACATTTCCGCTGATACTCTGACATTCAGAACAAGCGTTGACGGCGTTTTCGCTGTCGGTGACGCAACAAACAGAGGTGCTTCGATTGCGATTGAAGCTATCGGTGAGGCTCAGAAGGCCGTGAATGTTATTGACAGTTACCTTAACGGTGAGATTGTCGGATATAAAAAGCCGTTTGTTTCGGAAAAGGTTGTCACAGCAGAGGATTTAGCTGACAGACAGAAAATCAGCCGTGCAAAGATGCCGCAGAGAAGCCCCGAGGATAGAAAACACGATTTTAATGAAATCAATCTCGGCTTCAGCGAGGAAACAGCGAGAGCGGAAGCGAAACGCTGCCTTGAGTGCGGTTGCCACGATTATCACGACTGCAAGCTGATAAGATATGCAAATCAGTATGACGTCTGTCCGTCACGCTTCGCAGGTGAGAAACACAACTGCCCGAAGGAGCAGAAGCTTATTTCGATTGAGCGTGACCAGAACAAGTGTGTTCTTTGTAATCTCTGCGTCCGTATCTGCGACGAGGAGGTCGGCAAGGGTGTTCTCGGTCTTGTAGGCAGAGGATTTTCAACAGTCATTAAGCCCGAGTTTATGGATTCCGCCGTTGCGGATTTCTGTAAGGGCTGTCAGAAGTGCGTTGAATCCTGCCCGACAGGTGCTTTAAAAAGTATATAATATCCACTGAATAACCCCAAAGCCCGCATAACACTGTACTTTACAAGC
>JAKSQO010000049.1 GCA_024404095.1 Clostridia bacterium | reverse complement strand
TGGGAATTTCCTCTGTCTCTTCGGCATAGCAACGCTCACAGAAGCGGCCGCGGGTACCGGTGCTGGTGCAGGAAGGCTCCTGCCATACGTTCCAGCTGCCCCAAATGTGTCCTGATGCAGTGATTACTTCCTGTGCAGTAAGAACCGCACCACATACAGAACAATGTGTACCCTCTGTAAGACCGTTTTCCGTGCAGGTTGGGGCCTTGCTTGCGTCTGTGACCGCATCGCCTACATGGACTTTGGTCACCCGCACGCCATTGGCAAAACTATAATTCAGTCTGCAGGGAAGCGTTGCCTGGTTTAGTTTTGAACAACCGTTGAACGCATTACTTGCCAGACTTGTTACACTGTTCGGAATTGTTACCGAAACTAAGCTTGTGCCGTAAAATGCCTGTACGCCTATGCTTGTTACCGTATTCGGAATGGTGACCGAATTCAAGGCATAGCATGCATTAAACATATAGTCACTGATGCTTGTGACGCCGTTCTCGATGACGACGGTTTTTAAGCTTGTGCATTTGGAAAAAATATTTGCTGCCGGGTTTTTTACGCTGCCCGGAATGGTGATCGAGGTCAATTTTGAACATTGAAGAAATGCACCCTCGCCTATGCTTGTGACGCTGTTCGGAATGGTGACCGAAGTCAAGTTTGAACAAGCAGCAAATGCGTTCCCACCTATGCTTGTGACACTGTTCGGGATCGTGACCGAGGTCAGAACCGAGCAACCGCAAAATGCGCTCGGACCTATGCTTTTTACACTGTTCGGAATGGTGACCGAGGTCAGACTTTTGCATGCGTAAAACGCTGACATGCCGATACCCGTAATCGAATCACCGATGACAGCCTTCGTTACTGCAACAAGATTAATGCTGTCACTCAATTTTTGCTTGAAAGCATTATTAGGGATCTCACCCTTGCCATCAATATAGATGGTATCACCGTCAATTTTATAATACGCCGAGCTTGTTTTGATTCTGGTGTAGCCTTCTTCAAGGGCACCGCATACCGTGCAGATTACATTCTTATAGGTATGGTCGAGTTTGGGAATGACGGCACCTGCTTTGACAGCATCGCATTTCGAACACTTCATATCCGTCTCATGTCCTGCAGCCTTACAGGAAGCGGCCACTTTGTTGTTCAGAGATACTGAATAATCATGGTTACTGATCACAACCGGTGTTGTGCCGGATATAGGAAGCATACCTTCTTTTGTTACCTTAAAGGTCTGTGTATGCGTGCCGGTTGCCGAAACACCTGTTCCATAGGTTACAACTGCTCCGTCTGACACCGTAACACTTCCGTTATGCGCTTGCCCGTCATAGCAAAACTCTGCAGTCTGTGTCTTTACGTACGGAGCACGCTTGTAGTAAAGATAGACGTATGCAGTCTTGCTGCCTGCATCGGCGTTCAAATCGGTACTGTCTCCGCCAACAATGGTGTATCCGTAATTGGAATACTGATTGTTAAAACTTGTGTTGTAGTATTCCTGCAATTCCGTTCCGACGTTTGTTACATATTCAAAGTAGTCGTCTTCACTTTGCCACACACCCACACTTGCGATCGGTGCGCCGGCATTTTTATCCTTTGTATAATATATGTAACAGGCTCTGCCTTCTGAGTTAACATTAACGGATGCTCTTGTTACAACATATCCGTCAATCGTTGTAAGACTGTCGCTGCGCATTATCCAGATTCCCGTAATCGCCTCGTCCGCATTACTCGTAAAGTCGGCATACAGCCAATAGTCAGCCGCTTTGCTTGACTTACGGTTCAAATTACCGCGCAGATTGTCAACCGACAACCTTGTGGTACCGCTCGACGTGCTGATCGCCGAAATGTACTGCTTTAGTTCTCCGGATACTACGGAACTTGATTCAGCAGTATTTGCCTCCATTGTCAATGCAGGTATGATGCTGAGCATCATTGTGATTGCCAAGAAGGTGCTCAGGAGTCTTTTTTTCATATTATTCCCTCCGCTAACAGGAAAAATGTTACTTTATTATATCATATATATTCAAAAATGACAATTATTTTTTATAGTGTATAAAAAGGAGAGCCGTTTATAATAACAGTTTCAAATATGTATTTTGTAAATATTTGTTATCAGCTTGTTTGGTTTTTAGTAAGCTATTGAAAAAAAGAGGACAGAGCTTTGAAACCCTGTCCTCTTTGATTTATTCAATTGTAAGAATATCGGAAAAGCCTGTTATTTCAAAAACATCCATTATTTCGCTGTTGACATTTTTGATTTTCATTTCGCCCTGCTTGTTCATAATTTTCTGAGCAGAAAGGATAACTCTGAGTCCTGCCGAAGAAACATATTCAAGCTTTGCGAAGTCAAGAACAAGCGATGTGATTCCGCTTATTGCGTTTGAAATCTCAGCTTCAAATTCAGGTGCAGTCATTGTATCAAGTCTGCCCTCAATTGCAATTTCCAATGAAGTACCGTTCTGATTTTTAATGATTTCCATATTTTTTCTCCTATAATAATTCAATAATTTAAAAATTTATGTTATTGGCATAACGCTCAATAATTTTGTTGACAAGAAAATTTATTTTTTCCCGAAAAGGAATTCGATACATTCAGTAAACTCTCGGTATGCGTCATATTCACTAAGCTCAGTAAGAGCATCAGCGATAGTTCTGTAATACCATTCCTGCTGCTTTGGGTCATTCTGATTGAATCTGTTCCAGAATTCATTGCCGACTTTTCGGTACTCTCTGCAAAACGAACGAAGGTTTGAAAGCTTATCTCCAAGCCACAGCTTTTTTACATCTGTATCTTTGGTGTTACTGATGATATTCAGCGTTTCCTCTTTGCGAAGATGCCACGTTTCTTTGGGCGGTCTGTCTTCACGTTTGTCTTCTGTTTCAGTCATAACAAGAAGACAAACACGTCTGCCGAAGTTTTCTTCTATTTCCTGAAGGGTTGTCTGCGTGTCCTCAACCGTATCGTGCAGAACAGCAGCTGCAAGCAGATTCTGATCATCTGACATTGTGCCTACAATGGCTGCTACCTCCATCGGATGCAGAAAATACGGTGCGTCCGACAGCTTGCGCCTCTGACCGCTGTGTTTCTGACAGGCAAAAACAACTGCTTTATCAAATAATTCCATAGAGTCCCTCACAATAATTATATCAGTTTTTTGATTGTAAGAATATTCTTACCGTTTTCATATTTATATCTCATATCGTCCATGGTTTTCTTAACCACAAATACTCCGAGGCCTCCGATATCGCGCTCTTCTGCCGAAAGCGTTATGTCGGGGTCTTCTTTTGTAAGCGGATTGTAGGGGATTCCCTCATCCTCAAAACGGATGAAGACAGCAGTCGGATCAGTATGATATTTGAATTTAACCGTAACAGGACCCTTTTTGTTTGGATATCCGTATCTGACGATGTTGCTGAAAAGCTCATCAATAGCAATGTTTATCTGCATTGCTGATTTCATCGGACAGTCAAGCTTTTCGAGCTCCGCCTCAACGAATGCGGTAACCTTTTCTACGTCTTGAATTTCAGCTTCCTCAAAGCTTACGGAGGGGATACCGATATATTTTAGCGCAACCATTGTTATGTCATCAAACTGAGGTGCTTCTCCCACAAAGCTGTCAACATCTGATTTGACAAATTTACAAAGCTCTTCCATGCTTTCAAAATCACGGGAGTTAAGAGCATCACGCAGCCTGTCTTCACCGTAAAGCTCGTTTGACGAGTTGGTAGCTTCGGTGACACCGTCAGTATAAAGATAAACAATGTCGCCGGGTTCAAGCTTAAATTCCTGCATTTTATATTTTATACCTTCCATACCTGCAAGGACTAAGCCTGCTCTTGATTTAAGGTATTCAAACCTTCCGTCGCTGTGTTTTACAAGCGGCGGATTATGACCGGCGTTTGCAAATCTTACCGTACCGTCGGAAAGATCAATGCCGCCCTGCCATGCAGTAACAAACATACCTGCATCATTACCTGTGCATAATGCGTTGTTGCTGTTAGTGAAAACCTCGTTTATCGGCTGACCCGATTCAGTAAGGCTTTTAAGCTCTGTCATAGCTCTCATCATAAACATAGCGGCAGGAATTCCCTTGCCTGAAACGTCTGCGATAAGGAAGTTCAGGGTGTCACTATCAGTGGTGTATACGTCGTAAAAATCACCGCCGACCTCTTTTGCAGGGTTCATGCTTGCAAAAATATCAAAGTCATTTCGCTTTGAAAAAGCAGCAGATACATTCGGGAGAGCTGAAGCCTGAATGTTCTTTGCAAATTCAAGCTCAGCGTCAATTCTTGCCGAAGCCTCATCAATATATTTTTTCAGCGTATCAACGGTGGAGTTAATGTCATCCGACAGCGAGGCAAATTCTTCGTTGCTTCGTACATCAACAACAACGTCGAGATTGCCGCTTGTGATTGTTGCAAGTGAACTGTTGATTGATTTTATTCTGTTTACGACAACTCGCTTTATCAAAAGATAAATCAGAATAAAGAGTATTGCGAAAACAAGTATTTCCATAAAGCTGTTGACATAGACTGCAATATTTCTCATCTGAACAGCCTCTGATTCGGGAAGAACCGAGAAAATGTAATATCCTTCGGCAAGTCTGTAACGGCATCGACATTCCTGTCCGTTGATGTTCATTGTAAAGGTTGTATCGGAATCGGGAATTTCGATTCTCGGTGCAGATTGAAGAAGATTTTTCATTTTCATGCTTGACGGCGCACTTATGATGTTTAACTGAGAGTCAAGTATCATAATACATCCTGTCTGACCGACGTGTCGGTTCTTTGTAATACCGATAACCTCTTTGTCAATGTCACTCTGTAAAGTGTCTGAGTCATAACCGACCTGAAGGAATCCGTAATCAGTTTTAATGCCGGCATATTTTCTTGAAATTGATTCGTTGGATGAAATAGGACCGTAGCCCTGAACGTATTCAGAATTGTTGCCGAGCAGCTTGAGAAATTCTGCCGACTGTCTGCCCGATGACATATCAAAGCCGATGTATTCCTTAATATTGCTGTTAAAGATAAAACCGTCTTTATTTACAAGACTTATTTCTGCAAGTCCTCTGGATTTGGCAATTGATTCAAGATTTTCGGTTTTAAGGTCGTTTTGTACTTCATATGTCAGATTGAGCAGATTGGCGTCCGAAGCGTCAATAATATCTGCGGCTGTTTCGTCAACTGCGAGGCTCAGAAGCTGATCCGCCTGATTGGAAGCGGCTTCGTCCTGAAATCTGAAAACAAAAGCTGATGTGAAAACAAATGCAAGGGTGACAGTCAACAACAGCCAACGCTGAATAGTCTGAGAAATACGTGTATTACGACGTTCTTTTTTGCGGCTTTCTTTTGAAATTACCGCAATAAGCAGGGAGGTGAGCATAACGGAAATTCCGTTTAGCGGAATCATTACCGGTGAACAGGCTTTTACTATTTCCATTGCCTTATCGGGCTGATGCATTGTTGTTAGGAAAATCATTGTCATATGAAAAACTTCCATAACAACGCCGATGGCAAGAGAGATAAATGTACTCGGCTTTTTGTTTTCAAACATAAATTTTCTCAGAAGTGCTGAGTAAATACCTGCAAGAAGAGTAGAAACAGAGCAGGCTACCTGGGAGAAAGCACCGACACCGTGATACACGGCAAACCAACGCTCGACAGCGCCGATAATACCCGAAATGATACCTGCGGGTGCGCCGAAGAAAAGACCGGCAGAAAGCACAGCGGCATCGCGGGCATTCATCTGCACTCCTTTTATCGGAATTCCGAATTCTGTACCGATAATAGCGAGACAGCCGAAAATAATACCGATGATAAGCTGCTTGTTTTTATATGAAAGTTTTTGGAATGAAGTATTTTTATCTGCAAGATAAATTAACGCCGCCGCAATAACAGGAAGAAATGCGGCTAATCCGAGTTTAAGGTATGAGTACAGCATAAATCCTCCCTGATCAGTAAATGGTGTTCTGAGGTTCGATATAGTTTTCTACGTTTTGAGCGTCAACTATTGCTGTTGGCATTACAATAATTTTACCGACATTTTTTCCGCTGCACAGGTCAAGCGAAGCTTTTATTGCGTCCTCAACCATTGACGGACTGTAAATGGCGGAAGAAAGACCGAAAGCGGAGTATTTTTTGTCCTGAATCATTTTAAAATAATCCTGTTTTCCGCCGCCGCCCGTCACAGCTTTTATATTGGTTTCGCCAAGTTCGGACAGAGCCTTAACAATGCCGATTGATATTTCGTCATCCATTGAAAAAACAGCGGTTGTTTCGGGGTGTTCATTCAATGCTTCTTTAATTGAATTGTATCCGGCTTCTGATGTAAAGCCCGGTTCCGCAATTTCAAAAATATTGTCTGTGTTGTAGTTTATTGAATCAAGATAATCATAAAATCCTTTTTTTCTGAGCTGTGCAACAGAGCCTGCAGACGGAACATCAATAACGGCTATGGCGGCATTGCTGCCGACCTTGTCAGTTATGTATCGGGCACTTTCGTATCCCATATCATAGTTATTTCCTGTAACTTTATATATTCCGCTCGCATTTATATCTACGTCAAAGCTGACAACCTTTATATCCTGCTCGATGAGATTTTTTACAGCTTTTTCCATGCCTGTCCACTGAGGCCATAGAACGATAGCGTCTGCGCCCCAACTGACGAGCTTTTCTATATTTGCTTCCATCTCTTTGGCGTTGCCTGATGTTGTCAGATTATATTCAATATTGTTTTCTTTGCAGTATTTTTCTGCGTAATACGATACTCCGGCAACCCATCCGTGCGTGACGGCGGGAGCCGCCAGACCGATTTTTATTTCTTTTTCTTTCGGCTTGATATTACAGCCCGAAAAAAGGCAGAGCAGTAGAGTGATACAGAGAAGTGTAGATGTTATTCTTTTCATTGTTTCCCTCCGTGAAGATATATTATAATTATAACACTAAGCGGGAAAAAAACAAGAACGGATTTTGTGAAGGGTTGCTTAAAGATTTTCTTTTAAACGCTAATGAAGGGAATGCCGCAATGCGACACCCCCTTGTTTTAGTTATTCTCTTCATTAAGTAAATCGTTGTAATCTGTAACCAGCTTGTTTCTTCTTTCTGCAAGCTCGGCATACATACGCTCGCGCTTTTTCTGTGTAATTGGCCACAGCATCTTAGGCACTATACCGAGTGAGCCTGTGACAAGCGGAACAACAGTGCAGAGAGCAAACAGCCAGAATTTTGTGCTTGCATCCTGTGTACCGATTTTCAGTCCCTGAATGTAGCCTATTTTCTTGAAAAGCAGGTTTTTAACTGTGTTCATAAGTGATTTCTGAATTTTCAGCACAAGATTCTTCGCAACACCTGTGGTAGCTTCCATACGGTAGCCGTTTTTCCATTCGCAATAGTCCATTGCTTCATTCCACAGATCGGCATTGATAACTTTATTGACGCCGAATGCCCATTTAGCGAACCATTCTCTTATGCCGACAGCAACAACCATCGGTATTTTCTTCAGATAATTCTTATTTGTAAGTCCAAAGAGGAAATAGCCGAGAACGAGCATATCGCCGTAGATATCTGCACCGACCCACAATGCCTTTGAGGAGAATTTCTCTCTCAGAGGTTTAACAAAAGCATAGCTTATGCTTCCGTTGGGGGATGAAGGAATGTTTGCAAGTGTTATCAGTGAATATGAGCCGTGAACGTCTATGAAGTAGTTCTTTTCGTCAGAGGCTATAGCAAATCCGCCGAGGAAGTCCGACAGACACATAAGAAGAACAGGGTAGTTGCTGAAGATTGCTTTGAGTCCGTCCTTGATGCTCGGTCGTTCAATTGACTGCATAACTCTTTCCTTTGAAACAAGGAAGAAGTAAAGAGTGAACAGCGAAGAAACAAGACCTGTTACAACGCCGAAGCCGAGGAATGCATTGCCGAGCTTAAGGCTGATTTTTCCTGCGTTAATCAGGTCATAAACAACACCGAAAAGGTAACGCGGTAAATCTTCACCCATAAATCCTGTGAGAAGCTCAGCAAGCGTAATCAAACGGATTCGTTCGTTGGGGTTCGGCGTAATGGTTGACATATATCCGCTCTTTGCAATGCTTGTAAATGTTTCTGCTGTTTCCTGAATTACACAGAAACCGAAATAAACAATCAGCTTAGGAATATACGTTCCGTCTGTGTGCGGGAAAAAAATCGGGATAAACCAGTAAAGCAGGGCGAGCAGAGTGAGCGGAAGCTGCATTGCAATAAGATAAGGACGGAATTTACCGAGCCTTGTTCTTGTGTTGTCGACAAGAGTAGCAATAAGAATATCGTTGATAACGTCCCATGCACTTGTAAAAATATTTACAATAGCGGCAATGGAAAAGTCAACCTTGATAACGTCCCATACGAATCGCTCTTTGAAATCATTGATGTTGAATGTGTTCGAGAAGTCGTTGAGTAAATAGGCAACGGTTTCTTTGACGCCAACATAGCTATAGCTTTTATACAGGTTCTGACTCAGATTGCGGTGAGCTGTCTGAACTTCAGCTGTTTTTTCTTCTGTTGCCATTTACTTCACCTCCTTAACAGTTACAGCGCAGGATGAACGGAGATATCCGTCAAGCGATACGGCATAAACCTTTACTTTTCCTTTGCCGACAGCTGTTACTGTTCCGTCATCGGAAATAACAGCTATGCTTTCATCCTCGGAGTGCCATTCAAGCTTCTTGATTGTTGCGTCATCGGGAGAAATTTTGCAGTCAAGCTTTTTGCTTTCTCCGACGTTAAGTGTTAATTTATCGGGTGTGGTTTTGATGTGCTTAACAGGTACTGTAACGTAAACGTCGCACGAATCTGTGTATGTGTTTCCGAGATATTCAAATATAACGGTTACTTTTACGGGTGATTCGCTGATTTCAAGACCCTTGATATTGCCGTCCTTGTCAACGCTTACAATATCGCTGTTTTCGCTTTCAAAACGGATTTTGTAATCCTTTTCAGTCGCTTTATCGCTGAGATCTACTTCAAGCGGAAGAGTGTTCTCTTCATTATGATTCAGATGAATTGTATCATCGGCAATGTTAACGCCTGCCCATGTGTAGCTGTATTCCTCTTTAACTGTGAGATTGAATGATATCTTGCTGTTTCCGAGTGCCGCATAGTCACCCTTGAAGCTGATGTCAAGTGTTATATTGTAATCGGCAGAAAGCTTAAGATACTCAAGCTGATCGGTAAGTCTCTCTGCTTTGCCTTCAATTGTTGAAGCGTTCGCTTTGATTTCACAATCAGTAACGTCAAGCATCTCAAAGAGCGAATCGGTTACCTTTTTAATCGCAGGCTTTAAATCGGCTGACGAGTAATAAGGAAATCCGTGCTGAGATACCGCAGGGCTGTCAATAATTTCAAACTCATTTGTTTTAACTGTAAAGTAGCTATAATTAACTTCTTTTGCAGTTTCTTCCTCATTCTCCGGGTCAACCTCGCCCTGTCTGAATTCAAATTCAGATATATCCTTTGCGTTTAATGAACAGCTTGGGAAGGTATCGAAATTATCGCCGAATTCACCCTCATGTGACGGATAGGCTTCTCCGATTTTGCCGGAGAGAGATTTTAATGTGTATTTGATAACATCTGCGTTTGCCTTGCCGCCTTCAACCCGGACGCTGTCTGTATCAACTGAAATGTTTGTTGACAGGTTTGTTTTTACCTTACTGCTGTCGTGCGTGTTTGCGATAAGATTGTCAGAAAGATAAGCGGTAAAAGTGTTCTTATCGGGAGCGGGAGTTTTTGAAGGAATCGGTTCGGATACAGGAGCCTCAACACCCTCGGTTATGTAGTTTTTAACGTAGAATGTTACCGAAACCGAACACGCACCGAGAAGAATTACAAGGACAAGAAAGATACTGAGGACTTGCTTCTTCTTTGAACTTTTCTGTTCCATATTATTCGTCCTCCTGTTTCAGTATTTCTTCAAGCTCGTGAAGTCTTTTTTCTTTTTCTTCCTCGGTCTCAAAGACGGGAAGGGGAAGGTCGTCAAAATCAAGCTCGCCTTTTTTGATTTTCTGCAAAGTTTCCTTTCGCTCAAAATCATATTCCCGAACCTTGAGCTGAATATCCTTTTTATGAATTTTCAGATTGATAACGAAGTTCACTATGAACATGATTGCCGCTGCAAGAGCGCCGAAGCCTAAACGGAAGCTCATATATGACGGAAGAGCTTTTGAATGGAAAATAAACCCTGCAATATAGAACACAATGCATAAAGCAAATCCGATTGCGGAGATAACACTAAAAGCCTTAGCGGATTTTTTGATATTGATAAAGTTAAGCAGCCAGCCAATCAGCAATGCAATATCACAAAGGGCAATCAACAGAACAATGCCGAGGAGAATGAGAATGTTTTTCATCATTCCTCCGAAAAGAGCACTGCCCGCAAAGCCGGGTATCGCCGAAAGCATATCGCCCGAAAACAGATTATAAATTCCGATTCCGCCAAGCGACATATCGGTTGAAAAAGCAGGAGTGGAAATGCTGAAATCTGCAAAAGGAATAAGAAGAGCCGCAACACACAACAGCGTTACAACGAGTCTTGCTATCTGCAATGCACCGCCGATAAAGCCTGCTTTAACTTTTGCAAGGATAATTCGACCCGATGCAAATTCAAGCTCGGTTCGTTTTGCATCACGTTCAAGCAGATATTCCTGACTGTAAAGCAGAATATTGACTCCACATTTTTTACAGTTTGGTTTCAAGTCGAAGGGCGATATGTGCACTCCGCATTTAGGACAATTCATAAATACACCGCCTTAAATGATTTGTAGATTATTATAACATACTTTTTTAAAAAATTCTATAATTTTTTTAACCTATATATAATTTTATTATGCAATTTTATCGATTTTTTATTTGATTAGTTACGATATAGAATATTAAAGGCTGCTTTATAAAAATTCTTGACAGGTTGACAAGCGGACACTATAATAAATGCAATTGAATGCTTATATACTCTTAAATGAATAAGGAAAATAATGAAAATGAAAAAATCAGTTATATACATACACGGAAAGGGTGGAAGTGCCGAGGAGGCTGAGCACTATAAAAGCCTGTTTACTGATTGCAATGTATTCGGTTTTGATTATAAAGCGGAAACACCGTGGGAAGCCAAAAACGAGTTTACAAAGTACTTTGATGAAATAAGCGAAAACTGCGATACTATTTATATTATCGCAAACAGCATAGGCGCTTTTTTTACAATGAATGCAGTTCCTGACGAAAAAATCAGAAAGGCGTTTTTTATCTCACCTGTTGTTAATATGGAAAAGCTTATTGCCGATATGATGATGTGGGCAAATGTGACAGAACCTGAACTGCGCGAGAAAAAAGAGATTGAAACATCATTCGGAGAGACGTTGTCGTGGGAATATCTCTGCTATGTAAGGGATAATCCGATTGAATGGAAGATACCTACACATATTCTGTACGGTGAAAATGATAATCTGACCTCATTTGAAACAATATCAGCATTTGCCGAAAAAATCGGAGCAACGCTTGATGTGATGGCAGGCGGTGAGCATTGGTTCCATACGGAAGAACAGATGGATTATCTTGACCAATGGATAAAAAATACAGTAAAAAAAGAAAGGACAATAATTATGGAAAACAAAATCTGTCAGAGCTGCGGAATGCCGCTTGAATCGGCTGACCAGCTCGGAACAAATAAAGACGGCAGCATCAATGAAGATTACTGCAAATACTGCTATGACAAGGGCGAGTTTATTGACGATGTTTCAATGGAGGAATACATCGAAATGTGCTCACAGTACGGTGCTCAGGCAGGAATGACAAACGAAGAGATGAAAGAGCTTTGCACCAAACTGTTTCCTACGTTAAAAAGATGGAAAAAGTAATATTGTATTGAAAATAAAAATCGCAGAAAGGGGTAATTATTATGCAGATGAGACTTAAGGACGGAAAAAGAAAGGTGCTTACTTTCAGCTATGATGACGGAAACGCACCCGATATCCGACTTATTGAAATATTTAATAAATATGGCCTTAAAGGTACTTTTAATATAAATTCGGGACTTCTCAGGGATACAGATGAGGTTCGTGAAAACCCCGAAGGCAAGCTGACGAGGGGAGAGGTGGCAAAGTATTTTTCAGATTCTAAGCACGAAGCCGCTGTGCATACGTTGACACATCCGTGGTTAAAAACTTTGAGAGATGAAGAGATTATAAACGAAACCGTTCAGGACAGAATCAATCTTGAAAAGCTGACAGGAAAACCCGTTCGCGGAATGGCATATCCTTTCGGCTGCTTCACAGATGAACAGACAAAACTTTTAAAAAGCTGTGGTATTGTTTACTCACGAACTGCAAAGGGAACACGCAGATTTGATTTCCCGTCTGACTGGCTTTATCTTGAACCGACCTGTCACCACAACGATGAAAAGCTGTTTGAACTTGCCGAAGATTTTGTTCAGAATGAACCGAAATGGGATATTTGCCGTATGTTTTACGTTTGGGGACATACGTATGAGTTTGATAATGACAATAACTGGGACAGAATAGAAAAGCTTGCTGAATACCTTTCAAACCGTGACGATATCTGGTATGCAACCAATATCGAAATTTATGACTATGTAAAGGCTTACGACAATCTTGTTACATCATATGACGGAAAGATTATCACCAATCCCTCTGCAACGGATGTCTGGGTATCGGCATTCGGAAAAGCGGTAAAAATTGAAGCCGGAAAAACAGTAAAGCTTTAATCAGATTTAGTAGGTTTTTAATATGTATAGAATAAATATTGATAAAAGCAGATATATAAACATACATAATAATCGGTTTTCTGTTTATTCAGATGATATAAGACTTTTCAGCTTTAATGTTTCATCAAGGTTGAATCTTGCTGAAAGAATTGACTTTGATACTGATGTTAATTTAACTGAATTTAACGGTGAAACCGCTGTGTGGACAGCCGAAAGTACGGTGTGGAATAAAAAGCAGTACAAACTCAGAGTGATTGATAATTGCTTTGTTTTTTCGGTTACGGTCGGCGGAAAAGGTGTTCCTGAGAACATAGAATACTTCCGTGGGGCAGAGGGCTCCGTAGGCTCCAACTTTGCGGTTGCAGGATACCTTACTGTCAATTCACAGAATAAGGACAGAGAACGCTCAAAGTTTATGATGGATGTTGAGCCTGCGGAGATTATTCCGCTCAGAGCTGCGCCGCCTCCGTTTGTATTTCCTATGTGGAACGATATGAATGATGACTGGATCGGTATAGGTATTGCCGCAAAAAAAGGACAGCATAATTTCCAAAAGCTTACTCTTAATGCACCGAGAAATAACTGGGATGAAAACGGTTGCTGGTTTACTGTGGACTTTGAGGGATACACGTCTGTTGACGGTGAATGGGAGAGCCCGTATATATGGGGCGGATTCGGCAAAGACGATATGGATGTCCTTCGCAATTATGCGGACTGGCAATATAACAACCTCGGATTCGGCAGAAATCCCGATAAACACAGCATTCCCGATTGGTGGAAAGGACCGATATTCTGCGGCTGGGGCGCTCAGGGTGAGTTAAGGGATAGGCTCGGCAGAGTAAAAAAATCTCCTGCGTATGCAACGGAGGAAAATTATAACGGATTTATTGAAAAACTTGAAAGTGTTGGTCTGAATCCGAGCATAATAATGATTGACGATAAGTGGCAAAATGAGTATGGACTGCTTGATGTTGATACACAAAAGTGGAGTGATATGCGTGCTTTTGCCGACCGACAGCATAAAAATGACAGAAGAGTAGTGCTGTGGCTTATGTGCTGGCGAAAGGACGGACTGCCTGAAGATGAGTGTATAATGCTTGACGGCGAGCCATACTGCGCTGATCCTACAAATCCGAAATATCTTGCCCGGCTTGAAAAGGCGATTTACAATTTGCTGTCGGAAGATGAAGGCTGCATGAATTGTGACGGATTTAAAATTGATTTTATGGATTGCTTCCCGAGAATGGCAGGTTCGGTTGCTTACGAAAAGGGCGTTTACGGACTTGAGATGCAGAAAAGACTTTTTGATGCGATATACAGGTTCTCGAAGAAAGCCAAATCTGACGCGTTGATAAATATGAGCAGCGTTCATCCTTATTTCAGCGAAAACTGTGACCAGTTCAGAATACACGATTTTGACCCGAATCTCAGAAGCTACAAAAGTACAATGCAGTTCCGTGCGGAATTTGCCGAGGCGATAATGCCGGATGTTCTGATTGATATGGACGGATTCAGCGGGCCAACGGTGAGAGAAAAGCTTCATTGCCTTGTGAATAACGCAAAGCTCGGCGTGCCGGATTTGTATTATCTGCCTGATGAGTTTACAGATGAAGATTGGGCAGTAGTTAATGCCTACTGAATAACAGCAATTTTTTCAAAGCACACCCATTCAAGCAATAT
>JAKSQO010000048.1 GCA_024404095.1 Clostridia bacterium | reverse complement strand
AACGGTATCTACATCATCGACCTTCAGAAGACAGTTGGTAAGCTTGAGGAAGCTTATATGTTCGTTCGTGAGGTTGCTGCTAACGGAGATGACATTCTCTTCGTAGGTACAAAGAAGCAGGCTCAGGATTCCGTTAAGGAAGAAGCTATCCGTTGCGAAATGCCTTTCGTAAACGCACGTTGGCTCGGCGGTATGCTTACAAACTTCAACACAATCAAGAGAAGAATCAAGAGACTTGAGCAGCTCAAGAAGATGGAAGCTGACGGCACATTTGATATGCTTCCCAAGAAGGAAGTTATCAAGCTTAAGCTCGAAATCGAGAAGCTCGAGAAGTTCATGGGCGGTATCGTTAACATGAAGAAGCAGCCTGCTGCTATGTTCATCGTTGACCCCCGCAAGGAAAGAATCGCAGTTCAGGAAGCTCACAAGCTCGGTATTCCAATCGTAGCTGTTGTTGACACAAACTGTGATCCCGACGAGATCGACTACGTTATCCCCGGTAACGATGACGCTATCCGTGCTGTTCGCCTTATCGCAGGCGCTATGGCTGACGCTGTTATCGAAGGCCGTCAGGGCGAGCAGGGTGCTGCTCCCGTTGAAGCAGAGGCTGAGGAAGCAGCTGCTGAATAATTGAAATAAAAATGATAAGTCCGTGCAAATGTGCGGACTTATTGCAAATTATACATTAGGAGGAAAAATCAAATGGCATCATTTACAGCTAAAGACGTTGCTGCTCTTCGTGAGAAGACAGGCGTTGGTATGATGGAATGCAAAAAGGCACTTGTAGAAACAGACGGCGACGTTGAGAAGGCTATTGAAATTCTTCGCGAGAAGGGTCTTGCTTCAGCTGCTAAGAAGGCAAGCCGTATCGCAGCAGAAGGCGTTGTTGTTGCATATTATGACGATGCAGCTCAGGTTGCATCAATGGTAGAGATTAACTGTGAGACAGACTTCGTTGCAAAGAACGAGGGCTTTGTTGCTCTTGCAAATAAAATTGCCAAGACAGTTGCTGAGAAGAATCCCGCAGACGTTGACGCTCTCCTTAAGGAGACACTTGTCGGCGAAAGCGCAACAGTTGAAGAGGCTGTTCAGGAGCTCTTCCTTACAATCCGTGAGAACATGAAGGTTCGCCGTTTCGTAAGAGTTGAGGGTAAGGTTGCTACTTACATCCACGGCGGCGGCACAGTTGGCGTTCTTGTTAAGTTTGACTCAGACGCAGCGTTTGACGATGCATTCAAGGCTATGGGTAAGAACGTAGCAATGCAGATTGCTGCTATGAATCCCGAGTACCTCAGCAAGGATTGCATCTCAGCTGACGAGCTTGCAAAGATGAAGAACATCATCGTTGAAAGCTCACTCAATAAGCCCGAATCACTTCCGAAGCCCATCCTCAACAAGGTTATTGCTAAGGCTTGTGACGAGAAGCTCTGGAGCGACGCTGATATCGCTGCTTACGAAGAGCAGAAGAAGAACAAGTTCCTCTTCAACTTCCTTTCAAAGGAAGCAATCGCTACTCTTGCAGAGCTTGCAGTTGCAGGTAAGGATGAGTTCATTGGCGATAAGATCTTCGCAGGTGCTGTTGAAGGCCGTCTTAAGAAGCAGCTTACAGAGGTTTGCCTTCTTGAGCAGGCATTCGTTCGTTCAGATCTCTTCGAGGGTAACGTTGCAGGTTATGTTGCAAAGGTTGCTAAGGAGCTTGGCGCTGACATCAAGGCTGCATCTTTTGTACGCTTTGAGAAGGGCGAGGGCATCGAAAAGAGAGTTGACGACTTCGCAGCAGAAGTTGCAAGCATGATGTAATCAATTAAATTTAAATTTGCCCGTGTGTTTTCGCACGGGCTTTTTTCTTGAAGGAACGTAATAATGGAAAATAAAGAAATCAGAGAAAAGCTTTTTGAAATGCAGGACTTGAAATATCGTGATTTTCAGGCTAAGCTTATGCCGACTATTGATAAAGAAACGATTATCGGCGTCCGCACTCCTCTTCTCCGTCAGTTTGCTAAGGAACTGAAAAAAGCGGGAGCAGAGGACTTCCTCGATTCACTTCCGCATAAATACTATGAGGAAAACAATCTTCACGGCTTTATTGTAAGTGAAATAAAGGATTACGGCGAAGCAGTAAGACGAATGGATGAATTCCTGCCATATGTTGATAACTGGGCAACCTGTGATTCAACCTCGCCGAAGGTGTTCAAAAAGCACAAAGCGGAGTTGGTTTGCGAAATTGACCGCTGGCTTGCTTCTGATGAGGTTTATACAATTCGCTTCGGAATTGAAATGCTGATGTCGCATTACCTTGATGATGATTTCAGTCCCGAATATCTCAGAAAGGTTGCAGACGTAAAACACGATGACTATTATGTTAAGATGATGGTTGCGTGGTATTTTGCTACGGCACTTGCAAAACAGTATGAATCAACCCTGCCGTATATTGAAAAAAACTTACTCGAAACGTGGACACACAATAAGAGTATACAAAAAGCGACTGAAAGCTATCGCATAACAGACGGGCAGAAAGCTTATCTCAGAACGCTTAAACGCAAATAAACTGTATATATACAGGAATAATGAATATTCCGCTTTTCGGAATTCCAAAAAATGTTTACATTTTTGTTATTTTATATAGTTTATTTTTATAAATTATTCGCGTGTTGTGCATTACAACAAAATATAAATATTTACAAATTTTTACTTGAATATTTATACAATATATGCTAAGATAAATGCATAAATCGACGAAACAAATGCATATCGGAGGTATAATTATGAATAAAGAAAAGATTAAAAAGGTAGTCCTTGCTTACTCAGGCGGACTTGACACATCAATCATCATTCCCTGGCTTAAGGAAAACTACAACAATTGTGAAATCGTAGCTGTTTCAGGTAACGTTGGTCAGGCTGACGAGCTTGAGGGTCTTGAGGAAAAGGCTCTTAAGACAGGCGCTTCAAAGCTTTATGTTGAGGACCTCACAAAGGAAATGCTTGATGAGGTTGTATTCCCCGCAGTAATGGCAGGCGCAAAGTATGAGAACTATCTTCTCGGTACAGCTTTCGCTCGTCCCATCATCGCTAAGAGACTTGCTGAAATCGCTATTGAAGAGGGCGCAGACGCTATCGTTCACGGCTGCACAGGTAAGGGTAATGACCAGGTAAGATTTGAACTCGGTCTTAAGGCTTTCGCTCCCGACATCCCCGTTATCGCTCCCTGGAGAGAGTGGGACATCAAGTCACGTGAGGAAGAAATTGATTACGCAGAGGCACACAATGTTCCTCTTAAGATAAACAGAGAGACAAACTACTCAAAGGATAAGAACATCTGGCACCTTTCACACGAAGGTCTTGACCTCGAGGATCCCGCAAACGAGCCTCTTTACAACAAGGAGGGCTTCCTTGAGATGGGTATTTCTCCCGAGCAGGCTCCCGACGAACCCACATATGTAAAGATTCACTTTGAAAAGGGAATCGCAACAGCTATTGACGGTGTTGAGATGGATTCAGTTGGTATCGTTACAAAGCTTAACGAGCTCGGCGGCAAGAACGGTATCGGTCTTCTTGATATCGTTGAGGACAGACTTGTCGGTATGAAATGCCGTGGTGTTTATGAGACTCCCGGCGGAGAAATCCTCTACTCAGCTCACGAGTATCTTGAGACAATCACTCTTGATAAGGAAACAATGCACTACAAGGCACTTGTTGCTCAGAAGCTCGGCGAGATTCTTTACAACGCACAGTGGTTCTCACCCCTTACAGAAGCTATCCTTGCTTTCGTTAAGGAAACACAGAAGACGGTTACAGGTGACGTAACACTCAAGCTCTACAAGGGCAACATCATCAAGGCAGGCGTAACATCACCGTATTCACTCTATGACCCCGAAATCGCAACATTCGACGAGGACGAGGTTTACAATCAGGCTGATTCAGCAGGCTTCATCAACCTTTACGGCCTTTCAACAAAGGTTATGGCTAAGATGAAGAAAAAGAACAATCTTGACTAATTCGGAGAATCAATAGTTATGGAAAAAATGTGGGCAGGAAGATTTCAGAAGGCTCTCGACAAAGAAGCTGACGACTTCAATTCTTCCATTCATTTCGATTGCAAAATGTATAAGCAGGATATCACAGGCTCAATGAAGCACGCGGCAATGCTCGCAATGCAGGGTATTATCGGTGACGATGACTGTGATAAAATCACAGATGGCTTGCAGTCAATTCTTGATGACCTTAACAGCGGTGCACTTCAGTTTGACATGGACGCAGAGGACATTCATATGTTCGTTGAGTCCGAGCTTACAAAGCGTATCGGTGATGTCGGCAAAAAGCTTCACACAGCAAGAAGCCGTAATGACCAGGTTGCAGTTGACATCAGACTGTTCCTCCGTGACGAAACAGCAGAGATAATCGGACTTATCCGCAATCTGCTTGCCGCTATACTTGAGCAGGCGAAGGCTCACAAAACTTCCATTATGCCCGGATATACACACCTGCAGAGAGCACAGCCGATAACATTTGCTCATCATCTTCTCGCTTATGCCATGATGTTCACACGTGACATCACAAGACTTGAGGATGCGGTTAAGAGAATGAATTATTCTCCGCTCGGTTCATGTGCGCTTTCAGGTACAACATATAACACTGACCGTTACTTTGTTGCCGAACAGCTCGGCTTTGACGGAATCACTCTCAACAGTATTGACGGTGTTTCCGACAGAGATTTCTGTGTTGAGCTTATGAGCGCGTTTGCAACAATTATGATGCACCTTTCTCGTTTCTCAGAGGAGGTTATCCTCTGGTCAAGCTGGGAGTTCAAGTTTGTTGAGCTTGACGACAGCTACACAACAGGTTCAAGCATCATGCCTCAGAAGAAGAACCCCGATATGGCGGAGCTTGTAAGAGGCAAGACGGGCAGAGTCTACGGCAATCTTTTCACAATGCTTACTGTTCTCAAGGGCATTCCGCTTGCATATAACAAGGATATGCAGGAGGACAAGGAGTGCATTTTTGACAGCATTGACACACTTAAGCAGTGCCTTAAGGTTTTCGCACCGATGATTTCCACAATGAACGTGCTCACCGACAATATGTATTCGGCTGCACAGAAGGGCTTCATCAATGCGACAGACCTTGCCGACTATCTTACAAAGAAGGGTATGCCTTTCAGAAGCGCATATAAGAATGTCGGTCAGATAGTTGCTTACTGTATCGACAAGGGTCTTGTTCTTGAAACAATGCCGCTTGCCGATTACAAGAAGTACAGCGAGCTGTTTGAGGATGATCTTTACGAAGAAATTTCTCTTGAAACCTGCGTTAAGAAGCGTATTTCAGCAGGCGGTACAGGTCTTGATTCTGTTGAAAAGCAGATTGAATATGTAAGCGAATTTATTAAATAAAAAAACATCCGAAGGGAGCGGAAATACTGCTCCCTTTTGTGATTTCAGGACGGTGTCTGATATGGTAAATTTAAAAGGTAAAGATTTTTTGAAGCTGCTTGATTTTTCAAGCGAGGAAATTCAGTATCTGCTCGACCTTGCCGCTGACCTTAAGGCAAAGAAAAAGGCAGGTATCGCACACAAAATGCATGAGAGCAAGAACATTGCTCTTATTTTTGAAAAGACAAGTACAAGAACAAGATGCAGCTTTGAGGTTGCCGCGAGTGACCTCGGGATGGGTTCAACCTACCTTGCAGAGGGCTCACAGATAGGCAAGAAGGAAAGCATTGCCGACACAGCACGTGTCCTTGCTTCAATGTTTGACGGCATTGAATACCGCGGATACGGTCAGGCTGTTGTTGAGGAGCTTGCAAAGTATTCAAAGGTTCCTGTATGGAACGGACTTACAAACGAGTTCCATCCGACTCAGATTCTTGCTGACTTCCTTACAATCAAGGAGCATTTCGGCTATCTTAAAGGTATCAACTTTGTTTATATGGGCGATGCCAGATATAATATGGGCAACTCACTTATGGTTGGCTGTGCGAAAATGGGTCTTAACTTTACCGCAGCCGCACCGAAAAAGTATTTCCCCGACCGGGGGCTTATTGATACCTGCATGGAGATTGCAAAGGAAACAGGCGCACAGCTTAAGTTCATCGAAGATCCGATTGAAGCAGTTAAGGGCGCAAACGTAATCTACACGGATATATGGGTATCAATGGGTGAGCCGGTTGAAGTGTGGGAGGAAAGAATCAACGACCTCGCACCTTATCAGGTAAACAAGACACTTATGGATGCCGCAGACGAGAATTGCGTATTCATGCATTGCCTGCCTGCTTACCACGACCACAAGACAGCTGTCGGTAAGGAAATGGGTGAGAAGTTCGGCAGAGATGCAATGGAGGTTACTGACGAAGTATTTGAGAGCGAAAAGTCCATTGTTTTTGAAGAAGCCGAGAACAGAATGCATACAATCAAGGCTGTTATGGCGGCGACTCTTTAATTTAATACAATAATAAAAGTCCGATTTTGTAGCTGATACATAATCGGACTTTTTTGATTTGTCAGGGGTGTGGATTGCCACGTCGCTTTGCTCCTCGCAATGACAAATTTTTTCAGTTATTGCCAAGCTCCCAGAATGCGACCGCGCTGGCGGCGGCGACATTGAGAGAATCGACGTTGTTCGACATCGGTATTTTTATTACATAATCGCTCTGACTAATGGTTTCGGCTTTTAATCCGTCACCCTCCGAGCCGAGAAGTACGGCTAACTTTGGTTCATCGGAAAGGCGAGGGTCTTTGATCGAAATTGAGTTGTCAGACAGTGCCATTGCAGCTGTTTTGAAGCCTTCTTTGTGCAGAGCTTCCACAATTGAACCGCCGTTTGTCTCAACGATTGTCCACGGGATTTGAAAAACCGTTCCCATACTGACACGTATTGCTCTGCGGTAAAGGGGATTACTGCACGAGTCGGTTAGAATGACGGCGTCCATATTAAGCGCTGCGGCGGAACGGAATGCCGCTCCGACATTTGTAGGATTCATTACGTTTTCAAGGACGGCTATCCGTGTTGTGCTTTTTACGGTTTCTTCAAGTGATTTAATCTGAGGGCGGTGCATGGCACACAACATTCCTCGTGTGAGCATAAAGCCTGTAAGCTGTGTCAGAACGTCAAACGGCGCGGTATAAACGGGTATATTTTCGCACCTTTCGATTAGTTTCTTTGCCTGTGTTTCAAGGTGTTTATCCTCAACAAGAAAAGAGACAGGTTCACAGCCTGCGTCAAGCGCACGCTCAATAACCTTGGGACTTTCCGCAATAAAAATGCCGTTCTCGGGATGCTCACGGTTAAGAAGCTGGTTTTCGCTCAGCCTCGCATAGACATCAAGTTCGGCTGCGCTGAAATCGTTGATATAAATAATGTTCGACATAATAATACTCCGATAAATTTTACTGTATCAAGATTGTATATTATTATGACTGATTTTTCAAGTAGTATCTTACCATTGATAATGGAAAACAAGGTCGGGCTGTTCCCAGAATTTAACCGTAAGTCGTTTTTTAGTGCAGTTCACCGAAAAGCTTAATGCCGTGGTGAAAATGTTTCCGTCATCGCGTAGCGGCTTCTCAATCCCCGAATAGAAAAGTCTCAGCTTTTCAACTGCACCGCTCTCGATATAATGCTTCATCAGACCTTTCTGCAAATCCTCAAAGTTATCGTTCGTCTGTACCCACACAAGGTCACATCTGTTTAGATATTCCAAATAACACTCATAGCCCTCTTTATTGGTTGGCGTATGGATTCCTGCGAGGTAGTCGTCATAACATTGTTTGTATCCGCGAACCTGTATCGCTTCACGGGTGTCATCATCAATATCAACGTACCGTCCTGCACTGTTCACAGGGATTCTCTTTACGTTGTCGCTTCGCCAGTCGAGAGATTCGTGAGTGTGCTCGGGGTTGTCGCAAAAATGAATATGTCCGTATGTATCTCTGTACGCAAACGGAATATCGAGAATTTCGTTGCGCCACATAATCGCTTCCATAAGCTCAGTCATATCCTTGTCACACTGAACCTTGTCAATGCGCTCAAGACCGAATTGAAGTCTGCCGTAGCCCGATTGATTCTGTGACGTGCTGTTAAATTCGGGATAGATATAGTAGTTGCCCTGACCGTTTGCGTGCGGCAGATATTTTATCTCGTTGTTTGCAATTTCGATAATGCCGTAATTGCCTCTTGCATCTCCGATAGCGAAGCAGAGATTCCAGCCCGAGGCGATTGACTCGTCAATTAGCGTATAAATGTCGAGCTGTTCTCTCATGAACCTGACCGCCTCGTCAACCGTGGCGCAATATGAGGCAACAACGAAAGGCAGGCTTATTGAACAGATTCGTGTCTTTGCATCGGGATTGGTGCCCATACAAATAAATTGCTCCTCGTAAGCTCTCATATTGTATTCAAGATACAAGCCCTCGGAGTTCATTGAGTCCGAAGCGAGCATGGGAAGTGCGTTGAAGTATTCATCATCAATTTTTCCCGCACACAGCAATTCGGAGTACCTTAAGCCCTCGGTAAATAATTCATCATATGAAAAATTCAAGGTTTCATATTTGCCGAATCTGACGTGAGAAATGTAGCAGGGGAACTGCGATACGGTCAGGTCGAGATTTCTGCCGATTATGACATCGCCCGAATTGGTTCTTGTTGCAAGGGCAGAGCAGCCCGCCATACGTGACAGGTCATAACGCTTATTGCAGTAATCAAGAGCTTTCTGAAAGCAGAAATTTTTGTGAGGGTAGCAGTCGATAATATATCTTCCGAGGTCGGTAAAATTATCATATCTGACGTTCTCGGTTTTCCAATGATATGATGCTCCTTTTCTGAGCGGAGGATTATTGCGACGGAAATGGACGCTTGAATTGTTCATAAAAATCTTCCTTTCGGGATCTGATACATTATAAACATAGTAAAAACGACAGATATTTATGCAGAATCTAATTATATGTAATGTTTTTATTTTATTTAAATGACAAATCGGATTTATTGTGATAAAATGTTTTTATATAAAAGCTTTGGAGGTTCGTTATGACAGTTTTTGCTAAAGTGTTTGCTCTTTTTCTGAGTATTATTCTTACCGTAAACAGCAATATGCCGTTCCCGGCAGGCTTTCTGACAAAATGGGTTCGTGATTATACACACAATTGTTACAGTTACCGTGAACCGTCACCCTCAAACCTCGGCAAGTACAGTAAAAGTGACTATCCGCTTGTCGATAATGCGGATTTTTACGTGTCGGCTGACGGAAGTGACGAAAACGAGGGAAGCTTTGACAAGCCGTTTGCGACAATAGAAAAGGCGAGGGATGAAGTCCGCAAGCTTGATAAATCGCAGAAAAACGGTATTACAATCGCTGTCAAGGCAGGGGACTATCGTGTGTCCTCACTCGAATTTACCTCTGAGGACAGCGGAACAGAAAGCTGCCCTGTTACATACTGTGCTTACGGAGACGGTGAGGTTGTAATAAACGGCGGAATTTCAATCGGCGGAGATGAGTTTAAAAAGGTTTCAGACAAAAAAATGCTCTCGAGGCTGAGCAGAACCGCAAGGAAAAAGGTTGTCTGCTTTGATCTCGGCAGATTCGGCATTACAGCTGACGAATACGGCAAAATTTATGCGATAGGCTCATATAATACGGCAGGAAGATACGACGGCGATTATGTCGGCGACCTTTACTGCGAGCTTTTTGTGAACGATAAAAGACAGACGATTGCAAGATACCCGAATGACGGATACCTCAGAACAGGTAAGGTTGTAAAAACAGGCTTGGGTCTTGAAAGCAACGGTGCCGATACAAAGGTTGAAAACTGGTATTCGATAAGAAATCCCGAAAGTGATGTATACAAAATCAGCAGAAGTCTTGCGAAGCGTATTTCCGAATGGGAAACAATTGAAGATGTGTGGATGTTCGGATTCTGGAAATATGACTGGGCGGACGCTTCAACACCGATTGGTTATGTCGATGTAAAAAAACGTGAGCTGTCTCCGAAATTTGTAAGTCTGTACGGCACAAAGGAGGACGCACCTTATTATTTCTTTAATATTTTTGAGGAGCTTGACAGCGAGGGTGAATGGTACCTTGACAGAAACAGCGGAATAATTTATCTTTATCCAGAAAATAATCTTTCTGATGCAACGATAGATTTATCGCTGTCAACTGAGCCGATAATCCGTGTCCGAAACGCAGATTATCTGACCTTTAAGGGGCTGACAATTAAAGGCACACGCGGCGATGCTGTTTTATGTGACGGAAACAGCAACACAATCAAGCTGTGTGAAATAAAGAATATTGCGGGAAACGCAGTAGTGATGAACGGATACAACAATCTTGTTTCCGAAAATGACATCTCACGCACAGGCAGGGGCGGTGTTATGCTTAGCGGTGGAGATGCAAAGCTCCTTATCGCAGGCAATAACATTGCGGATAACAATTATATCCATGACTGGTCGGAGATTTATCAGACATATCAGCCTGCGGTGACGCTCAGCGGTGTCGGCAATATCTGTTCTCATAATGAGCTTTGCAATTCGCCTCACGAGGCTGTAGCTTTTTCAGGTAACAGAAATATAATCGAATACAACAATATCCACGATGTCTGTCTGCTTTCGGATGATGCGGGCGCAATTTATTCGGGCAGACGATGGGATTGCTACGGAAACATTATCAGATATAATTGTATTTACAATCTCGGCTCGGGCGACCATAAGCCCGACGGAATTTATATGGACGATGCGCTTTCCGGACAGGAAATTTACGGAAATCTGCTTGTTAATGTACCGAAAATCGGTATCCACCTCGGCGGCGGCAGAGATCTGACGGTGAAAAACAACATTATTATTAACACTAATTACCGCAGTATATCGTATGATTCAAGAGCGCTTGATTGCATAAACGGCGGCTGGTTTTATGCCTACTCGAAGGAGGGCGGAGAGCTTTGGCAAAGATTGTACTCATCTCCGTGGCAGACTGACTTATGGAAAGAAGCGTTCCCGCAGATGGCGAGAATCAGCTCGGATTTCAGTAATATAGAGAATCCCGATTTCGGAGCAAATCCTGCATACAGCGATGTGTCGGGCAATCTGATTGTAACCGCAACGTGCGATATAGGAGAGATTTCCGCGGCGGCAAATAAATTCAGCACGATTGAAAACAATGCAATATTCGGATTGCAGAAGCTCAGAAAAATATTCGCAAATCCGTCAAAGGGTGATTATTCAATAAAGAATAATTCTGCTGTTTATGATGTTATTCCCGAGTTTAATGCGATAGCGATTTCAGAAATAGGCAGATATTAAGTGTCGGAGGTTTTATTATGGACATAAAAATGATTGAACCGTTTGCATTCGGCTTCAAGGAGGCAGACGTCAGCGACGTTTCTCCCGAATATGAACGCAATTACCGTATTGCCTGCGGTATGAAAAGGCAGGCTGAAGTGATCGAGCTGTCGATCGACCCGAAGGACTGGTTCGCCGGTCCGGGGTGTACATATCCGAATCTCGGTATTCATTACAGCCGTGGGTCAGGAATGTTTTATCCACCTGATGTCAGAGATGCACAGAAAGAACGTTTCCCTGAGCTTGCGAATGAAATTGACGAGCTTTATGCCGAGTTTGAACCGATAAGAACACACGCACTTACAGGCGGCTCATTCACGGAGCATCAGCATCAGCTTCGCTCAATAAATGCCTGCTGGGGCGAGGGCGGAGGTCACGCAAATCCCGATTACGAGATGCTTCTGAGAATCGGAACAGATGGAATAAGAGAAAAAATCAATCTGTTCAGAAAAATTCATACGGAAAAAAAGAGCTTTTATGATTCGCTTGAAATTGCGCTTTCTTCAATAGAAATTCTTGCCGACCGTTACAAAGCTATTGCTGAAAAAATGATTGAAAACGCTGACAAAGATGACAAAGCAGTTCTTTCAAGAATTATTTCTGCTTTTGAAGTTGTTCCGAGAAAACAGCCGAGAAACTTCTTTGAAGCCTGTCAGTTTTTCTGGCTTGCATACAGCTTTATCGAAAATGATTCACCCGGTCTGTTTGACTATGCAATGGGCGCATACTATGAAAACGATGACCCCGAGGACAGATACGAATGTCTTAAAAAGCTGTGGCATCTGTTCCACCGCTGTCGTGCGTGGAATCTGTGTATCGGCAGAAGTGACGAATTCTGGAACGATAAGAGCTGTGAGCTGACCTTTGACGTTCTTCGTGTTGCAAGGGAGCTTCATTACAACACACCGAATATTACAATGCGTCTGCACCGCAACAGCCCTGAAAGGGCATGGCGTGAGGCGGCTCAGACAATTGCGACAGGTATCGGTATGCCTGCAATTTACAATGACGAGTGCGTTTGCCCCGCACTTGAGGCGCTCGGTATACCTGCCTCGGACGCTCATCTTTACTGTATGAACGGATGCAATCAGATTGATATTTTCGGCAAGTCGCATATGGGTCTTGAGGACGGCGAGGTTAGCGTTATCAAGGCACTTGAGTTTGCTCTGTTTGACGGTGAATGTCAGAAGAGCTTTAAAAAGCTCGGCCTTGCAACAGGAAACGCCGAAGACTTTAAAACATTTGATGAGCTGCTTGAAGCATATAAGGCACAGGTTGAGTACCTTGCTGATAATGTTATAGATATGTCTAACAAGTGTCAGAAAATCTTTGCCGAGGAAGCTCCGAACCCGTGGCATTCACTTGTTATTCAGGGCTGTATAGAAAAGGGTATGGATTATAAAAACCACGGTCCTTACTACGGTCACGGTCAGATTCTGACGGAGGGTCTGCCCGATACGGCGGACAGCCTTGCCGCAATTAAGCATTATGTTTATGACACCGAAAAATACACAATGGCTCAGCTGCTTGAAGCGTTGAAAAAGGACTTTGACGGTTATGACGAGCTATACAGGGATTTTTCATCTTATCACAAATTCGGCAACGATATTGACGATGTTGATAAGATTTACAGCGATATTACTGACCACCTTTACCGCTATGTGAGAACCAGGGATACATTCCGCGGCGGAAAGTTCGGTATGGGATGCAGTACATTTCAGCGTGCGGCGAGGTACGGCGGAAGCGTCGGCGCACTCCCGAACGGAAAACGCAGAGACGATACAACTCTTGCCGACAGTATCGGCGCAGTTCCGGGCTGTGACACAAAAGGCCCGACTGCTCTGCTCAATTCTGTGCTTAAAGCAAATCAGTACCTTGCGACAAGCGGAAATGTTTTGCAGATGAAGTTCTCGAAGCAGCAGTTCAATACCGAGAGGGGAATCGCAACCTTTATTGCTCTTGCGAAAACGTATTTTCGCATGGGCGGTCAGACCCTGCAGGTTAATGTTCTGAGTGCGGAGGAGCTGAAGGAAGCGAAAAAGAATCCCGAGCTTTACAAGGGACTTATTGTACGTGTCGGCGGATACAGCACATATTTTGTTGAGCTTGAAGAGGGCTTGCAGGATAACATAATCAAACGCACGGAGCAGGCGATGTAATATGGACGGAAGAGTTTTTGACATACAGCGGTTCAGTATTTATGATGGGCCCGGCATAAGGACAAATGTGTTCTTTAAGGGGTGCAATCTGCGTTGCCTGTGGTGTCACAATCCCGAATCGCAGAGTGCGAAAAGACAACTGCTTTTTTACAAAAATAAGTGTGTCGGATGCGGAAAGTGCGCTGAAATCTGCAATAAAACATTTACTGCCGAATGTGTTGCCTGTGGAAGATGTGCGAAAGTCTGCGCACACGGTGCAAGAAAAATCTCGGGCGATATAATGTCGGCGGATGAAATTGTCGAGGCTGTGCTCAGAGACGCTGAATTTTACAAAACCTCGGGCGGGGGAGTGACGCTTTCGGGCGGAGAACCGCTTTTACAGCCTGAGTTTGCCGCTGAAGTTCTGAAAAAATGCAAGGAAAACGGTATCCATACAGCGATTGAAACGGCGGCTGATGTGCCGTGGACAAGCTTTGAAGCTGTTCTTCCGTATCTCAATCTTGTGCTGTGTGATATAAAAGCGATGGATGAGGAAAATCACATAAAGTGCACAGGCTTTTCAAACAAACGTATTCTTGAAAATGCTGAAGAGCTGAAAAGGTCAGTTGTTAAGGTTGTTTTCAGAACGCCTGTTGTTCCGGGTTATAATGATTGTGAGGTCGAAAAAATAGCGAAATTCTGCTCGCCGTGTGAATATGAGCTGCTGGCTTATCACAGAACAGGGTGCGGAAAATATGAAGCACTCAATATGAGTTATGCCCTCGAAAATATTGAAGCTCCTAACAGAGAGTTTATGGAAAAGCTCGCAGAAAAAACGAATGCGATTTATAATTATACGGGAATATAACAGATGTAAAAAACAGCCGCCACAAACGTGACAGCTGTTTTTGGGTGCAGAAGAAGGGACTAAAAATATGTGAATCATTGTTTGACAAAAAGAAAATCGAGTATTCACTTGTGTTATGAATACTCGATATGTGCCGACGGTTGAAATAGGAACAGGAAACAAGCTGTCAAGCAGAGTCATAATTTACATATTTCACACATTCGACAAACCTTCTGCTATTCGGTACAATTGAGTTATCAAATAACAGGAGGTTTTATTTTTATGAAAAAGCACATCGTTGATGAAAAAACGGGTATTGGTTACACATTACAGGGAGATTATTACATTCCCGATTTGACAGTACCGCCCGAAAAGGGTAACCGTCAAACCTACGAGCGAAGACACATGAAAAAGCCCGCCGAGATGGCGG
>JAKSQO010000047.1 GCA_024404095.1 Clostridia bacterium | reverse complement strand
TTTTTCCCACCCCCGGTAGAACCGGGGGTTTATTTCCACGCATGAATGCACCAAAAAGTAAGCTGCCTCAGTTAATTCTGAAGCAGCTTACTTTATTTTATCAATATGTTAAATTCGTCCTCCGAAAGAATTGTTATCCCTAAACTCTGTGCCTTTACAAGCTTACTGCCTGCCTCCTCACCTGCCAGAACAAAGTCGGTTTTCTTTGACACAGATGAAGCTGTTTTACCGCCGAAGCTTTCGATAATTGCGCTTGCCTCATTTCGTGAATATGTCGGCAACGTGCCCGTCAAAACAAACGTCTTGCCTGCAAAACGCATATCCTTTACTTCTTTTAGTGACTTCATATTAAGTCCTGCCGCCATAAGCCTGTCAATCAGCTCAATACTCTCGGGCATATTGAAATAATCCGCAACACTTTTCGCCATTATCTCGCCAAAGCCGTCAATTGTGAGAATATCCTCAACGCTTGCATTCATTACTGCTGTCATAGTGCCGAATCGTTCAGAAAGAAGCTTAGCCGCTTTCTGCCCTACGTGGCGGATACCGAGCGCAAAAATAAGCTTTGAAAGGTCATTTTCCTTTGATGCCTTAATTGCATTGATCAGATTCTGTGCCGACTTCTCCTTCTTGCCCTCAAGCTTTTCAATCTGCTCCTTTTGAAGCAGATAAATATCAGCAGGATTTTTAAGCATACCCTCTCTGACAAACATCTCAAGATTGCTGTCACCCATGCCCTCGATATCCATTGCATCCCTTGAACAGAAATGAATAAGATTTCGCAGAAGCTGTGCAGGACAATCCGTGTTAAGACATCTTACAGCTGCTTCACCGTCCTCACGCACAACCTTTGCGCCGCAGGACGGACACACCTCGGGCATTCTGAACGGTTCCGAGCCGTTTCCGTGTTCAACAACATTCAGCACCTCGGGAATGATATCCCCCGCCTTGCGGATTGTTACGGTATCGCCTATACGAATATCCTTTTCGTTGATAAAGTCCTGATTATGAAGCGTTGCACGGCTGACCGTTGAGCCTGCAACAAGTACAGGTTCAAAAACAGCAGTCGGGGTAAGCACTCCCGTTCTGCCGACATTGATTTCAATATCGACAACCTTTGTCTGCTTTTCCTCAGGCGGATATTTAAACGCAATCGCCCACTTCGGAAACTTTGATGTGCTGCCGAGCAGTTCTCTGTGGCTGAAATCGTCAACCTTGATAACCGCACCGTCAATATCGAACGGAAGCGTACCTCTTATTTCACCTATTCGGGTAATTTCCGCAATTGCTTCATCAACGGTTGCGCACGGTGTATAGAAAGGAACCGTTTTGAAGCCCAGCTCCTTAAGATAATCAAGCGACTGCTTATGGCTTGTGAGCGTTCTGCCGTCAATGCGCTGAATATTGAAAACAAATATATCAAGCTTGCGCTTTGCGGTAATCTGCGGATTTTTCTGTCTGAGTGAGCCTGCGGCGGCATTACGCGGATTTTTAAACGGTTTTTCTTCATTGTTCTCCTGCTGTTCGACAAGCTTAAGGAAAGTATCACGAGGCATATAAACCTCACCGCGAACCTCAATTTCAGCAGGAAGTCTTTTCAGCTTAAGCGGAATTGAACCGACTGTGCAGAGGTTTGCGCTGACATTCTCACCGATAACACCGTCGCCACGTGTTGAACCGCGCGAGAAAATTCCGTTTTCATACTCGAGCGAAACAGAAAGTCCGTCAATTTTCGGCTCAACAACATAGGTTGCAAACGGAGCGGTCTCCTTAACACGCTTATCGAACGCGCGAAGCTCCTCAAAGCTGAACGCATCCTGCAAGCTTTCCATCGGAACAGTATGTTCAACAGGCTCAAACTGACCGTCAGCCTTTCCGCCGACACGTCGAGTGGGTGAATCAGCTGTTACAAGCTCGGGAAATTTGTCCTCAATATCCGACAGCTCACGCATAAGTCTGTCATACTCAAAATCCTCAATCTCGGGGCTGTCCTCGACATAGTATTTATGGCTGTGATAGTTGAGAGTATCTCTCAGTTCCTCAGCTCTCTTTTTTGCGGTTTCAAATTCTGCCATAAGTCGCACTTCCATTTTCTTCTGATTGATATATTATATCATTATTTTTTATACTTTCAACTCAAAAATTCGCAAATGTGCTCGGAGTTGCACCGATTATTATACTTTCCGCTACGCATATGTTTGATTTGTACTCAATCTCAGTCATTTTTCCGCCGAAAAGAATATACATACTGACCTTGATTTCGAGCATAATTTTATGTCTTGTCTGGTTAACCCCTGCCGACTCAAAAATATCTGTAAATTTATTTGAGGAACTGCCTTTCATTGTAATGTAAAACGGCACTTTCAGACCTATACCTGCGGTAAATTCCTCGCCGAAAAGCAAAGTCAGCGGAATCTGAACCTTATAGCTTTCTATATTTTTTATATTTTCATCAATATTCTTGCCTATCTCATTACCGAACGTATTCAGCGTGATAATATCTACCGACAGCGATTTTATATTACCGCCGTCATCATATGTAAAGTCAACAATATCATCATAATTAAGTTTATATTGCCTTAACGTATCGTCAACACCTTTTGTTATCGCCGACGCCGCTGTGTTTTCCGCTTCAACCGCCGCAAAATCGGTTCTGAGCGACTTAAGTCTGAGTTCAACAACCGTAAACAAAGCAACCGCCGCAAGCAAAACTGCTGCGGCGGCTAAAAGAATTCTGTTTTTATGTCTTCGCATTCTCCCACCGCCTTAGTTTATACTATGCGGCTGAACGGCGGATGTTATCAGTCAAGGAAATCCTTGAGTTTCTTGCTTCTGCTCGGATGACGGAGCTTGCGAAGAGCCTTTGCCTCAATCTGACGGATACGTTCACGGGTAACATCAAACTCCTTGCCGACTTCCTCAAGAGTATGAGGATGTCCGCCCTCAAGACCGAAACGAAGGGCGAGAACCTTTGCCTCTCTGGGAGTAAGTGTGCCGAGAACCTCGTCAAGCTGTTCCTTAAGAAGGAGGATTGAAGCGGCATCTGCCGGTGCGGGAGCGTCGTCATCGGGAATAAAATCGCCAAGATGGCTGTCTTCCTCTTCACCGATAGGAGTTTCAAGTGAAACAGGCTCCTGTGCAACTCGGAGAATTTCTCTTACCTTGCTTACTGTCATGCCAAGCTCAGCGGCAATTTCCTCCGCACTCGGGTCTCTGCCGTTCTTGTGAAGAAGCTGGCTGTTTGTCTTTTTAACCTTGTTGATTGTTTCAACCATATGAACGGGAATACGGATTGTTCTTGCCTGATCCGCAATAGCACGTGTTATAGCCTGACGAATCCACCATGTTGCATAGGTTGAGAACTTAAAGCCCTTAGTGTAGTCGAACTTGTCAACCGCCTTGATAAGACCGAGGTTACCCTCCTGAATAAGGTCAAGGAAGTGCATACCTCTGCCGACATATCTCTTCGCAATAGAAACAACAAGTCGGAGGTTAGCTTCTGCAAGACGCTTCTTTGCACTCTCGCTTCCGTCATTGCTGTTGATTCTCATAGCGAGGTCAATTTCCTCCTCGGCTGTAAGAAGCGGAATACGGCCGATTTCCTTAAGATAAACCTTTACAGGGTCATCTGCGCCCTGAATCTTATCGTCAACATCCTCCGTTGAAAGCTCGGCAGACTTCGGCATATCCATGCTGAAATCAACAGAGTCAAGGTCGATATTTGAAAGGTCGTCAATAAGTTCAATATTCTGATTTTCAATGGTTTCATAGAACTTGTCCAGCTCTTCGATATCTATATCCATATCAATAATAGCCTGGTCAATTTCCTGTGAGGTAAGCTTACCTGTTGCCTTGCCCTTTTCAAGCAAAGACTTCAAAGTAACTTTCTTCTCGCCCATTACGTTGTTTTCCATAAGTTTTACTCCTTTGTTGAACTTCCGTTATTAAGATTTCTGAACAGATTTCTAAACTCATCACCGTCTAAGTCCGCAGGATTCACTGCCGTTATTTTAGATTTTTCCTGTTTCAGAATCTTTATACAATCGTCGCATTCAGCGACGGTACAGCTTATTTTATTGCCCATTGTGGTCAACTGTGCAATTCTTCCCATTTCCATAGGACTGAATTCTGATGAAAATACTGACAGCTCAATGCTTCTGCCCTCGTCAAGCCGCTTTGCAACAGCTTCATACACCCGGCAGTTGAACTCCGTTACAAAAATATCCGGAGTAATTTTTTCCTTTATCTTCGGATAAAAATCGGGGTTGAGCATTATTGTTGCTATCAGCGTTTCCTCAGCCTTCGCCGCACGCAGATGCTTTGGCTTGTCGGGATTGATTTCATCCTTTGCCGAAAAAGTATCTCTGACTATCGTTGAAAACTTCTCCTTTTCAGCCGCTTTTGCTTTGTGCCTGTACGCAGTTTTAATCTGCTGAAGAATTGCGTCCTTGCTTATCTGCATTTCTGCCGCAAGCTTTGAAGCATACGCATCCTGCACAATAGGATTGCTGTTTGCAAGTATATCCGCAACTGCGGTCAGAAACTTTGTTCTGCCGTCAATTGAATCAAGGTAATATTTATCACGCTCACGCAGTATACCGTATTCGATATCGTTCGCCGCTCCGTCAATAAGTCCCTGAAATTTTTCTTTACCGTATTTTCGGATAATTTCATCGGGGTCTTTACCGCCCGTGAGCTTCAGCACTCGAATTTTGACACCCGTAGTACCGAAAATATCAATAGCTCGTTTTGTCGCTTTCTGTCCTGCCTCGTCAGAGTCATACGACAGAATAATTTCATCGGCATATCTTGAAACAAGCCTTGCCTGCTCCTGTGTCAGAGCCGTACCGAGACAGGCTACGGAATTGGTAAAGCCTGCCTGATGCATGGCGATAACATCCATATAACCCTCACAGACTATCAGCTTTGAGGGGTTGCCGTTCTTGGCGAAATTAAGTGCGAACACGCCATTGCTCTTTTTATACACAAGCGTATCTGATGTATTTATATATTTAGGCTTTGAATCGTCAAGCACTCGTCCGCCGAAAGCGATTACGTTACCTCTCAGGTCAATAATCGGAACCATCGCACGGTTTCTGAAATTATCGTAATATCTCTTCTTTTCGTATTTTGTACTTTCTCTTACAAGGTTTGCGTCAAAAAGCTCCTGATTTGTAAAGCCTTTTGAGCGCATATGCTTAAGCAGTGCATCCCATGAATCGGGAGCGTATCCGAGGCCGAAATGTTTAATTGTCTGCATTGTAAGTCCTCTGCCGAGGAAATATTCAAGTCCCGTCCTGCCCTGCTCGCTCATCATATATGAGTGAAAAAATCTTGCCGCCTCACGGTTTGCCGCAAGTATGCGCTGACGGTGCTTCGCAAGCGTATCGTCATACCCGTCCTCGGGCAAATTCATACCGGCACGCTCCGCCAGAACCTTTACGGCTTCAATATAATCGAGGTTTTCAATTCTTCGAATAAATGTAATTACCTCTCCGCCTGCACCACAGCCGAAGCAGTAAAAAGACTGGTTGTCAGGGTAAACTGTAAAAGACGGTGACTTTTCATTATGGAATGGGCACAAACCTTTTGAAAGTCTTCCGGCTCTTTTAAGATTAACGTATTGAGAAATAACACTTTCTATATCATTTTTGGACCTTAACTCATTCAGAAATTCGTCAGTAAATCTCATCTCACTCCCCCTTTACAACCATCCACGAACGGGGAATAAACAGAGATTCAAAAATATCAACGGCATAGCGGTCAGTCATACCTGCAATATAGTCACAGGCGGCACGCTCCACGCCCTCTCTGTCCATTATGTTTTTATAATCCGAGGGCATTTCATCGGGCCTCGAAAGAAAATACTCATAGAGCCATTTTATCATTTCGACAGCTCTTGTCTCTTCGCCCTTGCACTCGGGATTTGTGTAAACACGGTCAAACATAAACGAATGAAGGGTTGCAAACGCATCCGCGCAATCCTCTCCGACGATAATATCATTCTTGCTGTTTCTGATTGTCGAGCTTACCAATTTATTGATTCGCTGTGATTTATTCTGTCCCAACGCATCACGGATATCATCGGGAATATCTGTTTCTTTCATAATTCCTGCGTGAACCGCATCATCAATATCGTGATTGATGTACGCAATTCTGTCCGCAAGACGGACTATGCGTCCTTCAAGTGTGAAAGCCTCCCTGCCCTTTGTGTGGCAAACAATACCGTCACGCACCTCAAGTGTAAGGTTCAGTCCTCTGCCGCCCTTTTCGATTGTGTCAACAACTCTGAGACTCTGCTCATAATGGCGGAATCCGTCAGAACAAACGCTGTTTAAAGCTCTCTCACCTGCGTGACCGAACGGAGTGTGTCCGAGGTCGTGGCCGAGCGCAATCGCTTCGGTCAGATTCTCGTTAAGTCCGAGGGCAACGGCAATGGTTCTGCCAATCTGCGCAACCTCAAGAGTATGCGTCAGACGTGTGCGGTAGTAGTCACCTTTAGGAGAAAGGAAAACCTGTGTTTTATGCTTAAGCCGGCGGAATGAATTGGAATGAATAACGCGGTCACGGTCACGTTGAAAGCAGGTTCGCATTTCACATTCATCCTCGGGGTGAAGCCGTCCTCGGCTTTCGTCCGCAAAACAGGCATTCGGTGAAAGGATTTTATGCTCGTTTTCGCACGAGATTTCACGAATCGTCTTTTCCATACTCATTCCTCCTTTTTGATGTCTGTTTACCTACTCAACTATTATATAGTCGATAATGTGACGTTTTCCTTTTTTTATTTTATAAAATTTTATATTTTTCTGTTATTTCTTCGCTGTGGAACTTTCCGAAGCTCATATCGACAAGCTTCGCTTCAAACTGAGGCACAATATCGACAGGCATATCAAAGGTTACGGTGACGTTCTCTGCAAAATCGGAATCGGTAATTGCCCCACCCATCTCAGGCACAAGAGAATTTAACCGACCGTAGAAATTGTAGTCGCAGGTGCACTGAAGCACCTTGCAAAGCTTCATTGTAACAATTCCGCCCGCTTCAAGCGCAATCTTCGCAGTGTGGGAATATGCGCGCACAAGTCCGCCTGCTCCGAGGAGTGTACCGCCGAAATATCTTGTTGCGACAACAACGCAGTCGGTAACATTTTCCTTAAGCAGTACGTCAAGCACGGGAATACCTGCCGTACCCTGCGGCTCACCGTCATCGGAATAGCGGCGTACCTGACCGTCACGCAGAACATATGCATAAACATTATGCGTTGCGTCCCAATGCTTCGATTTTATTTCATTTATAAAAGTAACTGCGTCCTCCTGAGTGGTGACAGGCTTGACGTATCCTATGAATCGGGATTTGCGCTCGATGAACTCATCGCTGGCTTCACAGCCTATTGTCCTGTATTCCATGCTCTCACCTACAACGAAAAAAATAGGCGATGCCACAGCACCGCCTTATCTTTTTGTAATTACTTTGACAAATTGAAACGCTTATTGAAGCGGTCAACACGTCCGCCTGTATCAACAAGCTTCTGCTTACCTGTAAAGAACGGATGACACTTTGAGCAAATATCAACGCGGAGATTCTCTTTTGTTGAGCGAGTCTCGATCTCATTACCGCAAGCGCAACGAATTACTGTCTTCTCGTACTTAGGATGAATTCCTTCCTTCATGTTATGTCACCTCTTTCGCTATATTCACGCAGAAGCTATTTTAGCACACCTTTTCCTAAAATGCAACTGTTTTTTTATATTTCTCTTAATTTTATTTATTATTTCCTCACAATTCAATATATGTTCCGTTATCAAAGGAATAAATCAGCGTTCCCGCTATCTCCATTCCCGTACACTCTCCGAGCGCATATTCGTACATTTTCAGCTGTGAGCCGTAACGCTCACGAAGCTCGTCCATTGTGACATTGCGGTCGGTTTTGTAGTCGACTATAACAAGCTTTCCGTTCTCCTCAAACGCGCAGTCAACATAGCCCTGAATAACAACGGTTTCGCTTCTGGCATTGTCGGGCAAATCGGGGTACAGCTCCCCTGCCTTTATTCCGACGGTAACCTTTTTCTCTCGCATAAGAAGCGGTGATTTTCTGATTCTGTCAGCAATCTCACCCGAGAAAAACCTTCTCAGCTTATCCTTTTCAAGAACATCAGCTTCATTTTGAGTAAGGTGATTCTCGCTGACCATTCTCTTTGTCTGTTCTTCAACATCATAGCTTTGTGCCGAATAGTCAAAGAACTCCATAAATTTATGTGTTGCCGTACCTCGCGCGGCAGGATTCATTCCCGATTTACTCAGGAACTGCGGCTTAGAAGAAGCAAAATAACTTGTGTCAAATCTTGTCGCTTCAAAATCTGACGGTGCGCTCTTTGCCCTTACAGGCGCAAGCGAAGCATACGGATATTCATAAGCTATTCTCTGTCTGATTTCATCAAGCATAGCTTCATCAACAGCCGAACCATCCGCTTTTTCTTCGTCTGTACTTTGAGCCTCGTCAACGCTGTTGATTATTTTAACTTCAAGCCGCTCCTTTGCATCAAGAACAGAAATTTTCCCGTCCGTATATTTGCGCATAATTTCCGCATCGGGATGGCGCATAAATGCGGCTATCAGCCAGTCAGCCATGCTGTTCTCGTTGAGAATAAGGAACGGTGCTATCAGATTCTTTCCATTGAGCAGCAGCGATGCCGCTTTCAGTTTACGCTGAATATGGTCATAGCGTGTAACACAAATCAGTTTCTCTTTTGCACGCGTCATTGCAACATAAAGAACTCTTAGCTCCTCTGAAACCGCGGAATTTTTTTCCGCAACCGTCAGAGCCTTTCTGCCGACGGTCGGGTACTGGCACTTGGTTCTGCCGTCACGGCGTTCAAAGCAGATGCCGTAATCGGGATGAAATGCCGCTATACCTGTCTGATTATCGTTCGTTATCTTGCTGTTGAGGTCGGCAAGTATGCACACAGGAAATTCAAGTCCCTTACTTTTATGTATCGTCATTATGCGGACAACGTCAGCTGCCTCGGAAATATCCGAAGCGGCTTCAAGGTCGCCGTTCTGCTGCTGAACACGGTCAATAAATCTGATGAAGCCCGAAAGTCCCCTCTTGCCTGTCTCCTCATATTTTGAAGCGTAATCAACAAGCATATTGAGGTTTGCGTTTCTCTGCGAACCGTTTTTCATTGCATTTGCAATCGCCTTACAGCCTGTAAAGTCATAAAGCTCACGTACAAAATCAGCACAGGAAAGAGTTGAACTGAGCATTCTGAGCCTTTCAAGGCTGTCAAGAAAATCTGCCGATTTTCTGTTGCCGCTGTCTGCCGATTTGAGCAGGCAATGATATATCGGCTTTTTGCGTTCATCTATTCTCATTCTTGCAAGCTCGTCAGCGGTAAAGCCGAAAAACGGAGAAAGCAAAACCGCAAGGAGCGGAATATCCTGTATCGGATTGTCAATTACCCTCATAAGATTGAGCATTGAATTGATTTCAGCCGCCTGAAAAAAGCCTGCCTTGTTTGAAACATAGACGGGAATATTATTTCGGCTGAGCGCCTCGGCATAGGTTTCAGCTCTGCCGCCTCCCGTTGCACGCATCAGAATACAGAAATCACGGTAGGTCGCATCTCTTGTGCCGTTTTTATCTGTAATCTGCATTTTTTCTTTTATTGTATCGTTAATAATATCGGCAATGTGCTGAGCCTCTATTGTTCTGCTGACCTTTTCATCCTCCAAATCGCCGATAATATGCAGCTCCGTCTGAGCAAAGTCACACGGCTCATACGGTGCGGCGGCGACAAGCTCCTCCTCACGGGTGTAGTCAAGTCCGCCTGCATCCTTTGACATAATCTGGCTGAAAACAAAATTGACATTTTCGGTAACACCCGAACGTGAACGGAAATTTCGATCAAGAATAATCTTCGCCGGATAATTGCCGTCAACATAGTCCGCCATTTTATCTCTTCGTTTCAAAAAGATTTCAGGCATGGCCTGTCTGAATCGGTAAATGCTCTGCTTAACGTCACCAACCGTAAACATATTTGTATCATCTTTTGAAACCGCCCGGAACAATGCGCTCTGAAGCTCGTTGATGTCCTGAAATTCGTCGACAAGTATTTCATCGAATTTTTCGGAAATACTCTCGGCAAGCTTCGTTTTTCGCATTTCTCCGTTCTCGCCACAGGTTACAAGCAAATTTAGCGCAAGGTGAGAAATATCCGAAAAATCAACGCTGTTGATTCTTCTCTTTTCCTCCGCAAGAATTTCACCGTAACGCTTGACAGCGGATATCATCTTCTCGGCAAGCGGCTTCATATAAGTCATATCCTCTGCGTTTTCTTCCTCTGTCGAGCAGAAAAGCGGGGCAAGCTTTTCTTTAATCTGCTTGTTAATTTCCTTTTTCTGTTCCTTGATAAATTCAGTTTCATCCGAAGAATATCCCTTCGGAAGTCTGCCGAGATTTGACAGTTTAAAATCAGCAATGGCATCCTTTATTTCATTCCAGCTTCCGTTTTCAATCACATCCGCAAGAGCTGTGATACCCTGCTCAATTTCAAGCACGTTTGCTGAATATTTTTCTTTTGCTGTTTCGTCAGCGTCAAGGCAAGCCTGCATTTTTTCTGCTATACGTCCTGCCTGCGCAACGGTTTCTTTTGCCTGTCTGACAATAATTCTGCCCCACCTGCTTTGCGCAAGAGGAAGTGTTGTATTGTATTCATCAGCAAGTCCGTCCAGCCACACATCGGGCTGTGCGAACGCTATTGAGTTGTTATAAAGCCTTTGAATCAACGCACCGACAGCGGAATCGTCAGTTCCGTTTGCAAGTATATTTACAATCTCGGTGAACTCGTCGGAGTTCTCTTTATAAAGCTCGTCAAGAGTCCTTGAAATTGCATCCGCTTCAACGAGCTTCAGCTGTGCACCCTCGAGCATTTTGTAATCGGGTGCAATGTCAATATCGTGGAAATTCTCACGAACAATATCACCGCAGAAGCTGTCAATTGTGCTGATATTTGCAAACGGAAGCATAACAAGCTGACGTTTGAGGTGAGCGTCATCGGGGTTATCTCTCAGCTTGTCGCTGATAGCCTGAAATATTCTCTCACGCATCTGTTGAGTTGCGGCTCGGGTGAATGTTACAATCAAAAGCCTGTCAGCTGAACAGGGTTTGTTTTTATCCATAAGCCGTCTGATAACACGCTCGACAAGCACGGCGGTTTTACCCGAGCCCGCCGCCGCAGAGACGAGCACAGTTCCGTCACGCGAATCAATGGCTTTTAGCTGTTCACTTGTCCATTCAGGCATCTTCCCCACCTCCAAGCTCGCTGAGGCTGTCCTCAAATTTTACTTTCTTTATTTCTTTAACAGGTGTGTCATCATCCTTGCCGCACACATCGCTGTAATCGCAATATTTACAAACATCGTAATACGGACTTGTAGTCTTTTCAGACCTTGCAGGCTGAACGTGAATCACTCCGTTGTGAAGCTCCATAGCCATCTCGGCAAGAATTTTCTCAACACGCTTCATCAGCAATCCCATCTGCTTCAACGAGATTACGCTGCCCGAGCAGGCTCCGTCCTTATTAAGCTTTGCAGGTATAATTTCACCTGATGTGCGTTTGTCCATAGAGTACACAATACGGCTGTCATCAAGTACCATACCTTTCATCTTAGCGGCTTTCTGCTTGATATCGGAAACAGTCTTCTCGTCTGCCTCGCGGTCAACCTTTGCATAAGGAGCATTGACAGGCATATAGAGAATGCCCGCAGGTTTTACATCACGGTACTCACGGAATCCGCTGCGCCATATCGCAAACAGATAAATCAGCATCTGCATATTCAGTCCGTAGAACACCTCGTTCAGGTCAAACTCCTTGCCGCCTGATTTGTAATCGACAACGCGCACATAATCGCCGTCCTCGCTCTGCATAACATCAACTCGGTCAACAGAGCCTTTCAGTTTCAGCACACCGCCATCGGGCAGAGGTATGTCATACGCAGGCACTTCTCCGTCATTGTCAATCTTAAGCTCGAACGCAACAGGCTTGAATTCGCTCACGCTGAATTCTGCAACAAGTCGGTCAACCACCTCACAGACCACTGTTCCGAGCTGACGGAAAAGGTAGTCAAAGCGTTCACCCATCTCCTCGCCTGCAACAAGATTTTCTTTAAAGTATTCCTCTAAAATATCAATCACGCACTTATCCCGTGTCGGCTTGTCCATAGCACAAAGTCCGTCACTTCCGTAAGCGGATATGAGGTTTTCAAGAATATAATGTATCGCTGTACCTTTCTGCATCGGGTCAAGCTCAGCGAGCTTTCTCGGCTGTGCGTTAAGACCGTACTTGCAGAAATATTCAAACGGACATTTGTGGTAAACCTCCGTACGTGAAGCCGACATATACATATCCTTGCCGAACAGCTTAACCGCTGTTTCTTTATCTGTTATCTCAAAATCCTGTTTTTTAACAGCACGCTTCAACGCTTCTACCCTGCCCTTATACTCGGGTCGGGAGGAAAAATATTTTTCAAGAGTTCTGAACATCGTTCCACCCTGCTGATAAAGACGTGCCATAAGCTCAAACGCAGGTGCTTCGCCCTCGATAAAATCCATATCATCCATACAGACAGTATCAACGGTTTTTATTTTCGGAAAAATCCGTTTCAGCTGAGTTACAAGCTCGGAATGTGTCATCTGTGCACCCGAGATATCCTTTCGCAGATACGATACATACAGCCTGTCCATCGGACTGCAAAGCGTGCTGTATGCGATAAAATGCTCCTCCATCATCTTCTGCTCAAAGTTATCATCCATATTAAGGCTGTAATCGGCAAGCACCTTTCTCTCATTATCTGAAAGTATGCCGCCCGACACAGGCACCATAGGGAATACACCGTCATTGACACCGACCGCAAAAACAACCTTTGGTGCCGAGGTTTTAACTCTGTCAGCCGTTCCGATAACAATTTCATCAAGTCCCTGCGGCAGATTGCCGACAGTATACATTGATACAATAAGCGTGAACAGCTCCGCAAAGCGCTTTGTTGAAAGCTTTATATTTTCAAGTGCAAGGGCAATTCTGTCAAGAATTTCAATCACAACATCCCATATTCTGCCCTGCTCCCCGGCAAGCTCATATTCACCTCTGTTGTTAAGGTTTTCGCTGAGCTTTTTCAGATTTTCTGGCACGTTCATATCCGTAAGCAAGGTATAAATCGCATTTGCCGCACCCAAGCCATCACAATCCTTAAGTTCGGTTCTGAATTTCTGAAGCGGCGCAACAGCTCTGAGCCTTGAAGCATTTATTTTTTTCAGACGCTCAGCATCCTCATCGTGCATTTTTTCGCCAAGTCCGTCGGGATGTGCCGTCCAATCACCAATCCATTTCGAGCCGTTTATCTGCCACAGAAGAGCGTAGTTTTCAAGCTCCGATATTTCCTCCGTCGTAAGGTCAGTGAGTCCTGTTTTCAGCACACGCATAATACTGTCACATGAAAATCCGCTGACAGCAATATCAATACTGCTGAGTATATATTCAATCAGCGGCTGAGTGAGTATAGGCTGGCGTTTATCCTCAAAAACAGGCACACCGTTCTTTTTAAGTGCCGCACGAATCTGACGTGCATAGTTGCCCTCAGTTCTGCTGATAACCGCTATATCACGGCAGCGAAGTCCCTCGGTTCTTATCAGCCTTTTAACCGTATGCGCAACGTACTCACATTCGCTCTCAAAGTCCTCCGCCGAGCAGAGAATTATATACTCTGTTTCGCCCTCATAGACGTCGTATCTGCTCTCGTAAAGATTTTTTTCGAGGATATTAAGCTCTTTGTTGTTATATCTGATATCGTCGGGAAGCTCCGCATACTCAATCGGAGCAATTCTGACGCTGTTTTTCTCTGCAATTCGCACAAGCTTCTGACGTGTTCTTCTCGTATGCGCAAATGCGCTGAAATCATCACTATCGGTGTTTTTATCGGCAGTGAGAGTGATATAAACATCATCCGCCTGTCTGAAAATTCTTTCGAGCACCTTAAGCTCCTGACTTGTATAGCCTCGGAAGCCGTCAATAAACACCGTTCTGCCGTTGAAATCGCCATGCGTATCAAGCACATCACAGAGTCTGTCAAGCGCACATTCATCATCAAAATAGCTTGTATCTACAAGCGTTGTATATGCGTCGCTGACAAGTGCAAGCTCGTTAAGCTTAGATTTGAGCAGGCAGTCGCTCATTTCCGCCGCCGTATCACGAAGCATATCGGGTGACACCGCGCATTGGCGGAATTCCTTGACAATTTTCAACATCTGAGCAATTACAGTTGCGCTGTATCTGTGACGGCCGTAAACGGTCAGCTTATCGCTGATGCTTTCAAGCGCAAGGCTCATCATCAACGCACGCGTGCTGTCGTCAATTGCAGCTTTGGAGTTAATGCCGTACTTTTTCAGAAGCTTCTGAGCAAGAAATGAAAAGCTGAGAACCTCAACCCTATCCGCTCCCCTTGCTCCGAAAAGCTCAAGCATTGTCTTTTCCGTGTGGAAAGAATACTGCTCGGGTACAATAAGCACAGCATCGCCGCCGCTTTCGATACGCTCTTTTATTTTGTTGTATATAATCGTGGTTTTGCCAGAACCCATTCGTCCTGCAATCAGTCTGAGCATGGTCAGCCCTCCGCAAATCAGAGTCTATAACTGTATTATATTATAAAGAAAATGTAAATGCAATAAGCAAAGACAGCATATAACTATCTGTGTACCGTTTTCGGTACTTGAATGCAAAAACAAAAGGAGCAGTCACCTGCTCCGTAACTATATCAAAGTTATATTTTTGTTGCTTTGTATATGGTATCTTCTTTTTGATCCAAATCATTTTGTATTGCTATTTTTCTCTTTATTTCAGTAGTTGAAATATCTAGAGTTCTTGGTAAAAAAACAACTTCACAATTCATATCAACTATTTGTTTATATTCAGCCATTTTAGGAAAAATATCTTTATAATCATCACCGAGCAAAAATAAATCAACGCTTTTGTTTTTTATATCATAAACTTTTTGTTGCATATTTTTTCAAGAATTACTTCATTAACAAAACTCAATGAGGAAATTATTTCCATTCGTTTATTTTGAGATAAGAATGGTACTTTATCTTTTTCCATACACATTTCATCAGATGAAACCCCAACAATTAAATAATTTTCCAATTCAGATGCACGCTTCAAAAGGTTATAATGTCCATAATGAAATAAATCAAATGTTCCATAAGTTATTATCCTCTTGTACATTCTTATTTACCTCTCTTATAATTCGATTCTTGAAAGATCCGTATGCGTCGGATACTCAACAGGTGTCATATAATCACCATACTGTTGTGAAAGAGCTTTATCATAATTAACTGCAATATCGAACTCTCTGTCCTTAAAAATATGCTTACATGTTGGCGTATAATTACATCTCGGCACCGGGGGTTTAGGATTATTTTGCCAATCATTTAAAACAACATATTCTGATTTTTTACTACCCAATGATGTATAAGCATTAAAAAGGAGTGCTCTTATTTTGCCATTTGTTTTATAAGAGAGTCCTTTAAGGAATTTATACTTTCTGCTATATTCAAATCCGTTCATATCATCATTTAATTTATCAATTTTATCCTGCAAATATAAACGTCCCATCAGAGCGAATAGAAAGTATATTTTTTCCTGCAGCTTTGCAATTACTTTGTTTTTAGGATAACCGGTATATACAAATATATCAATCCAGACACCATTATAAACATCAAAAGATTTGTATTCATTCTCAGGCATATACGTTCCGCATTTTCTCAATTTAGCAAAATAAAGTGGGTATTGATTTTCCGTGTCTACCCAGCTTAAATGTATACCTTCCATCGGATGCTTTTTGATTTTTTTGAGAAATTTTTTAAAATTTGTTGAATCCATATTAACATCAATATCATCATCCCAAGGAATAAAACCATTATGGCGGATTGCTCCGAGAAGAGTGCCACCCGAAAGAACATATTCAATATTGTATTTGTCACAAAAATCAGCAAAATCGCACAGTATACCGTATTCAACATTTTGAAGTTCTTCTAAAGTACAAGCCATATATTTGCCCCCATATTTATGATATTATAATTCTATCACAAATAAAAAAAAAGTCAATAAAACAAAAGGAGCAGTCGCCTGCTCCTTTCAGATATTTGCTTTTTCTTATTTTGTTTCAACCTGTACAGGATCGTCAATGTCGCAGCATGAGCATGAAACGTAGTCACACTGGTCATCCTCTTCAACCTTATTCTTGCAAGGAATAACCTTTGTTACAAGATAATAAACGCCTGCGACAGCTGCTGCAATAGCTGCGATGATGCCGACGATCTTAAGAATCTTTTTAATCTTATCACACATTGGAAAAGACCTCCTTAAAATTTGTATAAATCAATTATATTATAGCTTTTGTTCAAAGTCAAGATATATTTTAAATAATCAATACAATATATGGCATAATATAAAATGTGTTTATACAAAACAAAAGGACGGAGTAAACTCCGTCCGTATTGTTAAAGCCGAATTAGTCTGCAAGAAGCTTTGCAAGAGCTGACTTCTTTCTGGCAGCGTTGTTCTTATGAATAAGATTCTTTGCGCAAGCCTGGTCAACCTTCTTGA
>JAKSQO010000046.1 GCA_024404095.1 Clostridia bacterium | reverse complement strand
TTTTTAAAATACCTGTTTTTGTCTTGATTATTCCAACTTCTTTCCAATTTCGTTTGATATAATAGTATAAACATAAAGCTAATAAAGTGGAGAAGTATGCTATAACGGCCTTGAAAGTTTAAAGGCGATATACAGAGGAGAGGTTTTGTGAGTTTTATTTCGAGACATTTTTACGTTTTAATGCTTTTGGCAGGTGCTGCAGCATGTTTGACTATCAGTGTTTTCAGAAGAAAAAAATTTGAATATTCATTAAAAAAGGCACTTGGATTTACAGGCATTTGTGCTGTATCCGGATATATTTTTTCAAGATTATTGTTTATTCTCGAAACAGGAGTATTTGCGTTGAAAATTACAGGCTTGTCTTTTTACGGTCTGGTGCTTCTGATGCCGATTGCAATGTTCTTTGTTTCTGTGATATCGAAAGAGTCATATTTCAGATGTATGGATTTTATATCTGTATTTGTTCCGATTTCTTTAGCGTTTGTTAAGATCGGCTGCCACTTCGCGGGATGCTGCGGCATATCAACGCACTATCTGAACAAAGGTATATTTTCTTTTATTTCAATACAGCTTTCAGAGTGTATTCTGAATGTTTTAATCGTTATAGCATTATGTGTTTTGGAAAGAAAAATTAAAATCAGGGGTATTTTATATCCGATATATATGGGTACATACGCAATCATAAGGTTTATTCTTGAATTTTTCAAAGAAAAAGATTATCTTGTATGGTCTTTTTCCAACGCCCAATGGCTTTCTGTACTGTGTTTGATCGTTGCACTTATGCTTCTGTATGTTATTCTGAAATCACGCAAGACAGAAAAACAATAAATAATTAAAAAAGTTGTAGCCTTTTTTTGACTTTGATCGTATAAAGAAATGTGATTACAAAAAAGAAACAAAAATCTTTCTGTAACAGGAGGGGAAATACCAGACTGGGAATTAAAATGTTAAAAATATCAGCAAAACCAAAAACCATAATATTTTAGGAGGAATCACAAAACATGAAAATCAAACTGATAACCAGAATCATTTCGGTAGTGTTGGTTGTATCAATTATCATTACCGGCACAGTAAGTACGGCTTTTGCAGCCAGCGCAGAGTACATCAGCGAAATTAAGCTTGTAAATGCTGCTAATTTTAATAAGGATGAATATACAAGCAAAGGCTGGCATGTAACAGACGGAGAAATAAACACAGTAGGTAGTGACAAGAAGGTACTTATTTATAAGACTACCAAGAATCGCCTCAATGCTATAACCGACATTCGCCTTATGAATGAAAACGGAAACTATTCAGATTATGATTTTAAGAAGGCACTGGAAAAGCAAGCTGCGAACGTGGCTCAGATGGTAGCTGAATGGGAGATTATCGTTAATGAGTTCAAGGCTAACTATAAAGCTGGCAAGATACCTGCCGTATATGCTAAGCAGCTCCTTGACTTCTATGTAGAAGACGATTCCTGCGATATTGCAGCAAATAAATTTGTGACTGTCGGCGATGTTTTAGTTAAGGATACCTATGATAAAGCAACTATTTCCAAGATTTTGCTGGAAGGTAACTCCAAGATGGTCGCTTTGATTGAGGAAGCACTTGTTATAGGCTGCAGTGAAGTAATGCCCGGCGAGGAAGAACTTGAAGCATTGTCAAACAGAGAGGATTTCACGCCAAGTATGGCACCAACATTGTTTTTCAGAGCACAAAGCTTAACTTTTGATCCCAGCGGATTTGACAGTAAGAGAGCAGATATTGCCAATATGCTCTTAAGTGTTTCCGTATTCATTAAAGAAACAATGGTTGATTATGATAATCTTGAAGCTAAGGCAGAAGGCAAAAAAATGACTGTTGAAGAGTATTTGGAAGCTGAAAATAAAGCTGTGCAGAAAGAAATTGAAGAAGGCACAAATTACGATGAAACTACAGATACATATGACGGACAGTTAGAACTGATGAAGGATAGCAAAGCGAAAGATATGTATGATATGTTATCCGTGTATACCTATAATAAAAAGGGAACATGGATATCATTTGCAGAGTTTTTCTCGCAGGATAATTTGCAGACATACGATTTTCTTCCCTTCGCCAATGCACTGACAGACGGTCAGGCACGACTTATCTATTATGTGGGATTAGAGGATATTATTACATACGCCGGCCGAACCGAAGAGGAATGGAAAGACAATATGGAAAAGCGTATCGGTGAAACCGCAGATATGCTCAAAGCAATTGCCGATAATATAGGTGATACCGATACTGAATTAGAATCACTTACCGAAGCGGAAAGAGATGATGCTGAGATTAAAGCAGACATATTGGTTAAAGCAAATAAAATGTCTGTCTATGCCGGCGTAAACCGTGCTATGTTTAATCAGGAGCTTGCCGAACAAGGTTTAATTGTTTTAACCGATGATGCTCAGATTAAGTCTGCTGCGAATAATGACCAAACCTGGATGCAAAGTCATACGAAAACGGACAATGTTTTGGCTAAAGCCGGTCATATACTGGTGCTTGCTACCGGAGTTGCTTTTACACCCATCGGATCGGTTTTACTTGCTAAAGCTTCCAGAGGTTGGTGGGTAAAGACGATTACGCTAGAAAATAAGGGGTATAACGGATTATTATTAGGTGGAGCAGAACCTGTAGTAACGAGAAAAGTCATTGGCTATACTCCCAATCAGATGGTTGCATTTAGAGCCGTTGGTATTACACTTATTATTGCTTCTGTCGCATTGATTACATTGTCAATTATTGCTATGGTACAAGACTGGAAAACTAAGCCGGTTACTCACAGAAAAATACCTGTAATCATCGTTAACCATGTGGCAAAGACAAGGATTGGTAAAGATGATATAGAAATCAATAAGTTCGTAACGTATGAAGTAGTTTACAATGAAAAGGACGAACCCGCTAATATCAACGATAATTCTGTTGAGCAATGGTACAGTATATATGTAACGAAGGATGAAAACGCAGGCAATCCGCTGTTGGCAGGTGATATCGCTATCGGAGATTTAACCTCTGCTGCTGTGAAGAAAGCAGCTAAAGCGGAAGAAGCAGATAAGAGCTTTGTCAGCATGAAGGATTTCGGATGCCAGGGAAGTGCAAATCTCAGCAATTTCTGCGGAAGCACAACAGCAAAACCCTGCTATGTTTACTTTAAGGCAGATACAACAGATGTAAATAAAAATACCGCCAGTGCATTTTCAACAGGCTATTATGCCATTGTTGCATTAGTAAGTGCATTTTTGGGTGCAGGTGTGACATATTTCGTTACAGGACGCAAAAAGAAAGAAAACAACGTAAGTGTCGAGGCAAACAATAATTTGCAGGACGCATAAAAACCTGAAAGGCAAAGCCAACGGCGGCTGTCGGCGTACATAGTTACGGAAAGCTGTCGTTGGCAAGTAAGTCAAAATAGTTAAACAATTCTTTTTTATGCTTGATATATAAATAATTCAATGGGGAGAACGATATGAAAAAAGCATCTATTTTATTAGTATGTATTTTGGTTGCATGTATGATTATGCTTGCTTTCGGCATACAGTCATTTGCTGCCGGTGCGAAATACATAAGCGAAATTAAATTAGAAGCCGGTAAAGACGCAAAAACCAAGCTTGAAGATGCCGGATATAATGTTTTTTTATATGGCCTAAATCTTGATTGTAACGGTGCAAATCAAGACGATAAATTGCTTCTCGGCTGCAAATATACCGCTGATGCGGATAGTGCAATCAGAGATCTTGTCGTATCCTCATCTAAGGACTCAAGCATAAAATTTAATGACAGAGCATACAGTTTAGTTTCTGATTTAAGCATAAATAAAGGTGTCAACGGCAGCACACTCTATTTGTATCAGACGAAGGATAAGGCGGCAGGCGACCCGATTGTTGATTTGTCCGCCTCGATTCATATATCCGGTTCGGGTAATCCGGAGTTTTTGGGTAAAGCGATTTTCGGTGACGGCTCAAGAACTGTTCTTACCACGAATAAAGATCCTGCCGATTTCGAAGCAGGTGTAGGAACAGGGGAAATGTACATCGGCATGGTCACTTCTCCGATGGTGAAGCAGTATGTTACAAATATACATATTGTAAAGGCAGAAGAGAGTAAAGCGCTTAAAACACTTGCAGGTTATTACTGCACCAGATATACAATGCTTAGCGACGGTATTTATGTTGGTTATTCCAATACGAATAATATAAAAGAAGCTGTCAGAAATATCATACTTTATGAAAGCACCGAAAAAAAGGTGGCAACATTAAACGGTGAATATTATAAAGTAGATGATGTGACTTTAGACAATAAGTATAGCCTTTATGCCAGCACTTCGGAGTGCGAAGGCTCACCGATGTTCGGAATGTTTTACTTCCCGAAGGAGAACGGCGAAGACAATATTATCAAAGGCAAGAGATATAAAGACTGGGTTGACATATTATATAAGAGCAAAAACTCTGATTCTCTCAGTTTGCTTCTTGATGACAGCGGTTATCTCGACTTAAAAAAGAACAACAACGAGCTTCTGACTATTAAGCTCAAAAAATATTCATTGGAAGAGAAAGTAAAAGAATATGATTTAATGCTTATTAAGGATCCCAATGATAATAATATAACACCTGAATTTATAGAAAATGTAAAATTAGATGTTGAGGGAGGGGCTGCCATAATAGAGGCAACGGATCCTAATGCATTAACAGATGAAAAGATTAAAGAGATGGAAGAGAATCCTGACATGGAAGTCGGACTCGAAGATGAAACGCAATCAAAAGATGTAGCGTCAATATTCGGTTATACGGATTATGCATTGATGATTGGCGGATTTATCATAGCATTAGCACTCGGATATTTTCTTGTTGAAAAATTTGACATTAAGAAAATAAAGAAATATTTATAAAAGGCAAGGTGAAGAATACAAAATGAAAACGATTAAAAAAATAATTACATTACTTCTTTGTGTTTGCTTTGCCATGCCAACCGTAATGCTCAGTGCTTATGCAGCTAATCCATGGGGACCAACAATATTTGATTATGATCTTCCAACTGATCCCGGAGAATGGCATTTTTCTGACGAAGTAATTGTTAATGATAAAACGCCTGAAGAAACTGAAACTTCGACAGAAAGAAAACCGGTTAGCAGTTCAGCTGTTGGTGAAATCTTTACTATGGATGGATATTACAACGGTGATGCTCCTCTTTATTATGCGGATAATTTTGAGGATCTTTGGAAGAACGCTATAAGAATAGTATTTGCCGATGAAAAAAGAGCTAAAAACGGATTTTATGTGAAGCTCTATAAAAGTGTAAATGCCGATGATGAGAGCAAGGGCTTCGGCGATCATAACTATAACGATCCAAATGGTGCTTTCGGAGAAAACGGTGAGATAGTTGTACCCGAGGGCTGTAATATAACGATTGATTTGAACGGATGTCACTTCGACAGATTTCCAAAATCCGATCCTGCAACCATGAGCGGTAATAAAAGAATATTCAAAGTTGATGGCGGTAATCTGAACCTCATAAGCTCTGTGAAGGGTACATTTTGTTTTGTTGAACACGGCAGAGCCGGCAAAGGCGGCGGCATTTATGTCACGAATAACGGTACCGCTGTAATCGGCGAAATGGTTGATATAGATTCCTGCTATGCTGATGAGGGCGGCGGAGTATTTGTCGAATCCGGTTCAAATCTTATCATGACCAAGGACTCCCATGTTGATTATTGCAAAGCAAAAAGAGGCGGCGGCATATACAATAAAGGCGATTGTATGCTTAAGGGTGCCGTTGTCAGCGGAAATCATGCTGATGACGACAAAGGCGGCGGCATATATAATGACGCCGACAGCGATAACAGCGGTAAAACTATTATTGAGGGTTCTCAGATTTGCAGTAATACCTCCGGCTATGAGGGCGGCGGAATTTATGCACTTAAAGGACACCTTTATATCGGCAACGGAACGGAAATCTACAATAATGTATCTGAAAATCAAGACAGCGGCGGCGTTTTTGTCAGAAGCGAAGCGACTGCCAGTTTTTACGGTAAAGTCAAAGTACAGAATAACATCGGTGTAATACAGGACGAACGGAATTATGACGGTAATGTATCAGTAGATGTAATCACAAGCGGCGATAGCTGCAGCGGAGAAACTCATACGCTTCGTACAGTGTCCATTCTCACTCTGGATGAAGGCTCATATCTCGGACTTCATCCGAAATCAAATATTGACATTCCGAGCGAAGGTCTTGAAATTGCCAGCAAAATAAACAATAAATCCGTTTCATATGTTCATCTTGATAAGGATACAATGAAAGCAATGGGCTATAACCGAGCCGTTTTAGAGAAAGGTGAACGTACTGAGGATTACTATAAAATAAATACAACAGGTTCGATTATTATTTCTGGAAATGTCAGAATTATTTATATCATTATCTTATTTGCTTTGGGCTTGATGATCGGAGCGTTTGCTGCATTTCTCAAGAAAAAAGATTGGTTTCGAAAGGGTGAGATAAATGTTTGAATCGTCTTATGAAGAAGAAATCACAAGAAAACCGCATTATGTGAAAGCATGTATTTCAATTCTGCTTGTTGTAGCTCTTGCCTTTATACCTTTATTCAAAGTTTATGCTGAGACACAAACCCAAACGGAATATGTTAGCGAAATTAAGTATTGCCAGAAAAATACTGAAGCAGAAGCTAAGAGCTGGCTTACGAGTAACGGTTACAGGGTTGTAGATAAGAACCTGAATGAAGGCGGAAGAGGCGGCGTTGTGTTTATGGGTTATAAAACGACCGGCAATAAATATGACGCTATCACTGATATCGCCTATATGGAAGAAAACGGCGGCTATGAGCTGATGGATTACCGTGATTATATCGCCAGCAATGCCACAACATTCAGCGATATATCTGATGAAATGGTTGCTGCCGGAAAAGAAATCAGAAGGAATTATGAATACGGCAACAAAACTGCAAAGGCTGCCTTAAAGGCGTTAAACTATGTCGTTATGGAAAAGGATGATACACAGACACAACTCACCGGATTCGGCGATTGGCTTACAGACAGTGACATCAGTGATAACACCAAGAAAGCTGAGATTACTAATATTCTTGCGCTTTGCAATTCTAATTTAATTAACTTTATTTACGGTCAGATTGCTGTCGGTACGACCTGTGATACCAATTACAGTTGGGTAAAAGAGTTATCCTTAATCGGTAAAGGCATGCAGCCCGAATATGCATCGGACAGGGACGGATTTATTCAAAGTGCCAGACAGCTTATTCCCGCTTTGCAGGGCTTTGCTCAGTCTTATAATGCAATGGAACGCAGAAGGGCGGAAAACGACGGCGAGATTAAGTTAAGCAAAGACCTGACGGATCTTAAAGATGCAAAAGAGTCTGAAATATCAAAAATCGAACATGAAGGCCTTGGTAATCAGCAAAAAGGCTTAACTGTTGAGGAGGGCGAAAAACAGGTCAAAACTCCGACAGAAGAAAGCCTTAAGAACTCAGACCTTATTGCGGCAGACGTTAATGACGGTGATCTTATATCCTATACGCTGTATGAAAAGCTGAAGGAAATTCCGTTTGAAGACGAAACAGTTGCCGACTATCTGATCGACTTAGGTGAAAGAAAGGTCGATTTAACAGATCCCGACAAGGCGTATGCCTATTACAGAGATATTTTCCCGCTTATCTATGTGCTTAGTCCGGGACAGTTTGCAGCCATTCATATGGACGGCTTAAACAATGCTATTGCGATGGATTTAGAGCATTCGAACGAATCGGTATCTGAAGCAATCGCTAAAATCGATGAAACAGGCAAAGAGTTAATTGAAGCAAACGACGGGCATAGACTTTCCATCTGGTACGATGTTGACAAGAGCTTATATGAAAGCAAGGTCGGCGTTACGAGCCAGCAAAGAAGAAAAAATGCCGCCGCAGGACTTAAGACCCTGAGGGACCGAACCACTCAAAAATATGATACGCTCAATACCACGCTGAAAGCATTGGATGCTGCATCTGCAGCCACCGCTGTAGTTGCAATAGGTATCTCCGTAGGAGTCAAAATAGCAAAATATCTTGCTGCAAAATCGCTGGCTTCCGCAATCGCAGCAGGAACAATTGCTGCCGGTGCAACAACAGGCGTTTCAACAGGTGTTGCTGTGGCGTCAATTGTGTCAACCGTTTTCAATATCGTTTCAGTTGTTATAGTTGTCGCAACAATTGTCATCAGTATTGTTCTTGCGATTTTGAAAAGCAGGGATGAAGCTGCCTATGAAAATCCCGACCATGAACAAATACCTCTTCTTATGTATGATATTATAGGGCAGTATACCGTTAAATATGAGGTATGCAAAAATCAGGACGGTAATCCGGCAGATTTGAATGCAGGAAACTGTAAGTACTGGAGCGCTCCCTATTATACGAAATCGGCAACCGCGGGCGATCCTATCACTGTACCGACTGATAATTCAGAGGTTTTCAAGGTTCAGGTAACAGATACCTCTACTCCGAATGGATACAAGCCGCTGCATTTCTTTGAAGAAAGCATAGTCGGCAATACCAACAGAGGTACACACAACGAAACCACAAACTCCGAAATATTTGTATTTGCTCATACCGGTACAGCATATCAGGCAACAGAAACAAGCACCGGGGATGTAGAATACATCAGTGACCTTCGTATCTTCACGGGAAATAACTATACAGTTGAAGCCGCAAAGGCTGATGCATATAACTCGGATTTTACACTGATTGAAATTAACTTAACACCGGAAGACGGAACAACGGCAAACTATTTAGGTTATAAAACCTCTAAAAGTTTAAAAGAGGCTGTTAAGGATATTCGTGTCGGCCCTGCCAGTCTTGCAAAACAATATACCCATGGTGAAGTAAGTTACGGTAATGCGGGAGCAATATCGAATTGTGCAGGATTATTCTTCAGCTCTGATGAAAATGTGGGAACACCCATCAGAAAAGAGAACCTCAGGATATTCAAATCCCATAATAACATTCCCGAAGGCTTCGAGCCTGTAAATGCTTTTTCGGGCGGAGATGCATTCAACCTTGCTTCCTCGGCAAGAAATGACGGAAAATATGAGTTCCTTAATAATGACGCATGCTCTAAGCCATATAACACGGTACATGAATGGACTGAGGAAAATTCCAGATATCTGTACTTTAAGCCGGAAACCACATATACAAGCTCCAATTCCGTAAAATATATATCGGGCTTTGTTTATTTAACTGCATCTGACAAAATGATGAGTTATGTTGGCAGTACTGATTTTTCATCATTAAACAATGCTGCAGTTGACAGCAGATTAAATAGACTGGCAAAAGAACTCAATGTAACGATAATAGACGAAAGCAAATATGTAGAAGCCGTCGGTGAGCATTATTATTCGACCATTGATTACTTGAGATCAGCATCTACCTATGAGGTTAACCCGATTTTCGCTAAAACTGTTCTTGCCTATTCTACTACATATAATCCTTATCGTGCTGCTTATGATGTGAAATTTTACAAAATGGGTGATAAGGCTAACGGATGCTTAACTTCCGTTAGCAGTAACGGTGCAGTATATTCTGCCTGCGAACATGAATATAATATGGCAGAGGTTCATGAGGAGCCTGTAAGTTACGGTACGTATGTAACAGATAAGCTTACCAGATACTATTCCAAGGAACATGGATTGATTTCCCGTCCTTATCGTGTATTCACAGACTACGAAAAATCAACCTTCGAAGATCATAACATACAAAAATTAGCTGACAGAAGCTTATATGTATCGGGCTATGTTAGCAACGGTAAACCCATTAAAGAAACTGATATTAAATTTTCGAACAGTTCGACTGTTCCCGACGGAATGATTTCTGTCAGAAACATAGGTGAATATACAGGCGATAAGCCCGTGAACATAGCTTCCGAATACAGTCAGAATGACCTGTATATGTTCCTTAAGGGCAAACCAAATGAAAAGGGAAAGTTTATTGAAAAAATCTATGTAGGATACAGCGACACTAATGAAAACGGCTTAGGACTTGATTATGCAAAAACCTCTGCCGGAGCAGGTAAAGGTGTAGATGTTCTTCCGTTTAATTTATGTAATAAAAACGGAGGAAGAGATGAGGAAAACGGTGATCACGCAGCATATATCGGTGTAAGCAGAACGGATGATATGGAAGCTGCCGTGTCGGGTATCGTACTTATACCGTCAGCTTATTGCACAACAGTCAGTTCATCAAATAAACGTACTCCGCTTACTACCAAAAACATCAACGGCACCGAGTATCATCTTGCTGAAGGTATGTTTGAATCCGGATCGATCAAGGGCGACGGATATACTGAAGACTGGGCGCTTTCAGGTTATGATTATTATATCTACTATTGCAAAGGTTCCTCTGAGGGCTCTCCTGTTTCCGATATCGTGGTAGACCAATCTCCGTATATAGCGGGATGTACCACTGTTGCAGATGCTATCAATGGATTAGATATGTCAAGAGGTGCTTTTATGCACACTCTGCAGTTGATTGACGGTAAAATGCCTGCCTATATTTCTAAAATCGCTGTTTTTGAAGGAATAAGTCTTGCAGATGCAGTTCATAATGCTATCGCGGCCGGTTATCCTTATGTGATTACAAATAATCTGAATCCCGGACAGCAATTCGGATGGGAAGAACCAATGGACTCGTTCTATGTCAGCAATCTTTTATCTGATTACCAGAGAGAGTCTCTCAATATGAATTCTACCAAATATGATGATGCTAAAGGGTTTGGCTATTATAAGTATAAGGTGCTTGCTTACCGAAGAACGGCGTATGAGAGTAAGGCAATCAGAAATATTGTTGCCACTTACGGTGAGCCTAAAACCAACGGTGATGACTTTGAATACTATCAGATAGAGACACTAAATCTTTTTAAGAGGACTATATCCGCAAAAATGCCCGTGAAATATAATCTGGCAGATCATGTTTTCTATAATACCGATCTGAATTCGCACAGATATGCCGGTCAGGTATATTTATATTATACAACGCATGATGAGGGTTATCGAAGCTTCGACAAAGTAAACGGAAAAAACGTAGGAGTATTTGATTACAAGGGTCCGGAAAGAGCACCTATTACGAATATCGCCGTGCATAATGTGGGTTCGGCATATTCGGGAAATAAGGATGTTCATTACGTTTGCAATGTGAGAACAGGTGAAAAGCAGGACATCAATCAAGGCAGAAGTATATTGATTGACAGCGATTATGTGGCACATGATTCGAGATGCTATATCATATTCTCCAGAAGCAATGATGCAAAGCAAATTGATCAATCCAATCTTCACCCGTATATTGATGACGGAGACCCGGAAATCTCAGGCGACGGTGTAATTGGCGGAGCAGGAGCTGTTTATTTTGGAGAAGATGGTGTCAGCGAAAACGATGGCCGTAACGGTAAAGACGAATTGTTTGATATTGACTATTCTAAGCTCAGACTGGTAAAGGTCTATGGCGACGGATCATGGGATGATGACGAGGAAGGATACGACGGCGAAGGCGGAGATTTCTAAGCTGAAATTGATTTCACATTAAATCTATAAGGAGATTATAGTTTTGTAATCTCCTTATAGACGCATTTTTGTTTATTTTGATTTCTAAAATTTAAGAGTAAAGGGTTTTAGATATGGGTATTTTACAGATTATTTTAGTCATAGTACTGATAGGCACTGCCGGTTACGGATTATTTGTTTGCGTTACCGATAAGGCACCTATGTATTTTCAGATGGTAATATGTGCTATGTTAAGTTGTGCGTTTTCGGCGATTGATTCGAGCCTTTTATATTCATTGCTTGGCATTTATCCTGTTGGATTTAAAATCAGCGGATTAAGTATGTTTGCCTCGTTTATGTTTATTTTATCGGCTAATTACGGCTCCATGGATAATGTAATTGATGAGCACCGTAAGGAAGAACGCAAGTACAGATTGATTTCACTTCTTGCTCCTGCGGTTATTATACTGGAATTATCGCTGTTTGCTGTATTGGGCAAGGCAAGTATTGCGGATAAAATATTCTTAGCGGTTACCAACATTCCTGCGATATTCGCTTCGTATTTTAACCTCAAGCATGCCATTTTCCCTGATTTTTCAATTGGATTTGTTAAATCAATGAGACCGTATAACGTGGTGGCTGTACTGTTCCTGTTATTCACGGTATTTTTGAATATAACATCATTTTTTGAGGGATATACATTCTATAATATCGCAACGGTTTTGTGTATTCTTGTTGATTTATTAATGGTTCCGACTTGCAAATACGGAATTGACAAAAGGAAAAAAATATTTTAAGGAGGATAGGCAGATATGGAATTTATTAGCTATTTTATATTCATATGTATGATATTTCCGATGTGCTTAATGCTCTTTATATTGGATAAAAAGCCAAGACTTCTTGTCGGATATTTGCTTGTCGGTATTTATGTATGTCTGTTTTGCTCTGAATTAAACGGAATAATAGTAAGTCATCTCCATAACGATTTTACTCTTGCCACCACAACTTATACTCCTGTTGTTGAAGAATTTTTTAAGGCGTTACCGATATTGTATTATGCATTTGTTTACAAGCCTGACCGCAGAACATTAATGATGCTTGCGTTTGTATTAGGCGTTGGTTTTGCAATGCTGGAAAACATGGTTTATGTTATCAGAAATTTAGACTCGCTCAGCTTCGGCTTCGCGTTAACCAGAGGCTTGTGTGCAGGCTTAATGCACAGCGTATGCACAATGATGGTTGGTATGGGCATATTTTTTGTTCATAAAAAAAGAAAACTGTTTATATGCGGCACAACAGCCTTGTTAGGCTTTGCTGCTACATATCACGCTGTATTTAATATTCTGGTTCAGTCAGAATATTTCTGGGTGGGATATATAATTCCGTCGTTAACGTATGTATGTATAATCGGTATTCCTTATGCTAAGAAATCGAAAAAAACAGCTGAAAACAACATCATAAAATAAAATTCCCGATTTTCAAACTAACCCTGAATAATCCTTGTGGACACGTTTAAGCCCGACAGCGGTCAAATCAGACCAATGCCGGGCATTTCTCTTTCTACGTTCTTTATGCAAAAAATCAAGATATTATTTACAATAATAATAAATTATGATAGTATTTTACTATAACAATCAAGGCGGTGAATTATGCTTAAACATCTTAAAAATCAAAATGAGCTGTATAAGATAATCACTACGGCGCTTATGAATATTGTAATTTTAGTCCAGTGTATTATGTTCATAAAGTTTGACATTGCTCACAAGCCTGAGGCTCTTGTAAACTATGTTATCACTTTTATTGTTATGTGCATGACCCGTATTCTGGCAATGCATTATCTTTCTGCAATTCCGAACGGCAAAAGCCCGCAAAAGTATTATTTAGGGGTTATTGTAACACTGTTTATATATGCATTTACATATACCGTTCATTACACTATACCGCATGACCCGAATTATAAGATTATGCAAACTGTTGTAGTGACTCTTGGTTACTTTTTTGCAAATGTTATTACGCTTTTATACAGCCTTTGTTATATTCAGTTTTATTCATTAGATGACAGGCAGAAGAAAACAATGCGCAATTTTATGTGGTTGTTTTTTGCTGTATTCGTGGTTATAATGTTTGCTTCTCCGTTTTTTGATCTGATTTTCTACGTTGATTCAGACGGCTATGTTATATATCCTCCGACAAGCTATATAGGCGATGCTTATGCCTTTATTATGTTTACAATTTCCACTGTTTTTATTATTAGCTCAAAGCAGACAAAATCGACAAAGATTGCTCTTCTCAGCTATGACATATACGCTCTTATATTCCTGATAATTGATTTACCGCTGAGAGAACAATCTGATATTACGGTTGACAGCTGCCTGACTTTAGGCGTTTTGCTGAGCATCTATACCGTTACGTTAAAGGTTTACGTTCAGAATAAGGTTGACCTTATGCAAAAGAAAGCCGAGCTTGCGGAACGTAAGTCGCAAGTGATGATTTCGCAGATTCAGCCGCATTTTCTTTATAACACACTGTCAACAATTTATATGCTTTGCGGCGATGAACCAAAGCTTGCGCAGAAAACGATTAAGGATTTTTCTGATTATCTGCGCCATAATATGAACAGTCTCAACAGTAACAATTGTGTCCCTTTTGAAAAGGAGCTTGAACATACGAAGAATTATCTGAGTATTGAAAAATTGCGTTATGCAGATATGCTGAATGTTGAATATGATATACGATACGATGATTTTGTGCTGCCGTCGCTGACACTTCAGCCGATTGTAGAGAATGCCGTGAAATACGGTGTGCGCAGCCGTGAGGATGGCGGAACGGTTACAATAAAAACATACAAACAGGACAAAAAGGTGTATCTTGCCGTTCACGATGACGGAACGGGATTTGAAATGGATGAGGTTGCGAACGACGGAAAGACGCACATCGGTATTGAAAATACAAAGATTCGTGTTGAACTTATGTGTAACGGTGAACTGAAAGTTGAAAGCTCGGCAGAAAACGGAACAACCGTTACAATCATACTGGAGGATAACGATGAACATACTATTAGTTGATGACGAACCTCTTACTCTGAAAATGCTTGAGGTTGCTGTGAGCGAAGCTGTACAAAATGCAAATATCAGCTCGTTTCTTAAACCAAGGGAAGCACTTAGCTTTGCCGAGCAGACAAAAATCGACATCGCTTTTCTTGATATCAACATGCAGGTGATTGATGGTATTAAGATCGCAAAGCGTCTTAAGGAGCTTTATCCGAAAATTAATATAATATTTTCGACAGGATACGAGGAATATGCGCTTGAGGCGTTGAAGCTTTACAGCAGTGGATATCTTTTGAAACCAATCAATGCGGATGATGTCCGGGAGGCAATGAAAAATCTTCGCTATCCGATTGAAGAATCAAAACGACTTGAGTTCAGATGCTTCGGAAATTTTGAGGCATACTGTGACGGCAAGCCGATAAAGTTCAAGCTTTCCCTGACCAAGGAATTGCTTGCATATCTTGTTGACAGAAACGGAGCACTTTGTGCTACTCCAGAAATAATCGGAGTGTTGTTTGAGGATGCGGATAATATTTATTATTATCAAAAGCTCAGGGGGGATCTGATTAAAACTTTTACTGAATTAGGACTGTCAGACTGCCTGACAGTAACCCGCGGAGGTCTTGCAATTAACCGTGAAACGGTCGAATGCGATTACTTCGACTATAAGGACGGTAAGATTTTCGCAAAACCAACCGAATATATGTCACAGTACAGCTTCTCGGAAAGTACATTTGCAGAGTTGCTTTGACAGTAATTTAATCCATTCGATATTTTTGATATCGGGTGGATTTTTTCACGGATTATTCCAACTTCTTTCCAATTACGTTTGTTATAATAAAATTATTAAATGAGATTGGACTTATTTTATGAGAGTTGTAATAGTTGAAAACACAGATGAAAATATGACTGCACTGAAAAATTGTATTCACTCACTCTTGCCGAATGCTCTTGTCAAGGGCTTCACCGATGGCAACGAGGCGGAAGAATGGTGCGGTGAGCATAGAAATGAAATTGACCTTTACTTTGGCAACTGGTGGGGCACAACAGAGGAGTTTGATACTCCCGAGGGTTCGGCGGTCTGGAAGTATGTTGACTGGCAGAAAAAACCGATTGTAATATGTACGGGCGATGAAGAACAGTTTGAAAAATGGTCGATTGAAAACGGAGCAGATGGGTTTATCCACAGGCCTGTAACACTTGAAAATCTACGAGATACACTTGAAGAGCTCGACATATAAAGGTTTAGACGACTACGTAGGTTGAATTCTGTATTCAATCAGCGTAGTTTTCTTTTCTTTTTGCTGCAAAATCATAAAGTCAGTTTTGTTTTATAATCTTGTAGATTTCAATTAAAGCTGATATAGTAAGTGTACTTTTTTGGTAACCCCCAAATAAACCCCCGTCTTTAACCTTCGAACCCCAAAATGTTAAACTGTTCCGAGAACTCTCGGGAGTAAATGGAAGTAAAAGAAACACTTCCGGAAGCTCTTGCGAGTAATCGGAACAGTTTTGTTTACTCGTGAGAGTAAGCGAAAGCATAAGAAAGGACGGAGAGGCATGAGCAAAATGACGCAAAGTATTGTAACTGTAAAACGTGAGGTACGATTGGAAGAATGGAAACGGCAGGTGGCTGCTTGCGTCGGTTCCGGATTAAGTGTCGACAGTGGTGTGCGCAGGAAGGTATTGCACCGGGCACATATTACAATCGCTTACGCAGGGTTCGTGAATGTGTGCTTGAAAACGAGATTGTACCGGTTAGTCTTCAGGAGCCAGCCCGTTCCTCCGGCAAAATCGAAATCACAACAGAGCAAATGAAGATATCCTTGCCCTCAGGTAAAACTAAATTAGCGGCAGCGGTGCAGTATATACTCAACGAAAAGAAATATCTGTACGCATTTTTAGAGGATCCAAGCATTCCCGTTGACAACAACACCGCCGAGAGAGCGGTAAAGCCGTTCGTCATCGGCAGAAAGAATTGGCTGTTTTCCGCAAGTCCGAAAGGAGCCGAAGCCAGCGCCGTTGCTTATTCCGTTATTCAAACCGCACTTGCAAACAACTTAAACGCAAGAGACTACCTGACTCAAGTATTTGCGGTCAAAGGGATAACAAAGCTCCCCTTGTCTTTTTGCTCCGTAAGCGGTTGTAATTTTCTGCATTTATGGTATAATTATCTCACAAAATCAGAATTCACGGGGGGATAACAAAATGCCTGAACAATTAATGGATTTATTAAAACTCGCTTACAGACAGAAGGCGGCTGTTTATGCGGTCGGCGACTTTTTCGGCAGCTTTTTTAATGACTTTTCTTTGAAAAAGATTTTTGCAGGGTTCATGGTAATACTTGAAATGTTCGGAAGCGTCATATTTGATGCGCCGGTGACTCCGAGAGGAGACGAGCTTGACCTTACGGGATACAATCTTGTGTTTGAAGATGAATTTAACGGCGATTCACTTGATTACACAAAATGGGAACATTGGCGTGAGGGTGTATACGGCCCCGGATATTTAGCCGATTCGCAGGTCGAAGTCAAAGACGGCGCGCTGACTCTTTCTGCCGAATACCTTGAAAACGGCAAATTCGGCCCCGGATGGTATGCCGCAGACATTCAGCTCAAAGAAAAATACAAATGCGGATATTTTGAAATAAAATGTATCTGTAATTCGGGCCCCGATTTCTGGAGCGCCTTCTGGATTCAGGCCGATCATCCTTATGAACACGAAATTTCCAACGGCGGTATAGGCGGTGCGGAGCTTGATATCGTTGAATCCATATCTTCCTATCAGAGCAGTCCGTTCCTCAAAAATGCCGTTACGCAGACCGTGCATTGCAACGGCGGCGATGATGATGTTGAAAATATTGATTCCCGGAATCTAGGTAAATTCAAGGGAAAGAACATTCATGAGGAGTATAATACATACGGACTTGAATGGACTGACAGCGAATATATTTTCTATGTCAACGGCGTTGAAACGAGAAGAACATCCTTCAGCAAGGGCGTTTCACAGGTGGAAGAAACGGTTCGTGTGAGTATGTGTACTCCTCCCGTTGATGAAATTACTCTTCCGCTCGATTTCAAAACTGAATTCAAAGTTGACTATGTAAAAATATATCAGAAATCTGATAATACATAACGATAAATGACAAGAAAAGCTTGTTAGCAAAAGTAAAAGACTTGGTTTTTAGAGATAGACAAATCAGAATTTGTCGTTTAGAACGTTCAAATCACAATTTTGATGACATAGGAGTAATAAGGATATGAAGAAATTTTATGAAAAAAGTGAGATATGG
>JAKSQO010000045.1 GCA_024404095.1 Clostridia bacterium | reverse complement strand
TTTTTCCCACCCCCGGTAGAACCGGGGGTTTATTTCCACGCATGAATGCACCAAATAAAGGCTGATGTGCTGTTATTCAAGTACAGCACACAGCCCTCTTTTAAAAAAATGTAAAAACGTCTGTCATTGCGAGCATAGCGAAGCAATCCAAAAGCGATTTTCCTGCAAGAGCAGATTGCCACGTCACTTCGTTCCTCGCAATGACAAATAATCAGCCTTCCCCTCGAGGGGAAGGTGGCGGCGAAGCCGTCGGATGAGGTGGAAATCTCAGAGAATCACGCCGTTGCACGGCTACACCTCATCAGTCACTTTGTGACAGCTTCTCCTCAAGGAGAAGCCTTGGGTGTTGTTTTCGGACTGCCACGGTCATTACACTCCCTCGCAACAACCTGACTTAAAAAAAATAATGTCATTCTGAGGAGCTCGCGACGAAGAATCTCACATAAATTAAAACAGAAATTCTTTGTCGCATATTTTTTTGACTTCGTCACCGCCGCTTTACAAAACGCGAAAATAGTATTATACTGTCAGCAAAGATATTATTAAATCGGAAGTGAGAAAATGAAATACCCGAAAATGAAGCAGACGGGATTGTGCAATTTTATCCTGATTCTTCCTGTGCTTATCTGCTTGCTGCCGATTCCGTTAGGCATAATTACAAATAAAGGTATATTCGGGCTTCTGTGTTTCATCGGATTTATTCTGGCGCTCGTCTACCTTTTCAAAAATTTTGTATTTCTTATGACAACAGATGCAGTTTTCAAGTTTATTAAAGCCAAAAGAAAAGATGCCCTTGAATTCCGCACGGATAAAAACGGAAGGTCAAGAGCAGAGATTGAGCAGAGAATTACTATGCGCTGTGAGGCTTTCGGCAAGAAGCAAACGGCAGGTAAAACAAAGCTTCAGCCCGTCTGCCTTGTGCAAAAAATCAGTCAGTCAGTTATGGAGGACTACTCTGTAATAAACAAAAATGTAGCTGTTTTTTCACTTGATTCACTTACGCAGGACAATTTTAACGAAATAATAGTTCAGACACAGAAGTGTATAAAATCTGTTTCAAACAGCAGGGATGCTCTGAAATTTTTAAAGGATAAAAAACAGAGAAACGCTCCTGTCTGCCGGGCTGATACTGTGATAATCCTTGCCGACCGTGTTGATGAATACGTTAAAGAAGCAGTAAGAGATAAATCCGTTTCGCACGATTTTGACTGTTTCCTGCCGTGCGTTGTCGACTGCACAAACGGCACATATTATTTTAATGCGTGCAGGGAGTTTTTCTCGCAGGGAATGACTCCGAAGCCACCGAAAAACTATGCGATTGCCGCCGCGCATAAAATTCTTTTCAGCGGCAAGCCTCCGTATAAAACCTCTGTTCCTGCAATACAAAAAGGTTCCGAGGACGAGGAAGTTATGAAGCAGTCGCTGTGGGATTTTTATAAGGAATTTAAAAACGATGACTATGAGCAGGACAAAAAGCTCAGAAAGCAGGTTTGCAACTATATCAGAACACTTGATGAGGGCGAATTTGAAATAAATGACGATTTTATTTTTCTGAAACAAAACAGTCAGCTGATTACGTTCAGTTTTCTTTCTGACGAAGAGAATAAGATGAACATTCTTCTGACTATTGAAAAGACGTACTATCTTAATAAAAATGACAGATATCCCAAGACAAAGCTTTTGAAGAAAATCGAGAAAAACGCCGCACTTCACTACGTTGCAGACGAACTGAAAAAGCAGGGATATGAAGTTGAATTTATTGAGGAATAAACGAACTGCCGCTCCACTCGGAACGGCAGTTTTAATTTAATCTTCGGTTATCATTACACCCTTGACGTTTCCGCTTCCCTTCGGAATGAAGATTGTCTTAATCTCCTGCGGTTTGAAGTCAAACGCAAATTTTCTGTCAAAGAGCTTGAAGTTGAATTCAGCCATAACAGGCTTGCCTGCGCACTCGACTGCACGCACTATGTAGCCTGTGCCGTCCTCTGACTCCTTGACAGCTGTAACAAGAACATTGTCACAGTCAATCTCAATTCCGCCGTAAACAGGCGGAAGCTCGCCCTTGTGGTGTGTTTCCATATAGAGCTGAAGCGGCATATTGAGAAGCTCAGCTTCCTTAACGGTTGCAACGTAATCTCCGCTTTCATGCGGAAGAAGCGCATATGTGAACTCAAGCTCGTCCTGGTCAATGAAATTGATTTCACCGTCACGGTGGCGCTGACCGAAATGGTCAAGATAAGCGCAGGAACGCGCGGCAATCATACGCATTTCATTGTCCTTTACGCAGAAGCTGTATCTGCCGTCATTGATAAGTGACATACCGCCGTTATCACCGTCAACCGAAATCCACTTCTGAGCAGGCTCTTCGAGTCCGTCAGCTTTCTTCCTGATAAATCCGTAAGGCATTGAATAAATCGCCTGCGGATTTTCTGCGTTTACCGGGAATGTCAGCTTAAGAATCTTATACTTCTCACGGAATCTGACCTTACACTTAACCTCGAGCTTCGGGCTGTCCTTGTAAAGTGTGTAATACTGAATAAGGTCAGAGTCGTTATAGTGAGTTGTAACCTTGATTGAAGCTCTGAGCGTACCCTCGTCAAGCACCTTGAACTCAGGCTTTGAGAATTCGCCCATATCCTTGTTGAAGTCAAATACAAGATGACCCCATGTGTCGCTCTCAATATCCTCGCAGACAATTGCTTTCATCGGAGCTGTGAGGTATTCCCTGCCCTCAGCCTTGTTGTAATATGATTTAATATTGCCGTTATCGTCAAGCTCGATTCTTACAACCGAGTTTTCGATAAACTTTTCATCAATAACAAAGGTTTCGCTGCGAACCTCGGGAACATAGTTCTGCTCTTCCTTGTAAATATAGTATGTGCCGTAGCCGTATGCGGGAAGCTGAACACGGAACATACACATATTGACGTGTCTGCCGTCGGTATAAGGTGCACGGACAATCTGAAATTCAACGTCTTTATCATCAGAATCAACAACACCCGAAACCCACTGACAGCCGAAACTTGCATAACCGTCAACAGGGAAAGAATGAGGATTGAAAACAACCATCGGGCAACCCTCGCCCTCACGAATCCAGAGGCGATCACGCATTTCGGACGGCTTTGCATTAAGGAATTTTGTAGTGTCAACACGCCACGAAATTCTCTCGGCGGCATAGGTGCCGACCTCAAGCGCAACCTGTCTTGCATAGCCGAACGCATTCTCGGCATCAATGTACGCAGGCTTGATTGAACAGCCTGCAAGAATATCGTGGAACTGGTTAAACATAACACGCTCCCACGCATTCTCAACGCGTTCGGTCTGCGGCTCTGAGCCTGTCAGAACGCTTGCAAGAATATCCGTTTTTTCTGCGTATACAAGCTCCTCCTCCGCACGGCGGTTAAGAGCCTTAATCTTTGAATTTGCGCTGTAACATCCGCTTGCGTGGTGCTGTAAATCCTCGCTTACTGTCGGGATGTTTTCGTTTTCGTTCTCACGGATATAATTGAAATATTTATCAACACCTGAATAGATGTACTTATCTTTTCCGTCACCCTGTCGAAGCTCCTCGGCACGCTTTAAGGTTTCAATTGACGGTCCGCCGCCGTGGTTGCCGACACCGTAAGCGAGCATCTGTGAATGAGGCTTCTCCTCATAGCGAGCAAGACGTTCATCGTGAAGTCTGTCGCCGTAACCGTCAAGAATTCTGAACGCAAGCACCTTGCTTCCGTCGGGACTTTCCCACCAGTGAACATTGTTTTCGGGCAGGTTCGGCTTTTCTGCCTCTCGGTTCGGGCGCATGTAGACATAATTTTTTATGCCCGACTTTGCAAAAAGCTGAGGAAGCATACCGTTGTGACCGAACGAATCAACGTTATAGCTTGTTTCTGCCTTCTCGCCGAAATTCTCCTTAAAGAACTTCTGCGAATAGAGCAGATGTCTTGCAAAGGCCTCGCCCGACGGAATATTGCAATCGGGCTGAACCCACATTGCACCCGTATACTGCCATCTGCCCTCTTCAACCTTTTTCTGAATCTTTCTGAACATCTCGGGTTCGCTTGCCTTTATCCACTTGTAGTAGCCTGCGCAGGCGGAGGTGAACACGTAATCGGGGAACTCCTCCATTCTGTCAAGCGCCGCCTTAAAGGTTGATTTTACAAGCGCAAGTCCTTCAGGTACTCGCCATTGCCATACAGGGTCAAGGTGGGCATTGCCCATGAGAAAGAATTTTTTGTCCATAAGCTTCTCCTTATTTGTAGCACTCAACAACAGTCATATTGCCTGTGATTGTAAACTTATTTTTGATAATCTCGGGAACAAGGAAGTAATCTCCTTTGGTAACAGTCTTTTCGTAGCCGTCACCGATAATTTTGCCGTCACCCTCGGTAACAACATAGATTGTGCAGCCCTTATCGAGCAGGAACTTACCTCCGTCAAGCTTAATCTGACGGACTGTAAATGTTTCTGTCATTCTGTCGTCAATAAATGACTTGTAGCTCATGTTGCCGCTCTCGGAAATAACAGCGGGTTCAAGCGGAATCGGGAACTTTTTGTTCACATCAAAACATTCAAGAGCCTGCTCCTTTGTAAGTCCGATATACATCTCGTTGTCGGAAAGCTTTCTGTCACCACACCAACGCTCGGGCTGGATTGTGAAGTCAGACGGCTCCTGCACCTCAAGAAGCAGACAGCCTGCGCCGATTGCGTGAACCATTTTTGCAGGGATGTAAATTACATCGCCAACCTTAACATCGTAGCCGATAAGGAGATCCTCCATAACCGTCTTGCTGTTATCACTCTCGTCAATGGCCTTTTCAAACTGCTCCATTGTTACGCCGTCCTTGAAGCCGTAAAAAACCTTTGCGCCCGGCTCTGTGCCGAGGATAACCCAGCTCTCCTCCTTGCCGTACTTCGAGTTGAAATACTTCTTTGAGAACGGCTTGTCGGGATGAGCCTGAACAGGCAGACGAATTGAGCTGTTGAGAATCTTTGTAAGAATCTCTATGCCGTCTCTGTCACCGAGAATCTCTTTCTTATACTTTGCAAGAGCTTCGTCAAGATAAAGCTCCTCGCCCTTGATTTTTGAGATGCCCTCGTGCTCGTCTGTGCTTCCCTCGTTCAGTGCGTGAACTGCGGAAACAACCCACTCCTCGGGATAGAACGATTCAACAGAATCATCCGAAAAGAAATCTGCAAAGAGCTTGCCGCCTGTGTAAACACGGTAAACTCTGTTTTTTTCAAAGAAAATAGGAAAATCGTAAAACATCATAATCACCTGTAATTTATTAGTTTCTGTGCCTCGTCAAGGCTGTCATATCTGCCGACCGCCGTCAATGAAGCAAGCGCAACACCGTAGGAGGCTTCCTCCATGTGACGCGGAATTTTTATTTCAGCCGAGAAAACCTCGGATACTACCTTTTGAAGTGCGGCATTTTTGCGAATTCCGTTACCCGAGCAGACAATCTCCGCAGAGTCTTCGCCGCCATACATATCTTTAAGCTCATTTGCAATCGCATAGAGCGTTGCAACCGCCATATCCCCTGCCGTGAAGTTATCCTCGGAAACATTGAAATAACCTCCACGGATGTTCGGATTGGCTCTTGTGCCGCAGAAACGGCTGTCCGCCGTCATATCGGTTGAAAGCTTTGTTTCAAGCATTTTGTCAATCTGCTTATAAAGCGAGTCACACTTCTCCCCTGTTGCAAGCTCGGCAACCGAAGCGAAGAAACGCTCAAGCAATGCAAACGCTCTGCCGCCGCAGAGTGAACAGCCGACAACAAGAAACTTCCTGCCGTCATACGGACGGGACTCGATATTCTCACCGAAAACAGGCTTGTCGCTTAAGTATGAAACCTGCGAGCCTGTGCCGACATTTACAAGCGGAACATTACCGCTGACCGAGCCCATAAAGCTTGCCTGATTGTCACCGATTGCGGCAATAACCTTTGCACCGCGGTACTCTCCGAGAACGGTAAAATCAGCCGTAACCTCGGGAAGCATACCGTTATCAATAGTGAACCTGTTGCTGTTCAAATCAAAGCAACCGAAGCTTGCGGCATTTGAAATGTGCATAACAGGCTTTTGGTTGCCGCACATTTTCATGCCCATATAGTCGCCTATTGTGCAGCATCCGTCCGCATTTTGTGGAACAATCCCGTTTTCACGGTTATAAAAATCAGTTACAAGTCCGTAGCCTGCGAAGCTGTTAAGAAACTGTGCATAGCTTTTGCCGTCCTTGTACGGCTGATTACCGCGCTCGTCCTGCCAGATATAAAGCGGACTTACGCAATTGCCGTCAGCGTTTATGTAAAGTATGCCGTGCATCTGATTGGAAATGCCGATTGACTCAACCTTGCCGTCAGCCTCGTCAAAGAGAGCGTCAAGGATTTCAAAGCTTTTCTTTTCTATAATTGAAACATCCTGTATCTTTTCCCACGTTTTGTCGCTCGGAATAAACGACTCGCTGTTGCGGGTTACGGACTTCCTGATTTCTCCCGTGGAGGAATCAAGAAGCACACCGCAGATACTTGTAGTTCCGATATCAATACCTATTGAATACATAATTCACCTCAGCAGCCGAGATTGGATGAGCTCGGGTCAAGACGTTTGATGATATCCTGCTGAATTGCAGGTGAAAGGTCAAGGAAGTTAACAAATGTGCCGTGAATTCTCATGATATAAACTCCGCTCGGAGCGTACTTCTTCGGATTTGCAAGAACCTTGCGAAGAATGTCGGCAGTTGTTACGTTAACATAGAGATAGAACGGAGAAATGCCCTCCTTGAGAGGATTGAAGAACAGAGGCGCAACAATCTTATCTCGGAATTCAACGCCCTTGCCCTCGTCAGTTTCGCTCTTGAAATATTTCGGGTCAACACCGAGGTGTGAAGCGTAACCGCCGTTGAACTTATCAAACGGCATCTTCATATTTGAAAGCATACGGAAGCCGAGACCGTTCTCTGCACTGCCGTAAAGCGGGTCAACACCGTAGTTGAGCATATCGCGTGAAGCACGTCCGTCGGGAGTTGCGCCAACCCAGTAGCCATAGAGAAGATGTGTTGACGGTGAGCTGAAGTCGGGGCGGAATGCATTGCCGAGATAGTTTTTCTCATTTGCAACGATATCCGCAACCTTAGAAGCAACCTCGCCTGCCTCGTTATCAACAGCCTCAATGTTATTGCCGAACTTGTCAGCTGAGAGCAGGAACTCACGAAGATCTTCATAGCCGTCAAAGTTTGCCTTAAGTGCGTCAACAAGCTTATCCGCATCCTCGGGACGCTCACTGAGAAGCTTGTCAATAGCGGCAAAGCTGTCCGCAACAACGCTTGTACCGTGGATAAGGCAGCCGCTTCCGTTATACTTTGTGCACTGACGTTCTGTGTCACGTGCGTCAATTCCGTTATCCATTCCGCCGAAGAAGCAGGACATGAACGGAACACGCTGAGTTGAAAGTGCGCAGGATGCACCGTTTGCTGATTTTGCCATTTCATGGGCAAAGAATTCAACATTCTTATAGAATTCCTCACGGATATTTTTAAGGTCAGCTTTCTTTACGTCACAGAGCTTTTCGCCTGTAATTGTCGAAACACCGCCTGTAAGTGTCATTTCAAGAATCTTCGGGAGGTTCAGCCAGCTGTTTGTTGTGTTGCCTGTATCCTTACCCATAATAAGCGGCTCCTGACAGCCTGCGATTGAGATATCTGCAAGGTCATCGATGTCAACACCCTTTGCACCGAGAACCTCATAAAGAGCATCGTCATTGAACATTGAAGGAGTAAGAACACCGGGAGAGAAGAAGAAACGTCCGAGCTCCTCATAGAGCTTCTGCGGAGTGTTCTTATGGAGCTTGACAGAGAGAATCGGCTGAGGCAGATTCATATCAAAATATGCGTCAAGCATTGCGTATGTTGTGAAATTTGTGAGGTCATTGCCGTCCTTATCACGGCCGCTGACGATGATGTTCTGAGAAATTGCCCAGCTTCTGTCAGCTACGTTGAAGAACACAAGGAAGTGCTTGAAGAGTGAAGCAACCTCGTCACGGTTAAGCTCGTTTCTGTACGGTTCAAAAATGCGGTCAGCATTACCGACTGAGAACGCGAACGGATTCGGAGCCTGCTCAAGGCACATAACCTGCCAGAGAAGGATGTATGTCTGCATAGCCTCATACATATTTGAAGCGCCCTCGGCAGGAACTTTCTTAAGTGTGTCAGCCATAAACTCGAACTGAGCCTTGACGTCACCCTCGGAAGCCGCAGCCTTTTCACTTGCCAGCTTTGCATATCTTTCAGCAAGGACGAGAACACCCTCAAGAGCGATGATAAATGCCTTGTAGCCGTCGCCCTCCTTGCCGCTCATGTTGTCAATCATCTTGTTTACACCGTACCTGATAGCGTAACGGAAATCGGGAATAAGGTGACCTGTAACCTGCTCAACAAAGTAGATAACTTCCTTTGTGTAATCCTCGCAGGCAGAGTAAACCTTGCTGAGCTTTTCAGCATATTCCATTTTAAGAAACTTTTCTTTTGTTGCTTCAATTCTCTCGGCTGTGAACTCCTCATTCGGGTCAATGTCGCCGAAAACAGCGGCAGGGTCACAATAACCGCAGAATTCCTCAACCTTAAACGAGGGATTGATGAGCGCATAGCTTCGTGCAAAAGCATCATCCTGTGTGCCTGCAAAAATCTGATTATCGTCAAGATAAAGAGGGATAGTCTTAAGAATTTCCTTCATTATCATTGCTTTTTTGATTTCTTCCTTAACGCCTGTAAACTGAGGGTCAAGCTCACATTCCTTTTCCTTGGCTATGAACCAGCCGTCAAGACGCATTTTCGCTCTCTCGTGCTTAAAAAGAGTTTTCGCCATATCAGTGAGCTTTTCAGGGTTGTAAAGATTGTTTATCATCCTTTTGTCCTCCTTATGTTCTTATCGTTTTTATTCCGATATCATTCAGCTTTTTGTTAAATTCCCTCACGGTTTCGTCCGAAACAAAGCCGTCGGTAATTTCATATTCCGTTGTCCATTTATCCTTGCCGAATTCGTGATACGGCAGGATTTCAACGTCAATGCTGTCGGTGTTTTTGTTTTTGAAAAATTCGCAGAAGCCGTCCGCCTCATCATTCACGCCCTTGATAAGAGGTATGCGGATATGAAGCTCCCTGCCTGAAGCAATCAGCTGCTCAAGATTCTTCAGAACCTGTGCGTTCCCCGTGCCAATCCATTTTTTGTGGCTCTCTGAGTCAAAGTGCTTGAAATCGACTATCAGATAATCGACAAGCTTCGCAATTTCGGGAAGTCGCGGATTTGAGCCGTTTGTCTCAATGGCTGTGCTGATGCCAATCGCCTTGAGCTTTCTGAGAACCTCAATCAGTTCATCCGCAGGCAGAGTACATTCACCGCCCGTGAATGTCACACCGCCGCCGTCAAAAAACATCATTCGGCTTCGCTGAACCTCGCTTACAATTTCATCAACCGAGTAATCCTTAGCCTTCGGGTTGTTCATCGGCATACTTTCGGGATTCGAGCACCACTTGCAGCGGAAGTTACACCCCTGCAAATGATAGACCAGCCTGTTGCCGGGTCCGTCCTGTGAATAATTAAAGCCTTTTTGCAAAATTTTCATAAAAACACCATCCAACTATACATAGTAGATTATACATAAACAGGAACAGTTTTTCAATACGTATAAGGTATATTGTAATAATAAAATACAAATTTTCAGCTTCATTTTTGACTTACAGGCATTTCAGTATAATTTGATATGGAATTTTCCGACTGTTTGTGATATAATCAGAATATTAAAAGCAAAGAAGGGATAACATTGAAGAAAATACTTTCCGCTGTTCTTGCACTCAGCCTTGTTTTTTCACTTGCTGTCAGTGCTCAGGCTCACCTGCTCGGCGATGTTGACAAGGACGGCTCGGTAAACTCCAGCGACGCACTCAAGGTGCTTTCATATGCGGTCGGTCTGACAAAAACCATTGACGAGGGCAGAGCTGACGTAAACATTGACGGCACTATCAATTCAGCCGATGCGCTTATCATTCTCCAGATTGCTGTCGGCTCATATCAGGGCGAGCTTGAAATTGACGATGACCTTATCACAACATTCAAAAAGGATAACATTGACCCGATTCTCAAGTCAGGCAAGTACACACTTTCAACTACAATTATTTCCAACGGCACAGGCGTTCCGTCAACAATTATGGTCAGTGGAAACAATATGAGCGTTGATATGACAGTTGATATGAAGCTTATCAAGACATCATGCAGACTGCTTGTGCTTGACGGCAAATGCTATCTTGTCATACCCGGTCTTAAGGTATACGGCGAATCAAACGTAACTCCCCCGTCCTCAATATCCGGAACCGAAAAGGCGGAGTATGTTAAATCTGAATACTTCGAGAACAACGGAAAAACCTACATAATTGAAACCTACAAGGCAAGCGACGGTTCAATTATGCAGTACTATTTCCTTGACGGCGTATGGAAAACAACAGTTAAAGTTGCTGCTGACGGAACCTCTACAACTCAGCGTATTGACAAGTTTGAGGCAGGAGTAAACGAAGCTAACTTCAGCCTTAAGGACTATAAAAAGGTTAATCTTGATAACTACCTTAAATAAGTGAAGCATTATGATAGGCGGATATAAATTACTTGAACTGATTGAAAATGAAATAATTGAACGAAAAGAAGAGGGCTGTGTTGTTCCCGACTTCGGAAATCTTAAAGAAAAAAGCCGTGAAGAGCTTGAGAAAATCTACAACGAGCTTGACGCTTTAAGGGTCAGCAATGACTTTCCGTTTATTGAGCCCGAAAATCTTGACGATATTCTTGCCGCTTCGGCAGGCTGTAACTACAAGGCTGAGCCCGATAAAGGGAAGCTGCTCGATATGTTCTACGGTACGTGGCTCGGCAGAATTGTCGGCTGTATTCTCGGCAAGCCGCACGAAAGATATCCCTACGGCGCAGGTGACGGTGAACGTGACGGCTGGGAATGTATTAAAGAATGGCAAATCGGAGCAGGCGATAGATTTCCACCCATTGATTACATCAGCGAAAAATCCAACGCTGCCGAGAAACACGGCTACACCGTAGGGTGTCCCGACAGCTTAAAAGGAAATATAAAATTTGCCGAAAGTGATGACGATATACGCTATCTTGTTCTCGGACTTCTTATGAATGAAAAATACGGCAATAATTTCACCGCACACGAGGTTGCAGATATGTGGCATCACTATCTGACAAAGTCTATGGTATTCACAGCGGAATATGTTGCTATGCAGAACAGCTACACCTGCGAGCTTGATGACTCCGATGAAAAGCTTAACTTCTGCCGTTTTTATCACAATCCGTTCAGGGAGTGGATAGGTGCGCAGATTCGCATTGACCACTACGGCTACTACAACGCAGGCGACCCTTTGTTGGCGGCAAAGTCGGCATACCGTGACGCTTCATTTTCACACACAAAGAACGGCGTTTACGGTGCGATGTTCTTTGCGGCTCTGATTGCCGCGGCATTCACCGAGAAAAACATAAAGCGTTGTATTGAAATTGCGCTTTCTGTCATTCCGAAAAAATCAAGACTTTACAATGACATTGTTTTTGCAATTAAAGCGGCTGAAGAATCTGAAAGCGAAGAAGAAATTTACCAAAAGCTGTGGAACAAATTCAGAAAGCTCCACCCTGTTCATACCAACAACAATGCCGCCGTGTGCGTTGCATCGCTGATAATGGGCGGCGGTGACTTTGTAAAGTCAGTTGCCATGGCTGTCGGCGCAGGCTGGGACACAGACTGTAACGGTGCAACAGTCGGCTCGTTTATGGGCGCACTTCTCGGGGCGGACGCTGTTCCCGATTATCTGAGCAAGCCCCTTAACGATACTCTTTATTCTTCAATCTGCGGTTTTCATCCTGCAAGCATTAAGGAATGTGCGAAAAAAACATTCAAGCTCTACACGGACAAGGAGAAAGAATATGAGAAAGTATGATATTATTGTTGTCGGCGGCGGATTTGCAGGCTCGGCGGCAGCACTTGCGGCGTCAAGGAACGACAGTAAGGTTCTTCTTATTGAACAGTCCGGTGCACTCGGCGGTGCCGCAAACATCTGCCTTGTCAATCCTTTTATGCCCAACTCAACAAAAATTACAAACGAAAACGGCGAAACCGAAAAGCTCGAATTAAGCCGTGGAATTTTTGCCGAAATCAGCAATAGGCTTGAAGCTATGGGCGCCAAAAAAGGCAATTTGTTCCACGAAGAATATCTGAAAATGATTCTTGACGATATGATGGAGGAAGCAGGAGTTGACGTGCTTTTCCATTCAACACTCTGTGAGGTAAGCAAAGCTGACGGAAAGCTTGAAAGCGTTACCGTTATAACCAAAAGCGGAAAAATCACATTTGAAGCAACTCAGTTTATCGACTGCACAGGTGACGCAGACCTTGCGGTTATGAGCGGATGTCCTTACCGTCTCGGCAGAGAAACGGATAACCTCTGTCAGCCGATGACACTCTGCTTCAGAGTTGCAAATGTTGATGAGGAGGAATTCTTTACACCCGAATGCCAAGAAGAGCGTCAGGCAATCTACCGACGCTGGCGCGCTGAGGGCAAAACCTCAAATCCACGTGAAAACATTCTGCTTTTCCACACAATGATAAACGGTGTTATTCACTTCAACTCAACAAGAGTTGTAAAGAAAAATCCTGTTGACCCGTTTGACGTTTCGTGGGCGGAGCGTGAGGCAAGGCGGCAGATGTTTGATATTTACAGAATGCTGAAGGAGGAGCTTCACGCATTCAGAAACGCCGAGCTTGTTTCTTCCGCATCGTGGATAGGTGCAAGAGAAAGCCGTATGATTATCGGTGAGCACGTATTGACCGGCAAAGAGCTTGTTGACTGCACACGCTTTGAGGATGCAATTGCCGCAGGTAATTATGACATTGACATTCACAATCCCGAGGGAACGGGCACAAGCCACTACTACTTCCCCGACGGTCAGTATTACACTATCCCCTATCGCAGTCTTATTCCGAAGGGCATTGACAATCTTCTTGTTGCAGGTCGTTGTATTTCGTCCGACCACGAGGCTCAGGCTTCGTACAGAATCATGCCGATTGTCTGCTGTCTCGGCGAAGCCGCAGGTGTCGGCGCATCGACAGCGGTTAAGAGCGGATGCTCTCCAAAGGATGCCGATATTAAGACAATTCAGAAAATTCTCCTCGATAGCGGTGCGTTTATAGGATAAAAAACAAGGGGTTATCGCATTTAGCGCAGACCGAAAAAACAGAAATAAGACAAAGGGATTTAAGGTTATCTGAAACTCGGATATAAACCTTAAATCCCTTATTCTTATATAAATCAATAAACAACAGCCGTTTTTCTAAGCGTTTTTCACCCTCTCGGAGTATTCGAAGAAAACGCTTTCCGCATCTGAATGCGTCAGCTCCTTTGCTTTTATTCAAAAACTTCAATCGCCGCAAATTTATACGGTGCAATGTCACTGTCAAGATATATTTTATCACCGGCAAGTTTACCGTTACAGCACACAAATTCTGCACGGCTGTATGCTCTGTCAAGCTCGATTACAGGTGTAAAAATCTCGTCGGGGAAAAGATTCCACAGACCGACCGCCATGCTTTTTCCATTCTTTTTTGCCATTATGTAGAGATCGGGATTTTTTTGGCAAACGGCAGGCAGCTTCTCCCCTGCAAGCCATTCATACACCTTTATCAGCTGTTCTGCACGCATATAATTCCGCTGAAATGCCAAGTCACCTTTCACGCTGTAAAAGTCAAATCCGTATATAAGGAATCGCTGACCGCTGCTGTTTTCATATTTCACGCATGACGGCATATCATTTGAAAACATACTCAACACAACTGCTCCCGACTTCGGGACAAGCTTTACCGCACGGTCGCACGGTTCACAGCTGACGGTTTCGTTTTCGGCAGGAAAATATTCTGATGAAACGCTGAACTTTTCACCGAGCACTACATCAACGCCTGTGTCAATACCCGAATCATTGAGATGCTTAGCGGCAACGGCATCAATAATAAAGCCTTTTCCGCTGTTTCTGATATATTTGCCGTTTTCACCGAATGCAATCGTAACAGGTGCATCGTCATAGGTTATCGGCATGGAACAGCTTGTCAGCAATCTCTGTTCCATCTGATAATAGGCTGAGTCAAAGGTGCTGTCTATCTGCTCGTCCGGGTCGGTAAACTCCGTGTGAAGCATCTTTTTCATCTCACAGGTCACATTTATTCCGACTGAATTTTTATCTGAAAAGCGCCGTTCAATTTCGCTGTAAAGCTCTCTGTTTCTTTCTGCTCTGTCGGCATAACCTGTTTCATAATAAGGTGAAGAATTGTAGTCCATTCCGTATTTGAGTATGCCGTCAAATCCACCGTCAGCCCTCAGAATTGTGTCAAAGGCTTCAAGATAAGCGGCAGGAGTTTTGAACCTCGGTCGTGGGTACGTATCGCCCTCGCTGAAAATTTCAATGTCCTTGTCCTCACACCACTTCGCCTGCATACGCTCAAGCTCGGCAACATACGCAACACGGTTTCCGCCGCCGCTTGCCCAGTAAGGCGCACCGATAAAACGCAGAAACGGTTTTGTTTTGCCTGCCATAATTTTCGCAAGCTCAATTGCATCGGTTCCGTCACAGTCCCACGAAGAAGTAACGGCACAGAAGCTGAAACGGATTTCGGGATTAACCTCGTCTATCGCCGCTCTCATCTGTGCGGCAAAATTTCTCAGCGTGTCACCGAGCATATCATAATAAATCTGACGGTATCGGTTATAGCCGCCGCTGAAAACCTTACCGAAAATCTCTTCACGGCTTATACTTTCGCCAAGTCGCTTCTGATACTCTGCAAGATGATATTTGCAGGTACAGCCGCAGTCACCGCGGTGAGAAAAGCGGTAATCGTCATCGAGCATAATAAGGCTGACACCCGTCTTGGCAATCTCCTTAAGAAACGTGCAGACCGCCTGCGAAAACTTCGGGTCAAGAGGGCAAAATGAATCCTCTGTTGTCACTCCCCTTAATCCTGTTATATGAGTGTAATCGTCGCTGTTTCCGTCGGGAACACCGATAAGCGAACCGCCGTGTCCCATTGTAGCTATCCACACTCCGACCTCAAAGCCTGCTTCCTTATAAATCGGCAGACTTTTTCTGATATCATTTAAAGATTTTTCTATCTCCTCTTTTGATGATGTCGCTCTGCACGGACACATAAAAATCCTCTGTGCGCCGAGTCTCTTCGCCTGTACGATATTTTCTTCTATATTATCCGCAAACCGAACCATCGGCACAGAAACCTTATACATAAGAATCCTCTTTTCTCAGCGCAAAATTTCTTTAAGACTCTGTGCAAAATCACTTGTATCAATATCCTTGAGGTGATGCGCATCAGTTCCGACTGTAAAATGCACACCTGCCTCCCTGCCGACATAGAAAAAGCGTCTGTAAAAGTCGGGATAACACAGCACGGATGATTTATGCAATTCCCACGCACAGCCTGCGTCCTCGCCCTTTTTCATTATATCAAAAAGCTCATTATCCGTAACAGATGCAAGCATTGTTTCGTTTTCACTTTTTGTAAAGAATTTCATCTTGCACGGCGAAAACGGATGTGCAATCGCATCCGCTCTGTCAGTATCAAAAAGTGCAGACAAAACCGCAAGCATATGCTCGGCATATCCGCGCGGACTTCTGTCCTTCGGCTGCTCCCAGTAGTCAAGATGATAGTGCACACACGAATAATTGCAGAACTCGATTTCCTTATCTATTCGGTACGGCTCGGCAAACTTTCCGACACCGTAAGCCGACATCTCCGCACCGATAATAACTCTTACATCCGTATCCATTTTCGCAAGGCGTTTTTTCAGCTTTCTGTAATTTCCGACCGAGTTTATTTCATCGTGCAAATCCGAATGGTCGGTAATTGCAAGCGTTTTAAGCCCAAATTTTTCAGCGGCTTTCACCATATCCTCAAATACCATTTCGGGCTTTGAACATTTTGAAAAGACCGAGTGGGTGTGCATATTGTTTCTGCACAGCTCGTCAATATCATAAGTTTTTTCTGTTAAAAACATTCTTATTCCCCCAAATCAGTTTTATAATAGCACACTTTGATTTTATAATCAATATATCAGGAAATGGTCTGTCGCATTTACGTTTTATTGTATTGATTCATGACTGTGCATAACTCCAAGCCGTTTTTTCAGTCTGAAAACGCTTCGGCGAACAGTCATGCGCACGCTGTTTTCTTTTATTCCGAGAAGCGGTGCAATATCGTGGTCTGAAAGCTTTAAAAAATATTTCAGTTCAATCGCTCTGCGGTCATTTTCATTCATTTTATTAAGCGTCCTGATTAAATCTTCAAAATCAAGTTTTTCTTCAACTTTCGCTTCGGGACTATCCTCAGGAAGAAAATATCGGCTGAAATACACTTCCTCAAACTCAACCAGAATGAGTCTGCTTTTCCGTCTGACAAGATAGTTTTTGGAAAGATTGTCAACTGTCGAGGCGAGATAGGCACGCTGTTTAGGTTCTTCAAGATTTCTGATACAGTCAATATGCCTGATTGCGTTCAGCATACAGTCCTGAACCATATCTTCGCTGAGGTCAGTATCGTTAAGAATGGAATCAGCACGTTTTCTGAGCCATGCTGCGTATTTGCTGTAAAGCATTTCAATAAGCCGAAGGTCTTCAGATATTTCAGTCATCCGCTTTTCTTCCTTTCCTTTCTTCTTCCCTTCCCTTATATTTTATCATTTCCGAATTATATATTTCAATCTGTTATATGCGATTATGTTGTGGTATATCAAAAATTTTTCGTATTGTTTCGACAATAAAAAAATAATTGCGACAATAGATGACAGCGACAGATTTTCTATATTTTCAACACAAATGTGAACTGATTTTGCATAAAAGGCTTTACAATTTCTGATAAAATTGTTATTATATAAATTGGAATTTTTAGCGAGGTGGATTAAATGAAAAATAAAATAAACGTTGCTGTAATCGGTTGCGGTAATATCGCAAACGCCGCACATATTCCGAATTATCTTAAGCTTGATAATGTCGAGATAAAGTATTTCTGCGATATTATTCCCGAGCGCGCAGACAATGCCGTAAAAAAGTACGGTTGCGGAACTGCTGTTTATGATTATAAAGAGCTTCTCGGCCACGATGACATTGACATTGTTTCAGTTTGCACACACAATGATTTTCACGCTCCGATTTCTATCGACTTTATGCGTGACGGCAAGGACGTACTTTGCGAAAAGCCTGCCGCAAGAACTGTTGAAGAGGCTCTTGAAATGCAGAAGGTCGCTCACGAAACAGGCCGACTTCTTTCAATCGGTGTTGTTAACCGCTTCTGTGACACAGTTAATCATATAAAGAACCTTATCGCTGACGGCGAGCTCGGCGAGGTTTATCAGGTTTATGTCAGCTTCCGAGCACACCGTTCAATTCCCGGTCTCGGCGGCGACTTCACAACAAAGGCTAAATCGGGCGGCGGTGTTCTTATCGACTGGGGCGTTCATTATCTTGACCTTACGCTCTACTGTCTCGGTGAGCCTACACCCGTTACCTGCTCGGGCGAAGCTCACAGCAAGCTCGGCACAGCAATGGAAGACTATGTGTGCACATCAATGTGGGCAAGTGATTCGGGCGATATAAAGAACGGAACATTTGACGTTGATGACTTTGTAACAGGTCTTATCCGTACAACAGGTGCCACAATCACATTCAACGGCGCATGGGCACAGAACATCGGTGAAAGCGAGTGCTTCATCGACTTTATCGGAACTAAGGCAGGCGTTCGTATGCAGTACGGCGGAAAGTTCACAATGTACTCAACAATGAACGGAATGCTTACAGAAGTTAAGCCTGACTACGCTTCAACAGGATTCGATTACTTTGCAGAAATCAAGTCTTTTGTAAATTCTGTAATCACACGTGAGCCCAACCAGGCATATATTGACAAAGCAGTTGTTACCTCAAAGATTCTTGATGCGGTTTACCGTTCATCTGAGGCACACAAGGAAGTAACATTTTAATCGGAGGACAAAAAAGTGGAAATTAAAGTATTTGAAAACGCAGAAGAAATTGCAGTTGCCGCTGCAAATCTCTATAAAGAGCTTTTAACTGAAAAACCGGACGCAGTTCTCGGTCTTGCAACAGGTGCTACTCCTGTTCCTACATATCAGAAGCTTATCAAGATGTATGAGAACGGCGAAATCAGCTTCAAGGACGTTACAACATTCAACCTTGACGAGTACTGTGACCTCGACAAAAACGACAAGAACAGCTACTACACATTCATGCACGAAAACCTTTTCAACAGCGTTGACATCAAAGAGGAAAACGTAAACTTCCTTGACGGTAACGCTGCTGACTATGACGCAGAGAGCAAGCGTTACGCTGAGGCTATCAAAGCCGCAGGCGGAGTTGACCTCCAGCTTCTCGGAATCGGTACAAACGGTCACATTGCTTTCAACGAGCCTGCTGACGAGTTCACAGACGAGGCTTTCAGAGTAACTCTTACTCAGAGCACAATCAATTCAAATCAGAAGTATTTCGGCGACGTTCCGATGCCGCGCTATGCAATGACAATGGGTATCGGTTCAATCATGCGCTCAAAGAAGATTCTTCTTATAGCAACAGGCGCAAGCAAGGCTGACGCAATCAAAAAGCTCGCTTCGGGCGAGGTTACACCGCAGATTCCCTGCTCAATCCTCAACAACCACGCTGATACAATTGTTATGGTTGACAAGGCTGCCGCTGAGCTTCTGTAATAGTTAAAACTCCAAACAAGGGGCTGTGACGAAACGATAAAAGTTTCATCGCAGCCCCTTGTTTCATTTTTC
>JAKSQO010000044.1 GCA_024404095.1 Clostridia bacterium | reverse complement strand
TACCGTGCATTCCTCCTCAACGAGGCTCGTTATTCTGCTCTTACACGTTCCTTCCCTGAGAAGGCAGAGGAACTCTTCGCAAAGGCAGAAGAAAATGCAAAGGATCGTTACGCTCACCTTCAGAAGCTCACAAAGCTCTACGGTACAGAGGAATAATCCTTACACAATACAATTATGGCGGCTGAGAAATCAGCCGCCTTTTTCTTTGCTTTTAATTATTCAATTGTTCGCACCGACAAAGACTTTTTCAACATGTTCTTCACCTTTTTCATCAACATACTTTGATTCGGTAAATACATCGCCTGAGCCGTTTTTCTCATATTCATCATAGGGAGTTTCACAAATAACCTCACCACTCTCTGTTTTAACCTTTATGATATGTTTACCATCCTTGTCATATATCTCCGTCTTGTATTCCTTCTCCGAAACAGGTTCACCGTCTTTAGTTACCGCCACAGGATAGCTCGTCAACTTGTCAATTACTGCGAACATACTGCTACCCACCTTACCGTCAGTCAAAGCATTTGCCATTACAGCACCAATCAACAACAGGGATGCAATCGCTGCTGCAATTATCATAGGTTTTACAAGTCCGGATTTTTTCTTCTTGTATGTCATATTTATTATCCTTTCAACACATTCATCAGAAGGATAAAGATTTGAAAAAACTGCGCAATATTTTTCTTTACTCATTTATCCATTCATCTCCTAAATTTTCTTTTAACTCTTTACGAGCACGGTACAATCTTGTTTTAATTGCCGACTTGCTTTCCTTAAGCAGTTTTGAAATATCGATGACTGATAAATCCTCGTAATAAAACAGATGTATAACAACCCGTTCTTTTTCAGGTAATTTCATAACAGCATTGAATATATCATAACTTTCTGTACTATCAAAGCTATACTCATAAATTTGAATTTCATCCACATCACATAGTTTACGTTTTTTTACACAGTTTCTGCATTCATTAACGCACACAGTTGTCAGCCATTTATCAATATGCATATCATCCTTAAAAGATTTATTATGCTTCCACATCTTCATAAACGTATTCTGCAACATGTCCTCAGCGTCATCTCTGCATTTAGTAAAGGAAAATGCAATAAGAAATAGCCTTTGCTTATTTCTGTTTACTGCTGATATAAATTCACTTTCTGTCACGCTATCACCACCATTTGAAAGGCCTTTCATTATTATAACAAATAAACAAGTCAATTGGTTACAAAAAACAGAAAAACCCCCGAAATGGCTTTCACCATTTCGGGGGTCTGTTAATTTAGAGTTAAGCTATAAAGCTAAACTTATGCGTTAATATTGTACTCAAGTACAATATTTGCATCATGCCAGCCGTTAGCATCAAGAACTCTGAGAGTAGCTGTCTTTACACCAGTGCCATATACATATACAAGGCCCTTGAATGTAAGAGTATCATCTGCATTTACAGTTGCCTTTGCTGCAACCTTTGAAGATGTTCTACCGTCCTCAGTCTTGAACTGGATAGCCTGAACGTCCTTACCAGTTACAACTGTGTAAGAAACGCCGCCTTCCTTACCTTCAGTCTTAGCGAATGAAGCAGAAATTACCTTTGAATCAAGAACAGGCTTCTGGTTTACGAACTGAAGAGCAAGATCCATGTTTTCCCACTTTGAATCACCGTTGTTCTTTACACGAACAGCTGTGTTACCTTCTGAAAGCGGAGTTGTGATTGTCCATACTTCGTATGCAAGCTCCTTATCGAGGCTGCTGCACGGTGTACCGTCTGCCTTGAAGCTCTGGATTTCAACCTTGTCATGGTATCTGTCGAAAGATCTTGTGCCGTTGCTGTAATCAAGCTCAACAAACTGAACCATCATAGCACGACCTGAAACTGTTACCTTATACTCAGCAGATACTGATGCAGGAACATATTCGATACCTGTTACGCTGCCTTCTGCTGCAACGGGCTTAAGCTGAAGAGCATTGATAGCGTCGTTGATTGCCTTAGCTGCGTTATCGATTGTAGCCTGATCCTTATCTGTAAGATCAGCAGGAACTGCGTTACCAGCTGCTACTGCATCTGCAAGAGCTGCAACAGAAGCATCTGTGTACTTATCTGTGTCAACCTTAGCTGCATCTGCAAGAGCTGCTTCAAGAGCTGTGTAATCTGCTGCAACGGGCTTAAGCTCAAGAGCTGCGATAGCATCGTTGATTGCCTTAGCTGCGTTGTCGATTGTAGCCTGAGCTGACTCCTTAAGATCAGCAGGAACTCTGTTACCAGCGTCAACTGCCTGAGCAAGAGCTGCAACTGTATCCTCAGTGTACTTATCTGTGTCAACCTTAGCTGCATCTGCAAGAGCTGCATTAAGAGCTGTGTAATCAGCATCCTTCTCAGGAGCTTCTGCTTCTACAAGAGCTGCGATAGCATCGTTAATAGCCTTAGCCATTGCGTCTACTTCTGTCTGATGGTTAACATTGAGACCTGTAACAACTGCTGCTACTGCATTCTCAACTGCTGCCCATGTCTCTGCTGTGTAATCCTCAGCATTGAGAGCTGCTGCAGCTGCAAGAGCTGTATCAACTGCTGTATAGTCAGCTGCGCCAGCAAGAACAAGGTTCTTCTTAGCTGTGTTAAGCTGTGTATACTGAGACATACCCTTTGAGAAGTTCTCCATTGTGTAGTCCATTACAAGAGCGTTCTTCTTAGTCATAAGATTTGCCCAAGAAGCTGCTGTGTAATCCATCTCATCAAGAGCTGCGATGTCACCAAGGAGAGCGTTTGTATCTGTGTAGTCAAACGGAGCCCAAACGAGAGCGTTCTGAGCTGCTTTAAGAGCTGCTGTAGCATCATCGATTGTAGCCTGCTGTGACTTCTTGAGACCTGCGGGAACTGCTGCTGCAGCTGCCTTAGCATCTGCAAATGCTGCCCATGTCTCTGCTGTGTAGTTAGGAATGTTTTCTGTTGAGCTCTTTCTTGAAGTTTCCTTAATCTTATTAGCTGCTGTGATAGCTGCGTTAAGAGCTGTGTAATCAGCGTCAACTTCTTCAAGAGCACCGATAGCTGTCTTAAGGTTATTAGCTGCTGTATCTACTGTAGCCTGATCTGCCTTACCAAGGTTTGCAGGAACTGCAACTGCTGCGTCATAAGCTGACTTAGCTGCTGCATAGCTTGCTGCTGTGTAGTTAGCTTCTACAACTTTCTCAAACTCAGCCTTAGCTGCGTTAAGTTCTGTGTAGTTAGCACCGAGATACTTAAGACCTGCGATAGCATCGTTAATAGCCTTTGCTGCTGCTGCGATAGCATCGTTGTCTGTGATGTTAAGACCTTCCTTATTAAGGAGAGCCTGACCTGCTGCAACTGCATCGTTAACAGCTGTCATATCCTCAACGAGGTCAGCGTCAATAGCGTTCGCTGCTGCGATAGCATCGTCAAGAGCCTTTGTTGTTGCGGGCTTATACTCGAGGTTAGCTGCTGCTGCACGGATAGCTGCTTCCATAGCGTCAACATCTGCCTGCTCGAGGATTGTCTTACCCTCTACAACTGCTGCAACTGCATTGTTGAATGCCTGAAGAGAATCAACTGTGTAAAGTCTGAGTGTCTCTGCATCTGCTGTATCAACAAGACCCTTAGCCTCGTTAACGCCTGAGTAGTCAGCACCCTTAAGTTTAAGAGCATTGTATGCTCTTGTAAGATTCTGCTCAGCTGCATCAACGATGCCCTGCTGTGTTTCCTTAAGATCACGAGCTACGTTTTCAGCTGCTGTCTTAGCTGCTGCGTATGCTGCCCATGAATCTGCTGTGTAGTTAGCTTCCTCTGTTGCGGGAGCCTTTGCAATAGCTGCATCAAGTGCTGTGTAGTCAGCGCCTGAGAGAGGTACAAGAGCTGTAGTCTTTGCAACGAGTTCGTTAGCTGCTGCATCAACAGTAGCCTGATCCTTAGCCTTGAGGTTTGCGGGAACTGCTGCTGCTGCGTTCTTAGCTGTTGTGAATGCTGCCCAAGAAGCTGCTGTGTAATCAGCCTCTACCTTAGCATTAGCTTCTGTAAGAGCATTGTTAAGTGCTGTGTAATCAGCGTCTGCTTCCTCAAGACCAGCAAGAGCTGTGTTAAGGTTGTTAGTAGCTGTCTCGATCTGACCCTGCTGCTCTGATGTAAGATCAGTAGGAACAGCCTTAGCTTCTGCAAGAGCTGTAGCAACTGCTGACCATGAATCAGCTGTATACCAAGAAGCTGTCTTACCTTCTGCTGTTGCGATAGCTGCGTTAAGTGCTGTGTAGTCAGCGCCTGTTACAGGAACAAGAGCTGTTGTCTTAGCAGCAAGATCATTAGCTGCTGCATCGATTGTGCCCTGTGCATCTGCTGTGAGGTCACGAGCTACAGCCTTAGCTGCTGCAAGTGATGATGCAAACGGTGTCCATGAAGCTGCTGTATAGTCAGCCTGATTCTTAGCATCTGCTGCTGCGATAGCTGCGTCAAGAGCTGTGTAGTCAGCCTTGTACTTAAGACCGTTAGCTGCATTTTCGAGAGCTGTCTTAGCTGCGTCTACTGTAGCCTGATCAGCTGTCTTGTCAGCAAGGATTGAAGCAGCTGTTGAAAGAGCTGTATTGAATGCTGCCTTTGTAGCGTCTGTTGCGTTTGCAACGTCTGTGTCCTTTACAGAATTGTAAAGAGTCTCAAGTGCTGTGAAGTCTGCACCCTCAGGAGCAACTTCGCCAACGTTGATTGTAAGTACAGCATTTGAGAAATCAATGTAGAGATCGTCGCCGTACTGGAAGTTTGAGTTGTAAACAGACTCTGCGTCTACAACACCGTCAAGCTCGCCACTCTCTGATGCACCCATTTCTGTGATACGTGAGAAACCTGTGGGCTTAGCTGTTCTTGAGTAAGCATATTCAGGAATAAGAACCTGATATGTTCCGTCAGGACAGTTCTCAGGAATTGTGATAGGCATTCTGAAGAGATATGTATCATCTTCTGTAAGCTGAATACCCTCTGCTGCCTCTTCATTTACTGAAAGAGAGAAACGGTTCCAGTGCCACTTTGAGAAATCAGGTGTTGAGCCGTTAGCTGTAAAATCTGCGAGGATTTTACCGTTATCGTCTGTGGGCCATGCCTTTGCAATATCATTTCTTGCTGAGTCAACTGTAAGTGACCAGCAGCTTGCAACTGTTGTTGTTGTAATGCCGTATGACTCAACAAGGGCATTATCAGTGTTCCAAGCATTAATCTTCTTAACGTTGGCTGCACTGACTTCTGTTGTCTTTCCAGCTGCTGCAGGAGAAGCTCTCCATGCCTCGCGCGCATCAAGGAACTGTGCGGGATAGAAAACGTCACAGCAAACTGTGTGAATGAAATAGTCTGATGTTGCATAAACGTAAACGAAAACAACATCACCCTGAGAAGCTGTAATTGTCGACTCAGGTTCTGCATCACCTTCTGCTACAGGGTCATTAACTGTGAACTTTGTGTTTGAAGTCCATTTAATAGAACCAACTGCACCCTTAACGGTAAATGATGCGTTGTGTGTAGCTGTATCAGGATCGCCTAAAGCGGAAACAGCTACTGCAAAGCAGCTGAGTGCCATTATTACTGCAAGTAAAACACTCAAAACTTTTTTTGCCATTTTCATGAGTTATCCTCCTTAAAAATTTTTACCAAAGCAGATTACTCTGCGTATGGATTAGCCTGATCAAGACTCAATGAACCGGCAAACAATCCAACAATTGTTGTTATATCCATTGCATCAAGATCTCCATCGTGTATACCAATGTCAGCGGCAACAATCTTATAATTGTTTTCAGGAGTAATTGTACCTGCAAAGATACCAACAGCTTCAGTAATATCCATTGCAGTGATGTCAGCATCGCCGTCAATATCACCAAAAATAATCATTGCGTATGTCTTTACAGTATTTCCTCCAAGCTGAAGGTTAATCTTACTGCCTGTGCCGTAGCCCACATCATTAGGTGCTACACGAATCGTTGCACCGCCGGTAGCGGTAACATATTCCTTAACATCACCTGCCGATGTCAAACCTGTAGTAAGTCCGTAAACCAAAAGGTTTTCTTCGTCAATAACAGCTGTTGAATCGTAAAGTTCGTTAGGAACGAGAGCAACATCTGCTGCTTCAACAGTAACATTTGCGGGAACGAAGGACATTGCGCAAGTGTCAGCTGTCAAATAGTAGAATGATGTTGCAACGTCAGGATCCTCAATTGCCATATAATAGAACAAATTAGATTCTGACGGAATGAAGATAGATCCGGTCTTGCCGGCTGAACCTGCTGTTGTTTCAAGTTCGAAACTGAATGCTGCTTCGCCTTCCGGATTGTTGATACAGCCGACTGAACCTGATGTGTTAGCTACCCACTGGAAAAGAATGCATCCAAACTGGTCAGCATCATAGTTTTCAGGTATGCAAGATCCGTCTGTTATCTTATTGAAGCTGAGAGTACCTGCTGTTGCGCAAGTGCCGAGAGCTTCCTGTCCGAGTAATGTTTTAGCCTGAAATACAGACTTATCATACATTATCGGGAAACGGAAAGTAGGCACATTATAATTGCACGCAATTGAAACGGTAACCTTTACTGTCTCCTTTGTTGAGCAAGTATTAACGCCCTTATCCGTTGTAATTGTTACTGTCATCCACTCGTCGCCTTTTGCTGTGCCTGCCGCAGAAGCACTTACAGCAAAGATTGAAAGAGTAAGAACAACAGCAAGGAGAATTGCAAAAATTTTCTTTGAAATTTTCACTTATTCCTTCCTCCTTTACTTTTATTTCGGTTTGGATTTTTGTTGGAAAGGATGAATCCTCTTCAAATCATCCTCGCCGAGACCCGTCGGGGCTTTCGCCCCGATGGGTTAAAGGTTAGTCAAAATGCATATTACTATGCAAATGGTTAAGAAAAATTAATGTGTCTCACGATTTACGAAGTCAGGTGTAAGTGTACCTGAGAATACACCAACAAGCTTTGTAATATCCATAGCGTCGATATTGTTATCAACTACAAGGTCAGCCGCTGTCTTAACAGCATCGCCTGCTTCGATTGTACCTGAATAGAGACCTGTTGTCTGTGTGATATCCATAGCTGTGATATCGTTATCACCGTCAACATCAGCGTAAACTGCGATTACATATGTTGCAAGAACATCGCCTGTGTTGTCGTCTGTGATTGTTACAACAGCACCTGTTGAGAAGTTGTCCTTAGCATTGTACTCAATCTCAGCTGTGCAGTTTGTGAGATTGAAATAATCTTCCGGCTCAAAATCAGTACCCATTGTGATACCTGTAAGAACTACTGTTCCGTCTTCGCCGTCAAACGCTGTAAGCTCACCAGCACCTGAAGGATCTACAAGCTCAAAGTAAGCTTCTGAGGGCTCTTCGCTGCCGCCCTTAACAAGTCTCTTCTCTGCCTCGAGAAGCTCCTCGTATGCTCTGTTAATCTTTGACTGCTTGAGAGCAGATTCTGCTGTGTTGTTTACACTTGTAGCAAATGCATAAGCTCTCTCGAAGTTAGCCCATGACTCATCTGACCAATCTTCTGTGTAAACATTAGTTCTTGTGAGGTTGTTAAGCTCAGCTGCAAGATGAGTCTTAACAGGAGTTCTCTGAAGAAGTCTCTCGCCGTAAAGTGAAAGACGATGCTCCATGTATGCCTTATCAAGCTCGTTGATAACTGCAACTTCACCTGTCTCTTCATCAGGAATTGTAGCCTTATTGATCATCTTCTGTGCTGACTTGTACTCATCACGATAGTTGTAGTATGTATAATCTACATAGTCTGCAACTGCGAAGTAGTTGTAGTTAGGATCGTCATATTCGAGACCCTCGTTGCTGGGATTGTACTGGTCAATGATAGCCTGAAGTGACTCAACGCCAGCGCCCTGTGCTGTTTCTTCAAGAGCTTCGATAGCTGATGTAAGAGCAGCTGATGCTGATTCGTACTGTGCAGCCTTACCTGTTGCAGATGCAAATGTAGCACTATCAAAGGGGCTATAAACAGCCTTAACTGCATTTGTAAGTGCTGTCTGATAAGCCGACCAAGCACTTGCACTTGAATATGCAGAAGCCTGACGATGCTTTGTAAGCTCTGAGTTAACGAGTGAACCAAGGTTGTAGTCGTTATAAACGAAGAGGTTAGCTGCTGCGTATGTCGGGCCGCCCTGAATACCGATTGTGTAGCTCATTGTCTTGGGATATGAGCTGACAGCACCTGTACGTGCATTGTAGGCTGTCATCTGCTCAATCATTGAATCCCACTTTGCCTTCTTCTCTTCACCGTTAAGAGCCTTATAAGCATCTGTTGTCTTGAAGACTGTTACACGACCGATACCGGGGTTATTGTCAACCATCTGAAGGATTTCTGTGGGCTCTGTGTTAAGCTCGAACCAGAAGTTGCCATCCTTATCCTTAGGATTCTTGGATGTTGTGAAAATGTTAGAAGTAGGAACAACCGACTTCTTAGAAGTTGCTGTATTAGCAATTGAAAGAGTGATATCTGTGATATCGCCCATGCTCTTAGCGTATACGTTCTTCGGGCCTTCAGTAATTACCATACCATTAACAGCATTTGTTACCTCGAAAGTAGTTGCATCAGGCTTTGCCTTTGCAAGATAAATGTAAACATCTTCCTCAATCGGTGCAGAGGTAAGAGTTGTTCCTTTTTCTGTAAGAACGTCATACTTAATTGTTACCTTAAGAACACCGCTAGCGCCAACGCTACCATTAAGACGGATGTTTTCTGTAACACCACCGGCGATTGTTGACGGATAAGATGCAACACTAATGGTAGAAATGCTTGATGTGATGCTCTTGATATCATATGTATAAAGAGCGTCCTGAGTTGTCTTGCCGTTAGCATCTGTCCAAGCTGTGTTGATACCTGTTGAGCTGTTACGGATCTTGATGTTGAAATCAAAAATACCGTTTTCACTGATTATCATCTTATCATAGGTAAGCTTCGGGAACTCGAATTCCTGTCTGTTTGTAAGATCAAGAATACTACAAACTGTGGGAAGGATTGATTTTACAAGGTCAACTCTCTCGTTGTAAAGAGTGCTGAAGAGTGCATCAACTGTACCGGCAAGAGCAGAGTTTGTTGCAAGCTGCTCAAGTGTTGTTGCATTGCCGTTGATAGCACCGGGGAAGATTGTGTTGAAAATAGAAGCTACTCTGTTGATAACAACCTTCTTGGGTGTCTGCTGAAGTTCTGAATCTGAACGATAATCGAACAAAGCGAAGAGGCTATCAAAGTCAAGGTCAAGAATGTTATCAATAAGGCAGTCGATAAGGAAGTTCTTGAAGTGACCGTTAGCTGCTGCGGGAAGCCAGTTCTGGTTGATGATTCTGAAGAGAATCTTTTCAACTGTTGACCAACCGTTATCAGAAGCTGTGAAGCTGATACCGCTGAAGAGTCCGCCGTAGTTGTCAATACCGTACTGAGCTGCCTTCTTAAGCTGAGCGTCAACACCATCCATATCGTAAACGTAGTTGAGACCCATATCAAGGTTAGCGCTTACATTATAGATTGCGAAGTCAATACCCATGATGATAAGAGAGTCTGTGCTGTTCTTATCAAGACTTGAGAAATCAAGTTCGGGAACTGATGTAGCAAGAAGCTCTGTAAGAGCATAGTAACCAAACTCTCTGAGAGTTGTTGCTTCCTCAGGGATATACATACCGTCAACTGAACCGTTGATGATAGCACGAAGAGCGTAAGCTGTGAGCTCCTCAGCTGTCATTGCCTCAACCTCTTCGGGAGAAGCAACATCAATGTATGATGCGAAGAAGTCATCACCTGTGTTAACAAGAGCTGCCTTAGCAAGGTTAACAACATTCTGCTTGAAGTTGCTGTTTGCGCCGCCCTGCCATACAAAGATTGCAGGATTTACAAGCTGATCAGCGATTGCCTTAACAATATTGTTAAGCTGTGATACAACTGTAGCACTTGTAAAGTTGTATTCGGAAATTGTGTAGTCAACATTAAGGAGAGAAGCATATGCATTAAGACCGCTGCGATCTTCTGTATATGTACCATCCTCGTTCTTTGTGTACTCAATACCGCAAAGCTCACCGATACCTCTCTTAGCATCGCTGTTAAGAATAGGAACGAGAATTGCATTGAAGCAATCCTTGATAGCCTTGTCAAGGAACTGATACATAGAACCTGTGCTGATGTTTGTGTCACCCTCAAAATAGTTGCCTATCTTGCGGCCGTCAATTTCAAATTCATCAATTACAAATCTGTCAATAAGATCCTGAACCATTGTGTCGATAGAAATTGTATCAACATTGTCAGGAGCGTCAAGTGAGTCACCGTTCTCATCTACATAAGTTGCTTCATAAAGAAGACCCTTAAGGAGCTTGTTAACGTTTGTGTACTCGCTGATGTCTACAAGGGAAGGAAGGATTGAACCAAGGTCAATAGTTCCGTTTACGAATGAAACGAAAATACCCTTATTGTTGTAAAGGAACTGAAGAACAGCATAGATGATATCTGTATCTGTCTTACCTGATGTTCCTCTTCTGACACCGCCCTGTGCTTCAGGCTTGAAAGCTTCAACGCTCAGATTCTTAAGGTCGCCAAGCATACCACTAAGAGAACTGAACAGTGTGCCGTTAACAAGCGCATAGACGGAATCCATTGTGTTGTCAATAGATGTAAGGTCAACGTCACCTACGAAGATATCATCTCTTGTGAACTTGAGCTGTTCTTCGTCGAGCATACGGTCAACTTCATCCATTGCAGCAGATGCATACTGGTCTGTTGTAAGAACAGCTGTGTCAAGAGCATTGTACTGATTCTTGATAGCAGCATCCTTATAAGCAGTGTATGCAGCGTTTGCACCGATTACGAGTGTTGAACATACCATGATGATGGCAAGAATAACACTGAGAAATCTTTTTGCATTACTCATTTTCGGATTACACCTCCATAAAAATTTACTATATATAATAGTATAGGGCGATACACTTATTTCGGCTGTGTATCATAGCCGACGTGATTCTGTCATGTTGACACTTAATCGCAGCCATAACGATTGAACAGCTTAAGCCCTTCCCGCCTTAGCGCGTCCTCACTTTATGAGCACAACTGCGAATAAACAGCAAAACAGTACCCACGATTTAACCGACGGACGGATGCCCGTCCGGACAGCAGTGCTGAGCGTGCTCTAAAACACACCCTCAACAGGGCATACTATCCCTATTGACACCACTCTTATGGTTAGTTTAAATATACTCTAAACTTAAGTCAAAGTCAATATTATTTTTTAACTAATATTTAATTTGTGCATAATGAACAGTATTTCAAAAACTTTTTTGTTATGTAATTTCAGCAAAAATTTTATGTTTTGCCGGATTGATACAAATTCGGCTTAAATGCCCTTGCACACAAAGAAAATACACCATTAAAGTCAGCATTTCCATATTTTTATATAATAATGTATATCCTTTTGCAAAACAAAAAATTTATATTTTCATTGATAACAGCAGTATTTTAAAAAATTCCTTGATTTTCTTTGCCAAATAAACTATAATTACTCCATACGAAACTCTAAGGAGGATTTCATAATGAAACATATTAAAAAAATTACAGCAATATTGATTGCTGTTGTTATGCTTTTCAGTCTCGCTTCCTGCTCACTGGTTAACTCAAGCGAAACTGACATAACTACTGACAACATTAAAATCGGTGTTATTCTTAAGGATACACGCGACACAGCAACAGGTACATCAGGTATCTGCAATGCGACGATTGACAGTGTTGCAAGTCTCGGATTCGGCGTTTCTGAAGAACGCTTCAAAGCGGTTGAAAACATTGATCCCACCGATGCGGACGCGGTTGCAAACGCTTACAAAACACTTGTAAACTTCGAGTGCAACATCATCATCGCTTCAGATCCTGCATACTATGATAACACTCTTGCCGTTGCCGACAGCAACCCCTCTATCGCATTCCTTGTATTCGGTGCTGAGAAAGGAAATGGCAAAAACGTATTCGTTTACAACGCAAACTTAAACGAATCTGTTTATCTTGAGGGTATCGCAGCAGGTCTTAAGGCTGCCGAACTCAAAATGCCTGATATCGGATACATAAAATCTGCTGAAAATTCAGCCTTTGAAGCATCGTTCACAGCGGGTGCTAAGTCAGTTAACCCTGCCGCAAAAATCAACACAGTAGTTGCTAATGACATTGCTGCTGATGCTAAAAAGCTTATTTCAGACGGCTGTGCAGTTATCGCATCTGACGTTCAGAGCGAAGAAATTGCAAAAGCTGCTGCGGAAAATGATGTCTTCTTCTGTGACTTCGGTACAGCAGCCTTCAACAACGAGGACTACGGTAAAGCTTACCTTTGCGCTCCGCTCTATGACTTCACTCAGTATTACGTAGACACAATCAAGAAGGTTGTTGACTATGAGCTTCCTGAAAACTCTCAGAAAGGTGCAGTTGAGCTTCTTATCGGTGAAGGTCAGTTCAAAGACTTCACAGGTAACTACGCTTCGGGTTCAACATATCTGTCAGATGTAAGCCTTGCAAACGGTGCTCAGGGTACAGCAGATGCAATTCGAGCAGCAGTTGAGGCAGGTTCATTTGTAGTCGCAACAAATTCATAAAGTTTATTTAAACATTATTAGCAGGCTGTCAAAAGGCAGTCTGCTTTTTTCTATATTTTTGTCCAGTTTTATTGACCTGAAAGCATATTTATGGTACTATTTTCAAGTATTCTACTATGAAAGGCAGAGGAAATATGACAACTTCAAAAGAAGGCGCAAAAATCGTTTTTGATTTTATCAAAACTATCATTGACAAGCATGGTCCCCGACTTCCCGGCAGTGATGAAGAGCGTGCTGCACAGGCGGATATCGCAGAGTATATGGAGCAGGAAACAGGCGTAAAGCCCGTTGTTGAACCTTTCAGATTTGCCCCACGTGCAAGCATCGGTGCTATCCCCTATCTCGGATATGTCGGACTCGCCGCACTTATTCTTTACTACATTCATCCGATTCCTGCAATGATTCTCGCTCTCGGAGATCTTATCTTTGCAATAGTACAGGTTTTCCTTTACAAGGGCTGGTTTGACAGATTTTTCAAGCAGGAAACAAGTAATAATACATATTCCGTAATTGACGGTAAAGGCACGATTGACCACACAATTGTTTTCAGTGCTCACACCGACAGCAGCTGGCTTTGGAGAATGGCTGTCAAAAACCCGAAAACCATGATTCTCAGAACAGTTTACGGTATTGTAGGCGTTGCGGCTATCGCAATCGGTGCTCTTATCCGTCTTATTGTCGGTATGGGCGGCCTTAAGCGTCCCGAGGGTCTTTCACTTCCCCTCTACCTTGTTGTTCTTCTTGTTCCGCTTCTTTGCCTTCCCGGCATCTATTCACTTTGCATTTACCTTACGCATAAAAAAGCAGTAGCCTCTCCCGGTGCAATGGATAACCTTACAGGTATCGGCACAGCGATTTACATGGGCAGATATTTCAAGGAAAATCCTGACAAGCTCCCCGATAACTGCAGAATCATCGTTGCCGCTCTCGGTGCTGAAGAGGCAGGACTTAAGGGCTCACTCGCATTTATGAACGCTCACGCAGGCGATGAAAATCTTCTTATCAACCCCTACTTTGTTAATCTCGACAGTCTTCGTGACTATGACCATTTCAACGCTGTTAAGGGTGACTCTTGGCAGTTCACAAAGTTTGATGATGACCTTAAAAATATGCTTATCACAGCTTTTGAAAATGCAGGTGTTGAACCACACGTTATAGCCAATCCTGTTGGCGGTTGTGACAGCACACCGATATGCAAAAAGGGGTACAAGACAATTACCTTTGCCGCTCAGAATCCTATCGCAACCGACTACTACCACACATACAAGGACGTGTATTCATCGCTCGATATGAACACACTTGAAAAGAGCATTGACATTCTTCTTGATGTTACAGATCAGATTCATGAGCATAACGCTAACAATAAGTACGAAGTGAAAAAGTGCAAATAAACGAACAATGTTAATAAAAGAGCCGCTGTCACACTAAGATAGCGGCTCTTAAGCATTTTTGTTTAGTTTATGTTATTTTTCGTTATATCTAAGCTTTTTTGTTTAACTTTTTCGCAAAATGTAAACATTTTCTTACAAATTGCGTTCTGCTATTTACATCAGTGTATAGATAAGATATATTAAAAGCATCAACAAAATACGGAGTGATTACAATGAAAAAATGTGTTTCAGCGGCATTGACTGTACTCGGCTCAATCGGTCTTGCATGGTTCATTCTGCCGATTCTTATTTACAGGGTTTTCAATGTCGGAACAGTTTTTGGGATAATGGTATTTACTTTGGTTTTTCTGTACGGAAGATATTTTGACAAAGTCAACGACTTCATCGAATCACTCAGAAAAGAGAAAAAAGGAAAAATTCTTCTCCCTGTTGTGTCATTGATAATTATATTCGGCATCGTTCTTTGTTCTTTTGAAACATATCTGATTGCAGCCTATGCAGCGAACAATCCAACCGGGGAAACAACAGTTATTATACTTGGCTGCAAGGCAAACGGAAACAGTCCGAGTCTGACTCTGCTCAAAAGGCTTGAAGCGGCAAAGGACTATCTCGAGCTGAACCCCCACACGAAATGCATTGTCACAGGCGGTCAGGGACATGATGAAATTATCACCGAAGCTGAATGTATGTATAACTGGCTGACAGACAATGGCATCGAACCAAGCCGAATTTATAAAGAGGACAAATCTACATCCACGCGTGAAAATCTTGAATTTGCAAAAGATATAATTGAACGTGAAAATCTTTGCAAAAATATTACCATTGTAACAAACGAGTTTCATCAGTACCGTGCAGGCAGAATTGCTCATAATCTCGGTTTTGAGTGTACGGCAATCAGCGGCAGATCCCCTGTTATTCTTTTGCCGACCTATGTTTTCCGAGAATATATATCTATCGCATATGAATGGATAAGATAAGAAATAAATGGAGCCGTCACATTTAGATGCAGAAAACGTTTTATTCGACCCGAAGACGTATGCGGTACTCCGAGAGAGCGAAAAAACGCTTAGAAAAACTGCTCTTTTAAATAAATTATATTAAAACAAGGGATTTAAGGTTCATATCCGAGTTTTGGATAATGACCTTAAATCCCCTTTACTTTTATTCTGTTTTTCGGTCTGCGCTAAATGCGACAACCCAATTATTTATTTCTTTAGCTTTAAATCCGTTCCTATCATTGAGGAAACAAGAACACATATCAGACACACACCGACATCGGCAAATACTGCAAGCCAGATAGGAGCCATACCGACTGCGCCTAAAATCAGAACCAGAAGCTTAACTGCAAGCGAGAAAACAATATTAAACTTCATCGCCGATACGGTTTCCTTAAATAAGCCGTGCGCCGGAGCAATTCGGCCTAAATCATCGTTCGTCAGAATGATATCCGCCGCCTCATTCGCCGCCTGAGTTCCGAGACCCATTGCAATGCCTGCATCAGCCGCCGCAAGAACAGGTGCATCATTTATTCCGTCACCAACGTATACAACTCCGCCATACTGACTCTTAATCTCTTCAAGCTTCTGAATCTTTTCTTCGGGCATAAGCCCACAGAAGTATTTATCAATTCCACACTCGGAAGCAACCTGCTTAGCCGCATTTTCGTTATCGCCTGTAAGCATAACAGCACTTTCAATACCCTGCATCTTCAACGCACTTATCATACTTGCCGCGCTGTCGCGAACCTTGCTCTTAAGTGAAATCATTCCGACCGCAACTCCCTCAATGGCGATACATATATCACCCTCGTGGAGCATTGATACATCTACATCTTCTTCCGCAAGCATTTTTTTACTGCCACAGAGAATCCGTTTTCCTGCAAGGAGTACCGATGCACCGTTGCCTGCTGTTTCCGTAAAATCAGAAAGAAGTGCTTCATCAATTTCGGGAGCTGAGGCACATATGCTCTTTGCAATCGGATGTGATGAAAAATGTTCTGCCGCCGCCGCAAGTGCAAGCACCTGCTGTTCGTTAAATCCGTTAAGCGGAACAACCTTGTCAATTTCAAGCTTTCCGGTTGTCAAAGTTCCCGTTTTATCAAAGACAACTGCGCGCGCTTTTGCAAACGCTTCAGCAAATGCCGAGCCTTTAACTATAATCCCGTTCTTTGCCGCTACTCCGAGACCTGCATAAAATCCGAGAGGAATTGAAATCACAAGTGCGCACGGACACGATGCAACAAGGAATACAAGCGCTCTTTTTGCCCACTCGGCAGGATTCTTTGTAGCAATTGAACCTATAATAGCGATTATAACTGCAAAACCGACAACTGCGGGAGTATAAATCTTTGCGAATTTTGTAATTGCCTTCTGAGTTTTACCCTTGCGTTCAGAAGCTTCTTCAACCATTCTGATAATTCGTGAAGCTGTTGAATCACCGAATTCGGCTGTTGTTTTTACAGTAACCGCACCCTTGCCGTTCACCATGCCGCTCTTTACGTTGAATCCGTATGAGATATCAACAGGCATACTCTCGCCTGTTATAGCGGAAGCGTCTGCTGTTGAAATACCTTCTGTAACTATACCGTCAATCGGGAAACGCTCATAGGGCATTACCTTTATTAAAGAGCCAACCTCCACATCGTCAGCATGAACCTTTTCAACTGTTCCGTCTGAGAGAAGCAGATTTGCAAAATCCTGCTGAATCTTTGTGACCTCATCAATGTTTTTTCTGCTCTTCGCAACAGCCTTTTCCTCAAGCATTTCACCGACACGGTAAAGAATGCCGACCGCCGCAGCTTCGCGAAACTCTCCAAGACAGCAAGCGGCAACAATGGCAATAAGCATAAGCTCCATTTCTGACAGAGAAAAATGCTTAATGTTCTTTACCACCGAAATCACAATCGGATATGCTGACAGACCGACTGCAATTATGCCAAGTATAATCGGCATAACCGTACCCATAGAAATCAGACTGATAAGCACCAGCGCGGCAGAAGCAGCAAGCAGAATCAGAGAGAGTTTACTCTCCTCCTCTTCCTCGTGCTCATGGCAATGTTCACAGCATCCGTCACATCCGTGATGTTCATGCTGATGTTCGTGCTCGTGATTATGTTCCTTACTCATTTTTATCCTCCTTATCGTTTGCAATATGCGCAACTGTTATATGATTTTTGTGCAAAATATGTGCAAGGCCTGCTGAATAAATCTCCTGAACGTGCTCATCGTCAAGAGAATAATATATTTCTTTGCCGTCACGGCGGGGACGCACAAGCCCTGCTGAACGGAGTATTCTGAGCTGATGTGAAACCGCACTTTGACCGACATTCAGCTTTTCCGAAAGATGATATACGCACATTTCACCGTCCATAAGAGCCGAAATAATCCTTATGCGTGTGCTGTCACCAAAAACCTTGAAAAGCTCCGCTAAATCGCAAAGCGTTTCATCATCAACATCAGCGTGCGGACACAAGTGACTACTGCATTGACGGCAGTCGGACTTTGTTACATTTCTGCATCTGACACAGTCGAGCTTTATATGTTTATCTGTCACATCCATCCCTCTTTTCGTAAACAACATATGAACATATATTCATATGTTTGTTATATTATATGCCGTTCCTGATAATTTGTCAATACATAAACAAAAAATTGCACAGCCTGAAAACTGTGCAATAACAATTATGATTTGCCTTTAAGAACCGGAGAAAGTCGGTGATAAATCAGGAACGTAATCAGAACATCAGCCAAACCCTTTACAAAGGTAAACGGCACATTAAAAATAAGTATTGCTTTCCAGAGTGAATCAACACTCGGGAGAATGTCCTGATACATTCCGAGAATAACCTGCTCGGGAATAAGAATCTTCATATAAATCGGATAAACTATAAAAAGATTGATAATAAATGCAGCAACAGTCATTATACCATCCCCTGCAAGCGACCCTAAAAACGCAGACTTTCTGTTGTGTCGGAACTTATAAAACACACCTGCAACGGCTACAAAAACAGCACCGAGCAGGAAATTTGAAAGCTCGCCAACACCTGCGGTATGGGTGTTCGCAAGGTGAATAAGATTTTTAATAAGGCAGACAAGCACACCCCACACAGGTCCGAACGCAAATGACGTTATCAGCGCGGGAAGCTCCGAAACATCGAACTTTATAAAGCTCGGCATAATCGGAATCGGAAATTCAAGCATCATCAGAACAAGTGACATTGCCGACATAATTGCGGTTACAGTAACTTTTCTGATTGAACTTGTTTTTGCTGTTCTGGTTCTGACTTTGGTTTCCATTTACATCACCCTTTTACGAAATTTCGCAGTCTGATGTCGGGATATGCAGCGATTGATAAAACAAAACCGCCCTGAGTTATCAGGGCGGCAATTTGCATTCACTCTGCAAACCTTCTCTCATCCGGACTGTACCGTCGGCTTCGGAATCACACCGAATCTGCTTTCGCTCACGGGCTTATGGACTTGCTCCAATCACCGTCGGTGGGGAATCTCACCCCGCCCCGAAGATACTGCTTGTTGCCATTATAGCACTTAAGCCGTATTTGTCAACTGTTTATTTGATTTTGTTTAAGCAATGTGCTATAATACATTCATCATTTATTATCGGGTGAGATTTGTGCTTAAGAAAAACGATGAAATTCAGCTGACTGTAAAAAGCTGTACTGTTCAGGGCAGCGGTGTCTGCGACTACAACGGAATGACTGTCTTTGTCCGCGGTGCAGTAACGGGTGACCATGTGCTTGCACATATTATAAAGGTCAAGAAAACCTACGCTGTCGGAATAATCAAAAAAATAACTCAGCGTTCCCCTATCCGCATCGCACCGACGTGTCCCGTTGCCGATAAATGCGGCGGCTGTTGTTTCCAGCAGATAAAATATGACGCAGAGCTTCAGATAAAATCGCAGCAGGTTGAGGACAATTTTCGACGTCTCGGCGGTCTTGACATCACGCCTCAGCCGATTATTCCCTCACCCGAAATCTCACGTTACCGCAACAAGGCTCAGTACCCTGTCGGAAGTGACGGTGCCTTTGCTTCAATCGGATTTTACGCACCGATGACACACAGAATTATTGACTGTGCCGACTGTAATCTTCAACCCGAGGATTTCAGAAAAATTATCGACATTTTTCGTGACTGGATAAGAGAAAATAAGATCAGCACTTATGACGAATTCAAGCACAGCGGTCTGCTTCGTCATATCTACATTCGCAAGGGATTTGTCACAGACGAAATTATGGTCTGCATTGTTGCAAACGGAAACAAGCTCCCTGAGTCTGACGAGCTGGTAAACACAATTATTGAAGCTATGCCGTCAGTCAAAAGTATTATTCTCAACATCAACAAGAACAAAACGAATGTTGTTCTCGGCAAGGATTGCATAACATTATACGGCTCAGACTATATCACAGATGAGCTCTGCGGTCTTAAATTCAGTATTTCTCCCCTCTCGTTCTATCAGGTCAACCATGACGGAGCGGAGCTTCTTTACAGCAAGGCAAGGGAATACGCTGACCTTACAGGCAACGAAACACTTGTAGACCTCTACTGCGGCACAGGTACAATAGGTCTTACAATGGCTCGAGATGCAAAGCAGCTTATCGGTGTTGAAATTGTTCCGCAGGCGGTAGAGAATGCGATAAAAAACGCTGAGCTCAACGGCATTGACAATGCACGCTTTATCTGCGGTGATGCGGCAAAGGCATCGAAAATCCTGCTTGAAGAAAATCTTAAGCCTGATGTTGTTATTGTTGACCCGCCGAGAAAGGGCTGTGATGAACAGCTCCTCAGCGATATTTCCATAATGAGCCCAAAGCGTGTTGTTTATGTTTCCTGCGACAGCGCAACGCTTGCACGCGACTGCGCAAGATTCAAAAGCTTCGGCTATGAAGTGCAGGAGGTCACTCCTGTTGATATGTTCCCAAGAACAGGAAATGTTGAGACGGTTGTATTACTGTCCCAACGCAGAGCGGATGAACATATCGACATAAAGCTCGACTTAACAAAGCTTGATTTAACCGCGGCAGAGTTTAAACCGACTTATGATGAAATAAAGGACTATGTATTCAAAGAGTTCGGATTAAAAGTATCAACACTTAATATTGCACAAGTAAAAGCAGAATTTGGAATCATTGAGCGCAAGAACTATAATAAGGGAAAATCCGAACATAAAGTGCCTGAATGCACTGCTGAAAAGAGAAAAGTAATCAAAAAAGCATTTGAACATTTTAAGATGATATAAATTTTGCACATTCGACAACCCTCCTGATATTCGGTACAATGAAGCTACCAAATAACAGGAGGTTTTTATTTTATGCAAAAACATATTATTGATGAAAAGACGGGCATCAGCTACACATTGCAGGGAGATTATTATATCCCCGATTTAACATTACCGTCCGAAAAAGAATATCCCCCTCTCGGCAAATACGGCAGAATGAGGCTGACTTATCTCAAGGAGCACAAAAAGTCTCAGTATTCCATAATGCTGATGAACGGCAAATTAAACAGGCATCTGCATGATATTGATGAGCAGGTAAATAAAATACTTGAACAGACTGTAAAAGCATTTGCTGAAGCTGATGGTTGCGATGAGAAACTGAAAGCATCCGACCAAATGAAATGGGTAGGATTGATGAATAACTACCGGCACTGTGCAGAAGAGATCATTTCCAAAGAACTGATTTATACATGATATACGACAAATATAATTATATAAGCTTGTACTTTTCGCGTAAAAAACAGCTTCTTTAATGAGTGAAACGAAATCATCATTAAAGGAGGCATGTTTATGCAAATACATTCTACAACATATTTTACGCCGAGGTCAGTTTTTGAATAGCCTCGGACAGCGTATACGGGCGGCAAGGGAATCCGCAGGTTTCACTCAGGAAAACCTTGCCGAAGCCGTTGGCGTTTCAAGAACTGCTGTTGCCCGATGGGAAAGCGACGATATTGAACCGAAGTTGCAGAATCTTATTTTAATCGCAGAACTTCTGCATGTCAGTACCGATTCACTTTTAGGCATTGGCAGTCGCAAAAGTAATTCCGTTTCAGATTTGTCAGACGAAGCGATATATGCTCTTGAAAGATTCATAACTGAAATCAAAAAGTCCGTGCATAACACATAAAATGTAACCGTCAGTTATCAAAACGTAACTGACGGTTTATTTTAGTCTCAGATTAAATGAGGTATAATTTACCTGCCGAAAATAATACGAAAGAAGGAATTTAAAATGGCAATAATCAAGTGTCCCGAGTGTGGGAGAGAGGTCTCAGATAGGGCTGTCAAATGTTCTGAATGCGGAACTCCTTTAGCAAGAACACAGTTCGATGAATATGATTATTTTCATATGCCGCCGCGCACGGAAAAGCCGAGCAAACTGCCGATAATTCTAACGGCGATTGCAGGAATAATTCTTGCCGCTACAGTCGGTATCTCTGTCAGAGTAATAGACGGAAAAACAATGATGACCGGCGAAACAAAGCTTGTTCAGCTCCGAAGTGAACTCGCTTCAATTTCGTCAGAGCTTAACGCATCAAAATCTCAGCTTGATTCAATCAAAGCACAGATTGAAAGCCAGAGCAAGAAAATCGAGCCGCTCAAGGATATTTATGATGCTTCCCTTGCCGCAGGTACATACACTGTCGGTACTGACCTTGCGCCCGGAATTTATCACTTTACCTACACCCTGAAAAATCCCGATGACGATTGGGGCGACTATCTGTACGTAACCTATGCAGGCTCTGAGGGGACAGAAGAAACTCTCGGCGGTACAAAATTCGATTTCCGTGTTGAAGCCGAGGAAGACGGTGAGCAGGTTTCAATTAAGCTTGACTCGGGAAGTAAAGTATCTGTCACTGCTGAATATGGTAATTGGAACCCGGGGATGACGAATTAAGATATCAGAAGGGGCTGTGACGAAACGATAAAAGTTTCATCGCAGCCCCTTGTTTCATTTTTC
>JAKSQO010000043.1 GCA_024404095.1 Clostridia bacterium | reverse complement strand
CTTGTAAAGTACAGTGTTATGCGGGCTTTGGGGTTATTCAGTGGATATTAATTATTATTTTATGCTTACCCGACATTGTGTTAATTATCGTCTTGCTTCCGTCTGTTTTGTATTCAGTTTCGGAACCGTCAACGGTAAGACTTTTTATTGCAAGCGGAGTGCTGATAACGCTTTCACCGTCAGCGTATTGATCAAATTCAAGCGAAAAAGTCTTTGTCCTGTAATCATAATTGTAGCTCTCGATTTCACCGCAGACTGCAATCGGGAAAGGTCTTACAAAAACTTTCATCAGGGGAGAGGTGAAGAACGAGGACATATACTGCCAGTAAGTGTTGCTCCATTTGTTGGCATCGAAGATTCCGAGAAGATACTCAATATGATTGAGCCAGCTGTCGTCGCTGTCACTTCCGAATCCGCCCCATTCACCCACGATAACGGGCATTTGCAGTCTTTCCTGACTTTTTTTATGCTCCGCAAAAATTCCGCCGACACGGTCGTTGCTTGCGTATTTGTATTCGGGTGTATCAACCATAAAGTCATATGCGTGCGGTGCGAAAACCTGCTGCGCATCACGCTTGCCGTCAATTTCAATCGGCGGAGCAGAATAGGGAATACCGAGGTTTGAATAGTAACTGTTTTCAAGGAAAAGAAGCTTGTCGGGAGATTCCCTGCGGATTGCCGTGCTGACTTTCTGAAGAAAAGGCGCATATCTCTTTTTGTCAAACTCCTCGATGATTGCGTTGCAGCCCTTTGTAGCCTTGTGAAGAACTTCGTATGTAATATGACCGAGAACTTTTTCAACTCTGTCTTTAGAAAGTGCGTCTTTCACAAGCTGAGCGCGATTTACGGATTTGTCAAGCATAATTGTTTTAGCCGCACCCTTGACAAGCTTTCTGAAGCACTTGCCGCCGCTTGAACCGGGGAAGGGTTCGTTAAGCATATCAAAACCGATAACAGGCTCTTTATTGCCGAGACGCTTAACAAGGTAAGCCCAACAGTCGGCATATCTGTCCTGCAAGCCTCTGTTCTGAACTTTTTTGTTCTTCCAGAAGTTATCAAAGGCACGGTGACAGGCTCTGCCCCAGAAGTATCCCTCAGCCCAGACAAAACGCATGGGATGAACCTTTATGCCGTCAAGGAGAGTTGCCCATTTAGGTGCGCCGTCTCCGTTGGTGACAGATGAATACAAATCCTGATGCATATCAAGAAAAACATAAATACCGTATTTTTCACAGATATCAATAATATCTGTAAGGCGGTCAATATACTCATCATTATACTTGCCGGGAGTCGGCTCAAGCTTGCCCCACGTAAAGCCGAGGCGAATAAGATTGAAGCCTGATTCAGCAAATTTTGCAATAACCCCTTCGTTTAATTCGGGATATTCCTGCTTTCCGTCAGTATAGACACTTTTATCAACCATATTGACTCCGCTGAAGATGCGCTCACGACCGAGTTCATCAATAAAGCGTTTGCCCTGTGCAATGATTTTATTCATAGACGTTGCCTCCGTAATGTGATAACATAAGAATACCAAAATTTTTATTTTATGTCAAATAATAGATTTTATGATTGCAAAACTTTTGTACTTGGTATATAATCAGAATAAATTAGACAGGGGGAAGTAATATGAGCTTGATAAATAATATGTTTTCCAACGAAAAAGAATTCAATATGCCCGAGGGATTTACAATTACAGCACATACAGGCGCAAACAAAACAGTTGAAAATACGATTCCTTCTTTGAAAGTAGCGCTTGCATCGGGTGCGGATATTGTTGAGTTTGATCTGAATGTTAATAAAAACGGCGAGCTTGTTCTTTCGCACGATACCCCGAAGGATGACAAATCACCATCTTTTGAGGAAGCGCTTCTTGTTGTTAAGGAACATGAGGGAATACGTATAAATATTGATATAAAAACAACTGAAAATATTGATAAGACGCAGGAAACAATTATCAAAACCGGTATGCTTGACAGAGTTTTCTACACAGGAGTTACGGAAAAATTTGTTGCTGATGTCAGAGAAAAAAGCCCGAGAGTTGCTTATTATCTGAACTGTAATCCGACACCGATTGAAGTGTTAAGCTCAGCGGGCTGTGATAAAATTGTTGACCACGTAATTGAGGCTGGCGCTATCGGTGTGAATATCAATCATATGCTTGTCAACTCGAATCTTGTTGAAGCCTGTCACAAAAAGAATCTTCTTATTTCGGTATGGACTGTAAACAATGAAAACGATATGAAAAAGTATCTTGCAATGGGTGTTGACAACATCACAAGCGAAAGACCGACAATACTGAGAAATCTTATATCAGATTGATATAAAGAAGCTGTCGCATTTAGCGCAGAACAAAAAACAAATAATAGAAAGAAAAGGATTTTAAGGCTATATCTGATTATCAGATGGTTCTTAAAATCCTTATTTTAATAAAATTATAAGAGTATAGTTGTTTTTCTAAGTGTTTTTTCGCCCTCTCGTAGTATCGCATACAACTTCGGGTCGAAGAAAACACTTTCTGCATCTAAATGCGGCAGCCCCTTTTATTTAGCTTTAAATTTATTGCGGAATTCTTCAAGATTTTTCTTTGAAAGATTGTAGCCGAAAATCAGAAGAACTGCCATTATCGTAAACATTATGGCAGGAACAAGCGTTGCGAGTGTATAGAATCCGCCGATAACATCTGCGCTCTGACCTTTTTCAACAGCGTTGACATCGTATCCGATAATAATAAGGGCGAGCGAAGAGCCTGCGCCTGCGATTGTGTGACCGATTTTTCGGATAAAGTTGAATATCGAGTAAACTGTACCTTCTTCTTTTCTTCCGCATCTGTATTCGTGGTAGTCGGTAACGTCCATAACCATTGCCCACAGCTCGAATGTCATGAATGTCTGACCTGTGCCGCTGAAAAAGAGCATTACGAGGAACACATACGGATTTGTTGCAAGCGGTGTGAATCCGATGAAATACATTATAAAATTGACAACTGCCGCAAATGCCATTCCTGCGCCGCAAAGCTCTTTTTTGCCGTAACGGCGGACGAGCTTGCCCATAGGTAGAATGAGGATTGCCATAGGCAGATAAGTGCAGATTGTGACAAAAATATACAGCTCGGGCTTAGCAAAGTAGTCCTTGAACAGGTAGTTATAAACCGTCTGTGTATACATCTGAGAAGCGATAAGAAGCATAGCCGCAAGGCTGACCGTTATAAACGGACGGTTTGTAATCAGAGCCTTGAAGGATTTGAAAAAGCTGTAATCTGAGGATTTCTGCGAAACTGGTACGGTAATTCTTTCCTTTGTCAGAACTGTATGAAGAAAGTAGACTGCAACCGAAAGAACTGCGAGCACAAGAACACAGCGGAACAGCTTGTCCGAATCAAGAAACTTTACGCCTGTTGTTTCATTGGTTGAGTAAACGAGCAGGGGAAGTATCATCATGGCAGGCAGACCGCCGAGACCTGAGCCGATACTGCGCCATATGGAAAGTGAAGAACGCTCAATTTCATCACTTGTGATTGAGGTTGCAAGCGCACCGTAGGGAATATTTGTGCCTGTATACATCATGCCGTAGAAAATGTATGTCACACAAGCAAAGATGAAATACTGACTGTCGGTAAGTCCGGGTATCTTGGTGAACATCAGAACCGCCGCCACTGCAAGAGGGATTGACGCACCGAAAATATATGGGCGAAAACGGCCGAAGCGTGTCGGCTTGCGTGAATCAATAAAGCCGCCCCATATGGGGTCATTAACCGCGTCCCATATTCGTGCAGCAAGCATAAGAATGGTTATCTTGCCGAGCGGAATGTGAAGCGAGTCGGTATAAAACATTTGAAGAAACGATGAAACAAGTGAGAAAGTAAGTATGCCGCCGAGGTCGCCGAGAGCATATCCGAGCTTGTCAATTGTTTTAATTCCGTAGGTTAAGTCTGACATAAATCTGCCTCCTTTACTGATAGTATATCATTTTGTTTTCATTTTTGTCAATTATATATTAAATGTAAAAAAATTGGCAAGAGACCGTTATTGATCTCTTGCCGTTTTAAATTGATTTTCGCTTAGAATAACTGTCCCGGAAGCTTCAGCTTTTCTTTAATCGGAAAGCTTTTGTCGAATTCATCAACATCTGAATCCGCAACATAATATCCCTGAGGTGTGTGATAAACACCTGTTACACCGTCAAGATATCCCGGTATTAACTCCCTGCAAAGGAAGAAGGAAGCGTCCGCACCCTCGGGCAGACCGTGATATCGGATACCGAATTTTTCGGCATAGTCAAAACCGCTTTTGCCGTAAAAATCAATATTGCCCTCAAACATCACAGCACCGAATCCCATTTCACCTGCTTTTTGCAGAGAATAATCCAACAGCTTTTTGCCGTAGCCCTTGCGTTTAAGCTCGGGGGTAATGCAGATAGGTCCCATTGTGAGAATCGGAATTTTTCTACCGTCATCAGCCTCAACAACAGCCTTCATAAACATATTCTGTCCGATAAGTCTGCCGTCCTGCTCCATAATGAAGTCAAGCTCTTTTATGAAGTCGGGATTATCTCTGAGCATATGTAGAACATAATGCTCGCTGCAGCCCGGGCGGTAAACATTCCAAAATGATTCTCTTACAAGGTTTTCAACCTCTCTGTGTTCTTCTTTCTTTTCTAAACGAATTATATAGTCATTTGTATTCATTATTTTTCCTCCTGAAAATTGTTGACATCAATTGCTTAAAAGCGGGAGGTTTGTGCGATTATTGCAAACCTCCCGGTTATGCAACAATCTCCAATGTGTTGTACTTCTTCAAAAAGCACTCTCCTGAAAAAATTATTTATAATCAAGCCTTTCGGCAGGATTACCTTATCTGATAATGTCCTTGACCTTTGCACGGATTCTTCTGATTGCCTTTGCACCGTCATCGGTCATCTTATTTGTTGTAAGTGTTGAATATCCGTCAACTGCGCCGATTTCCTCAGCTGAAAGCTCTTCAAGCATTTCGTCCATTTTAAGGAATGACTGAATCTGCTGGCGCATAAGCTCGGGGTCAAATTTGTCCATCTCGTGATTATCGCTGATTACACACAGACAGTCGGGTGCGGTTACAAGTGCAATCTCGGGAATGCCGACATTGAACAGCGGCTGACCCTCGCCGAAGTGCAGAAAATTATGACCGCGCAGGGTAAGAGTATGAACCTTGGTTCTGCCCTCGAGCGATTTCATATAGATATCGTTCATTGTCTTGTTGCCTGTGTATACGATTTCTGTTTCAACGTCACCAATTTCGGTGTATTGACCGTCCTCGTTTTCTTTCCACATCTTGCATCCGAAATGCTCAAGCGAAAGACCTGCGACAGCCTTGTAGTGACCGTCCTTACCGTCCCAGAGGCTCTTGTGTGCGGCAAGCCACTTTGATGTTGCCTGAACGCCGCCGCCCTCGGAATCCTTGAAGGAGGGGAGTCGGAAATGCCCTGTAACGAAAACAAAAATATGTGTTCGCTTAAGAGGTTTATCCTTAAGCTCCTTTATCATTGCAAGCACGGCAAGCGGACCGTTTTCCTCAATGCAGTTTGTGCCGTCGGTGTGAGTGTTGATGATAACGCTTTCTCCGTTGTCCTCACCCTCGAGAATAACGCAGAATGTCTCGGTTTTTGCATAGTTTTCAATTTCGCCCTCAAGGGTGAATGTTGCTGTCTGCTTGTTCTGAGCGGCTTCGATTACTTTCTTTCCGTTCTCTGCGTTCAGCCATATTGCGGGCATATGACAGTAATCGAGAATGAACGGAAGATACTGACCCTGAATACAGTCGCTGTTCATTCCTTTCCAGATGCAGACAACTGCCTTTGCGCCTGCAATTCTTGCCATGGCAAGAAACGGGAAATTGACAAATGCGGTTGCGACAGGTCCGTTGTAGTGGCTCGGGAGCTTTATGCCCTCGGGAACACTTGTGCCTCTTTCGTCAAAGGCAAGCTCGCTCGGCAAAAAGTCAAGCTCGTCAACCTCAACAACGGCAATTTTATCCTTTGCGGCAAGATAGCCGATATGCTTCTCTTTTACAAGTGAAAGCTCTGCTGTAATACCCTCGGCAGGGGTTCTGCCTGAATAGGGGAATGCGGAAGAAACAGGAATCTCTGTTTCGCTTCCGTCATCGTTATTTATTTTAAGTGAGCTGTTCTTTTCTTCCCAACGCATAAATCTGTACGGGTCAGAATAGGTTTCAAGCCCCAGTTCGTGTATCTCTTTTTTTAAGTAATCAATAAAATCCCGCTGTGCTTTAGTGCCTGTAAGACGTACACCGAAGCTGTTCATTTTTTCAACCTGTTCATATAATTCTTTTGCTGATGGAATTGACATATACATTACCTTCCCTTCAAAGTGGCATTATACTACTTGTTTGTTAAAAAATCAACAATAACTATAGATTGTTTAAAAATTATCTATAATTTTTTTCTTGTGTATGTATATTATGTGTGATATAATACAGTTGTATTAAAATGCGAAATTTTACGCAGGAGGTAAAAATTATGGATATAGCAGATCTCGCTTCAAAAGCGGTTGTAAGTATAGCAAAAGGAAAGGGAAAGCGTCTTGCAAAGAAGGGCAAGGCTCCCGAGCTTCCGAAGGTTCAGCCCGTAACAGTCAAAAACACAGCAGACGGAAAGTTTGATGTCGGTTTCGCAATGAAAGAAACTATGCCTGATGATTTCGGTACAGGCAAGAACAAGTATTATATAGCAGGTCATAAGATGGCTCAGGATATGACAGGTATTCACGACCCGATTACTGTCAGCGCAATGTGGATTGGCGTTGGCGATGAGGGCGGTATTATGATGGTAAGCGCAGATATGGTCGGTCTTACAAATACTGAGGTCAAGCTCGTTCGTGCAAGCCTTGATGATTTCAGCAAGAAGTCAAACTGCAAGGCAATCAACATCAGCTGCACACATCAGCATGCGGGCTTTGATACAACAGGCTACTGGGGCAAGCTCCCGAAAACAGGCAAGGTTGACAGATATATGAAGATTATCTTCGCAAATATCAAGGCTGTCTGCGAGGAGGCTTATGCAAACAGAACAAAGGGCGACCTTTATATAGGTACTTCTCACGTTCCCGAGGCTCAGTATTGCAAGAGAGCAAACATGACTCTTCACGATACGCTTACTAGAATCCGCTTTGTTCCCGATAACGGAAGCAAGGAAACATGGCTTCTTAACTATGCGGCTCATCCGAACACACTCGGCGGCGGCAACACTCTTTGCAGTGCGGATTATCCCTATTTCCTTCGTCAGACAATCTATACTCAGAAGGATGTTAACGTGCTTTACAGCATCGGTGCTATCGGTGCTGTTGACCCCGGCTTCCCTGAGCTTGAGGATAAATGGCAGAGAGTTGAAAAGCAGGGCGAGACGCTCGGTAAGGCAGCTCTTCTTATTGATAATGACGAGAAAATGCCTGCGGAAATCACGGTTCTTCAGCAGCCGTTCTATTTCCACGCTGACAACTCCGTTCTTTTCTTCCTTGCAATGCTTAAGGTTATGAGCTCGAACATTGCACAGAGTGATAAGGGCGAGCTTGGCGCAGCGCTCGTTTCTGAAATGACATATATCCGCCTCGGCACACAGCAGATTGTTGTTCTTCCGGGCGAAGCATTCCCCGAAATTGCTTACGGCTGTGATGTTTCTGCTGAAATTTCCGCAACAGGTAAAGGTCCCGAAATCAATCCTGCGTGTCTTACAAAGATTGCAGATGATGAGAATTTGCTTGTATTCGGCGTTACAAATGACTTCACAGGATATGTTGTTGAACCAAACGATTTCATTCTTCATAAGACTCAGCCGTATCTCAGCAACGGCAGAGACCGTTTTGACAGAAGTCACTATCACGAAACAAACTCAATGGGCTACTCTGCGGCAAATACAATTTCAACCACCTTTGCCGACATCATGTCAAGAGTTAAATAAAGCATTGAAGGTGTATTTTATTGTCTTATAAATATGAGCTTCACTGCCACACGGGAGCGGTCAGCAGATGTGCTTCGATTACACCCGAAAGAGCGGTGGAACTTTACAGAGAGAAAGGCTATGACGGACTTGTGGTCACCGACCATTATTCATGTCAGACCTTTCTTGACAGGCATATACTCGCCCCTCAGAAAGAAACCGAATTTTTCCTTGAGGGTTACCGCCGTGCGCTGAAAGCGGCAGGGGATGATTTTACCGTTCTGCTCGGAATGGAGCTTCGCTTCTACGGCAACGGAAATGATTATCTCGTTTACGGCGTTACACCTGAATTTCTCTATGAAAACCGCAATCTTATGGCTGTGTATCCGAGACGTTTTCATGAGCTGTGCAAACAGAATAATATGATTTTTGTTCAGGCTCATCCGTTCAGACCGTATATTTTCAGAACAAACCCGAAATATCTTGACGGCTGTGAGGTATATAACGCTAAAAACAAGAACAGCGGCATCAACGAAAAAGCAGAGAAATGGGCTGAAGAGAATAATATGCTTGTCCGTGTCGGCGGAAGCGATTTTCACCGTGAAAGTCAGGCGGACAACATCAGCGGCATTATCACCGAAGAAAGAATAAAAACCAATGACGATTTAGTCAGAATTCTGAAAAGCGGTGAGTTTGAAATAATCAGATAAGGGAAATGAATTAAATGAATTTATTTAAAAAGATAATGTCATTTTTCTTAGCGGCGGTGCTTGTTCTTTCGGTTATTCCGATAACTGCCTCCGCAAAAAACGAAACCACAGGTGAGTTTAAGTGTGCGTGGTTCAACGAAACATTGACTTATCCGTATGAGTATTCAGACGAGTATTTTTCGGGAAGCTCTTCGGAGTATAATCACGACCTTGCAACCTTTGCGCTGAGCGTTGCAATGGCTTCTTTCAATTCGTTTGACAAGGAGCACGGCGATGAGCACGTTGCAAATCTTCTTACCGAATGCGGGTTCAAGGTCGATTCCTATGGTTATGATACCGAGGACTACGATACAATAGGGGTTGCGTTCGGCAGGAAAAAAATAGACAACTGTAATGTTGTTATTGCGGCAATCAGAAGCGGAAACTACGGCATGGAATGGGGCGGTAATCTTCGAGTCGGCTCGGGTACGGGCGACCACGAGGGTTTCCATATCTGCCGTGACCTGCTGATTGGTTATCTCAATACATATTTTAAGGAAAACCCCTGCGAGGGTAAAACGAAAGTTCTTATCCCGGGTTACAGCCGAGGTGCTTCGGCTGCCAATCTTTTGGCGGCATCACTTGATGACGGCACATATAAAGATGTACTCAAGGAAAAGGATTATATCGCAGAGGTTGATATTGAGGAGCTTTATGCCTACACTTTTGAAGCTCCGCAATGCACAACAAATCCGAATTCTCACGATGAGATTTACGCGAATATTTTCAATATTGTCAATCCGAATGACTATGTTCCGATGTTTGTAATGGACGAGTGGGGATTTTCACTTTACGGCAACCGAATCGAAATGCCGTGTGCGGACAACTGTGAAAACTATGACGGCTATTACAACCGCGTGTGCGAAACATTTGATTCATTTATGGGTCCGAATAAGAGAAAGTCAAAAAATGTTTTCTATAACGCAGAGGACTCACGTTCGGTAGAAACAACGCTGAATAACATTTTCAAGGGACTCGGTGAGGACGTGATGAAGAACCGTGAGTTCTTCCATGAAAACTATGAGGGCTCGCTCGTTTTCTTTGCAGGGCAGTATCTCGGAAAGCAGAGAAAGGCGGACGATTTCTTCAGAACCATGGGCAGACTTATTGCCGCTAACGCAATCAGCATTGTTCCGTCAAATATGACTAAAATCAAAAATAACGGCTACCGTAAATATGTGTCGGCATATATTGCTTCTCACAACGGCGGAGAGCTTTCACAGAATGATGTTGAGGGAACAATCAATGTTCTGACAGCTATTCTTTCCTATATAAATGCCAATCACAAGGATGTGGCGTCACTTGTGTCACAAATCCATACAGTTGCGGAGGTTCATCAGCCGTATGTCGCTTATTCGTGGATGAAAGCTCTTGACGGAAACGATATCAAAGCTATAAACGATAACGGAGTATCACCGCTCAGGCTCAGCTGCAAAACAATGACGCTCAAGTACAATGTCAGCGGAAAAATTGTTGCAAGGTACAGTGATAAGGACGGACGTGTTGAGTGGATGTCTGATAATCCCGAGATTGTGACTGTTGACAGCTTTGGCGTTGTTCACACAACGGGTGACGGAACCGCTGTTATCACGGCAACGCTTGTTTCTGACAGCGGAGAAATTACCGCTCAGCAGAAGGTCAGGGTTACTGTAAAGCTTACATTTATTGAAAAAATAATTGTTGCTGTAAAAAATCTGTTTAAATAAAACTAAACCGCTCGAAATTCGGGCGGTTATTATTTGGAGGATATTATAATGGAAGCATCTACAAAAATTACGCTCGTTTTTGCGCTGCTCGGACTTGTTGTCGGTGTTGTTCTTGCGCTGATTATGAATGTCAGCGTGGTTATAAACATAATAATAGGCACCCTTGCGGGTGCCGTTGTCGGATATCTTATGAATGCGTTTGTAATTAAGAAATAAAATCAGACGATAATATCAGCGGTACGTGCGTTGACGAGCTTAATTATATCGGCAGGCTTAACCTCAATCTGTGCGCCGACCTTGCCTGCGCTGACCGCGACTGTGTCCTGCTCAAGCACAGCCGAATGAAACGTAGTTTTAAACAGCTTCTTCATACCTACGGGACTGCATCCTCCGTGAATGTAGCCTGTGAGGGGGAGAAGCTCATCCTGCTTTATCATCTCAATGCTTTTTTCCTTAACGGCTTTTGCCGCTTTCTTCAAATCGAGATGTTCGGCAACAGGTACAACAAAAACATAATAGTTTTTGCTTGCCGAGCGTGTTACAAGCGTTTTATAGACGGATGCGACATCCTTGCCGAGATAGTTTGCGACGGTTATGCCGTCAGTCGGAATACCCTCACCGTGCGGATAGAAGTGCGGCTCGTAGGGTATTTTTTTCTGTTCAAGAATCCGCATTACGTTAGTTTTATTGTTATCAGCCATAGTTTTATTCCAGATAATCTACAATTTTCTTTGTTTTGCCGTTTCGGATATAAACACGGGGAACTCGACGTGTGATACAGCACAGGAATTCATAATTGAATCTGCCCGAAATATCGCCGATTTCCTCACAGGTGATGCAGTCATCGCCGTCCTTACCGATAAGCGTTACATTGTCGCCGATTGAAACGTCAGGTATGTCAGTAACATCGACCATAAACTGATCCATGCAGACCTTGCCGACAATTCTTGCACGCTTGCCGTGGATGAGAACGCTTCCTTTGTTAGAAAGCATACGCGGATAACCGTCAGCGTATCCCACAGGAATAGTTGCGATAACCGTCGGCTTGTCAGCAACATAAGTTGAACCGTAGCTGACTGTGTCACCCTCGTGGATAGTCTTGATGTTAATTACAACGCTGTGAAGCTCCATTGCAGGCTCAATGTGAAGATTCTCCTTGTGAACCTCCTCAGACGGATAAAGACCGTAGGTGACAATACCGCTTCTGACAAGGTTCAGGAAATTATCCTCTTTATCAATGATTGCGGCACTGTTGCAGACGTGCTTTATCGGAATGTTAATTCCACGTGCTTCAAGCTTCTCGACAAAGGTACGGAATTTTTCGTACTGATTGTTCATCGAGGTTTTGTCAACTATATCCGCGCACGCAAAGTGAGTGAATATGCCGTCAATTTCGATATTCGGAAGCTGTGCGATACGGCAGATTTCATCAACGCTCTTATCATCGGGAATGTAACCGATTCGACCCATACCTGTATCAACCTTGATATGAATGTGAGCGGTTGTACCCATCTGCTCAGCTGCTTCGTTAAGCGACTTTGCAATGCCGTACTGGAAGATGGTCAGCATTATGTCGTTTCGGATGATTGTTTCAAACTGATTAGGGAAAACAAAGTCGAGGATAAGTATCGGCTTTGTGATGCCTGCACGTCTGAGTGCGAGAGCTTCACCGACAGTTGCGACAGCAAAGCCGTATGTGCCGATTTCGCTGAGAGCTTTTGTAACCTCTATTGCGCCGTGACCGTATGCGTCACCCTTTACAACAGCGAGAACCTTTGTGTCCTTGCCGACCTTTTTTATTACTTCATTTATATTGTTACAGATTTTATCAAGGTCAATTTTCAGATAAACTCTGTTCATATAGTCAAGATTAGCCATTTTAGCTGCTCCTTAGTCTGTAATTGTAATTTTTTCGATTATCGGCATATTCTGCTCTTCAACCGCACCGTTGTATCCCTGAGGAACAGAGTCACAGATTTTATCAACTACCTCTATTCCCTCAGTAACGTGACCGAATGCCGCATAGTCACCGTCAAGATTGAAAACACTCGGAGTGTTCTGATGGCAGATAAAGAACTGTGATGAACCGCTGTTATAGTCATCGGCTCTTGCCATTGAGATTGTGCCTCTTTCGTGCTTTATGTTGTTTTCTACACCGTTAGACTTGAATTCGCCCTTTATGCAGGGGTCAGAGCCTTCGTATCCGAGTCCGTCAGAACTGCCGCCCTGAATCATGAAATCGGACATTATTCTGTGAAATTTCTTTCCGTTGTAGAATCCCGATTTTGCAAGGTTGATAAAGTTCTGAACAGTAATCGGAGCAGTATCGCCGTCAAGCTCAAGCTTGATTGTGCCGTAATCCTTTATATCAATTTCTGCGTGATGAATTCCGCATTTTTCGGCAGACATGATAACATCCTGTCCCATACTGTTTTTACCCATGACCTGCTGATTTGTATTGTTGTTTGCAGGTGCATCTTTTTTACCGCAGGAGCAAAGGCACAATAATGCCATAGCGATTGCCAAAACAGAACATATTATCTTTTTCATATATATACACCTCTGAAAAATTTACTAAATCTTATTATATCACAGATAAATCTTGTAGACAAGTTAATTTTTATGTTATAATATATTTTAAGAAAGGCGGCGAAGAAATGAAAAAGATAAATCTTGTGTCAGTCAATTCAAAGTTCATACATTCATCTCTTGCCGTACTGAGCATTTCAAAAATGTATGAGGTTTACGCAGAAAAATTTTGTGCTCCGCTACCCGAGCTTACCGTTACTGAGACGACAATCAACGACAGCTTTGACAGTATTGTTTATTCTGTAATGAACGGCGCTGATGTTTATGCGTTTTCGGTTTATATATGGAATGTAAATATAATTGAAAGACTTTGCAAGCACATCAAAACCGCTCAGCCCGACAGTATTATTATTCTCGGCGGTCCCGAGGTGTCATACGGTACACCGATTGAAAAATGCTGCGATTACATAATATCAGGCGAGGGTGAACGTGCATTTTTCGCACTTATATGTGAGTTGAATTCGATAGCAATTCCGAACGAATGGGATTATAAAGCTGACGGAAAAATCCGGATAGCGAAGAGCGTTGCGGATTTGTCGGAAATAGAGTTTCCGTATAACGAAGAAAATATTGAAAACTATAACGGCAGAATAATTTATTACGAATCGTCGCGCGGATGTCCGTTTTCGTGCGCTTACTGTCTGTCCTCTGTTTGCGGAAAGGTGAGAGAGCTGCCGCTTGAACGTGTGATTTCTGATTTGAACTTTTTTATTGAACATAAAGTTCCGCAGGTTAAATTTGTTGACAGAACCTTTAACTGCAATCGAAAAAGAGCGCAGGCAATATGGCGGTATATTATTGAGGCTGAAAACTGTGAAACAAATTTTCATTTTGAAATCGGAGCGGATTTGCTGAGTTTTGATGACCTTGAAATCCTCAAAAAAAGTCCGTCGGGCAGAATACAGTTTGAAGCGGGAATTCAGTCAACCTTTGAACCTGCGCTTGACGAATGCTGCCGTCATACTGATACCGAAAAGCTTTTCTCAAATGTCAGACGGCTTGTTGATTTTGGCAACATAAACATTCATGTTGACCTTATTGCGGGGTTGCCGTACGAAATTCTTGATGTTTTTAAGAAGTCATTTAATGATGCCTATGCTCTCAATGCACATCAGCTCCAGCTTGGATTTCTTAAGCTTCTGCACGGTGCGCCGCTGAACGGTATGATTGAAAAACACGGTTATGCGTTTTCAGAGTATTCTCCGTACGAAATCATATTCAACAAATATCTAACGTATGATGATATTGTAAAACTGAAATGTATTGAGGATGTGCTCGAAAGATTTTACAACTCAAACAGATTCAGAAAAAGTCTGAAAAAGATTGAAAAATATTTTGAAAATCCGTTTGAAATGTTTGAGTTTTTTGCGAAAGAGATTAAAAAAAGACAGCTGACTTTCAGAGCTGTTTCGACAAAGGTTTTGTATGATTTTCTGAGTGAGATTTTTGCTGAAAAAATTGAGAATATGGACAGAATTTTGCTGTTTGATTTTTACACAAGTGAGAAGTCGGAGCTTGTTCCGTCACGATTGAGATATCTCGGCAACACAAAAGAAAAGCTGTCGTCATTCGGAAAAGTCCCGAAGAACGGCAACAAAAAAGCTCAGATAAAATTTATCGGAAATGACGCATATTTAATAGATTATTCAAAGAGAAATCCTGTTGACGGATGCTTTGAAATATCAGAGGTAGTTGAAAATGTATATTTGTAATGCCTGTCCGAGAAAATGCGGTGTGGACAGAGAAAACAAAACAGGTGTTTGCGGTGCACCGCTCAGCTATAAGGTTGCACGCGCGGCACTGCACTATTGGGAAGAGCCTTGTATAAGCGGAACAAGAGGAAGCGGAACGGTATTTTTTTCGGGCTGCTCGCTTAAGTGCGTGTTCTGTCAGAATTACGAAATCAGCCGTGACGGTTTCGGAAAAGAAATCTCCGAAAATCGCTTAATGGAAATCTTTAATGAAATAAAAAATCAGGGTGCGCACAACATAAATCTTGTCAATCCCACACACTACGCTTTGCAGCTTGCGCATACTCTTGCAGAGTACAGATCGGAAATTCCCGTTGTCTACAATACGGGCGGATATGACAGCGTTGAAACGCTTAAAGAACTTGACGGACTTTGCGACGTTTATCTGACCGATATAAAATATGTCAGCCCCAATGTAGCGAAAAAGTACAGCAGGGCAGAGGACTACTTTGATGTTGCTTCGAAGGCAACGCTTGAAATGCTCAGACAGACAGGTGAGGCGGTTTTTGATGATGACGGAATTATGCAGAAAGGTGTTATCGTCAGACATCTTGTTCTGCCGGGAAATATCAGTCAGGCGATGAAGGTGCTCGACTGGGTCAGCGCAAATATGCCTGCCGATACGGTTGTCAGCCTTATGAGTCAGTACACTCCGTGCGGAGATTTAAGCGATTATCCGACAATTAACCGCAGACTGAGTGAGCGTGAATATGATATGGTGCTCGACTATGCCGACAAGCTCGGACTTGAAAATGCGTATATTCAGGAGCTTGACTCGTCAAAAGAGGAATATATTCCGCCGTTTGATCTGAGCGGTGTATAATTTTTAATTTGACATTTTTAAAATATATGTTTATAATAATTTTATCAATTTATACGGAGGAATTAAAATGAAAGTATTCAAGAAAACAACTGCATTGATTCTTGCTTTTATTCTTGCTTTTTCATGCTTCGCAATTGAATCATTTGCAGCAAAAACAATTAAGACGGTTAAGATAGTTCAGCTTCCGGCAAAAACCACATTCTACAAGGGCACTGACTGGGATTACGGTTACTGGAAATTCTCAGCAGGCACAGAGACCGGTGTTTTCACACCCAGAAAGAATGTTATATCTTTCAAGTATAACGGCGGATATTATTCAAAGTATTCAGACATCGGTATGCTTGATATGAACGGTCTTGTTGTTGAGGTTACATACTCTGACGGTTCAAAGGAAAAGATTGCTTATAAAGAAACGAAGAGCGGCAGCCAGATTTCTCAGAACATCTACTTTTCTCCCGAGCTTGATTTCAAAGTCGGCGAAAATGTAATTGATGTTTACTTTAAAGAGAACACATCGGTTTATGATACCTATAAAATTATTATTTCCGAAAGTGCAGCTATGCTCGGTGATATCAATGAAGATTCTGCCGTAAATTCAGCAGACGCACTTCTTGTTCTTCAGCATTGTGTCGGTATTTCAACTCTTACAGGTACAAGACTTCAGTCGGCTGACCTCAACGGAGACAAGAATATCAACAGCGCAGACGCACTTGCAATTCTCAGAATCGCGGTAGGTCAGGCATAATCAGAGTAAGTTTTAGAGGCTTCTGTCGGAGCTTATTATATGTTCAGGCAGTAATCCTTCGCCTCTTCAAATGTCAGATTATCAATTTTGTGACCGTTTACACGGTAGATTGTGTCACATACGTCAAGCACGCTGAAACGGTGTGTGCTGAAAATACAGATTCTGTTACCGTCAAGCTCTGAAATATTTTTCAGAACTGTTCGTTCGGTTCGTGTATCAAGTGCGCTTGTTGCCTCGTCAAAGAGGATTATCGGTGCATTGCAGGCGATAGCTCGTGCAATCGCAATTCGCTGTGCCTGACCCTCAGAGAGACCGTAACCGTTTTCGCCGATTTCGGTATTGATTCCGTCGGGAAGCTCGCTGACAAAGTCATATGCGCACGCAAGCTTCAGCACATCTGTAATCCGTTCATCTGAAATATTCTGGTTTACAATTCTTATGTTATCCGCAACTGTTCCCGAAAAAACCGTATTGCCCTGCGGAACATAGGCAAAAAGCTTTCGTGTATACGGTGAAATTTTTATCTGCTCGTCGTCAGTTATAATTTTTGCGCTGCCGTTTTCGGGCTTGATAAGACCGAGAAGCACACGGAACAGCGTTGTTTTGCCGCCGCCCGAAGGACCGATAACAGCCACCGTGTTGCTGCTTCCGATTTTTATATTGACATCGGTAAGCACGTTCTTTTTGGTACGGTAGGAAACATTGATGTTATCAAGCTCAATTGAGCTGATTTTATTCCGTATTCTGTCGGACAAAGCTTTTGCTTTTTCTTCGGCATCAGCGTCCTCGGGTTCAAGCTCAGTAACCTCACGGATACGTGAAACCGATGTTGCTGTGTTGATAAGGGCGGGGAAAAAGCTGATAAGTCCCTTCATTGAGGACATCGCAAACGAAGCAAGCTGAATGAACATTGTCATTGTACCATAGCTTATCTTGCCGTTCCAAAGTCGGAAAATTGCCCACGCGACACAGGAATATGAAGCAATAATGCCAAGCACACCGATAAGGGTGTTTACAAAAATCGAGTAGTCATTCTGCTCGGTTTTTATTTTTTTGTTTTTATTAAGAACCGTCACAAGCTGAATGATTTTCAGTCCTGCAACGCTGAAGGATTTTATTGTCTGAAGATTATACATTGTCTCTGCGCTGAAAGCCATAACTTCACTTTCGGAAATTTTCGTCTTTCTGCTCAAATCACGCATTTTCCTTGAAAGCGCACGGTAGGTGAGTGCGAGCACAGGCGCACCGACAGCCGCAATAACGGCGAACACCCAATCATATCGAATAATGATAACAAAAGAGCCGACAAGAATTACTGCGTTTCTGATGAATGAGAAAATGTTGCTGATAAACCCCTCGGAGAGCGTGCCTGTATCGCCTTTAGCCCGGTTGATAAGGTCGCCCGGGCGGAATGAAAGCAGATTCTCCCACGAAACTTCAAAAATCTTTCTGAAAACATCCTTACGTATATCGTTTGTTGACGATACATTTATATCAAACATTTTGCGGTTGACATAAATGCCGACAAGTGTACTGAGAACATACAGAACAACCGACGCAATAGCGGCAAAAAGAAATACTTTTATATTCTTAACAATAACCGCATCAATAACATATTTTGAAAGCACGGACGTTGCAAGACTTACAAGCGTCATTGCAATGCTCAAAGCAAAGCAGATGGCAAGTCCGATTTTGTATTTTTTCAGATACTGCCATATCCAGCCGATTGCAGAACCGATTTGTTTTGAGAGTTTTTCCTCATTTGAAAGACCGAGGCTGCGTTTGTAACTGTCAAAAATTTTCATTTGAAGTCCTCATTTTCAGATTTTTTCTTCTCTGTAAACCTCACCGCTGAGATTTTTCCATGTGAATATTCTGTTCTCGAATACAATATATCCGTGCTGACTGTTTTCCTTGGGGATTGAAACCGAACCCGGATTTATACGGATGAATCCGTCCTTTTCCTCAAAAGAAGGAACGTGCGTGTGACCGTTGAGGAGGATACCGCCGCAAGGCATCTTAGGCGTTTCTTTATGCCCGTGAGCGGCAATCATTGTTATGCCGTCAGCAAATATAAGTGCCGAATCAGAAAGAACAGAGAAATCAAGCACCATTTGGTCAACTTCTGTGTCACAGTTGCCGCGAACACAGAGAATTTCGTTCGATACGGGATTGAGAAGCTCGATAACCTTTTTAGGATTGTATCCGTCAGGCAGAGCGTTTCTCGGACCGTGATAAAGAATATCGCCGAGAAGTATGAGCTTGTCGGCTTTTTCCTGTTCATATGCGTTGAGCATCTGCTGACAGTAAAGTGCAGAGCCGTGGATATCAGAAGCTATAAAAAGTTTCATAAGCTGCCTCATTTCATGCAGTAATCAGCGATTCTCTGAGTGCAATGTCCGTCACAGGCGGACATGAACTTCTGCCTGAATTCGGGAACCTTTGCTGTGTCAAAATCTTTGTTTTTGATTGTTTCAACCATTTCTTCATTTGATGTAACGATTTTGCCCGGAACAAAACTTCTGTAATCATAATAGAAGCTTCTGTCACGATCGTACTCTTCAAGGTCGTATGCGTAGAAAATCATCGGCTTGTCAAGAAGAGCATATTCAAAGATAAGAGATGAGTAGTCGGCGATAAGCAAATCGGCGGCGCAGAGGTTTACCTCAATTGGAAGTGCCGATGCATCGAAAACAAAGTCGCCGTAAAGTGCTTTTTCCTCATCGCTCATTTTGTACTTTGCGGCTGTGAACGGATGAAGCTTGAAAACAAGTGCGTATTCGTCCGCAAGGTTTTCTTTGAACATAGCGTAGTCAATCGCCTTGTCGTTATATGACTGGTCAGGATTGTTTCCACGGAAGGTGGGAGCGTAGAGAATTATTTTTCTGTCTCCGATTTCGGGGAACTCCTTCAAAAGCTGTTCACGGCATCCCGATACGAAATCTTTATCAAAATAAATATCAGTTCTCGGTGTTCCGAAAGCTTTGATTATATTTCTATTGCATCCGAACGCTTCAGCGTAGCAGGGGATTACTTCCTCTGCCGAAACGAAAACATCTGTGTATGTATTATGCATGGGGAAGCGGAGCATATCTTTTCTTGAACCTCCCCAGCTGAGGTCGAGAGTGGAATAGCCCCATTTTTTGAAAGCGCCGCATGCATGCCAGAGCTGAACTACCTTTGTACCCTTGTTCGGCTTATTGGCATAGAGCAGTTCAAAGTGGTCGTGAACAAAAACGCACTTGCATTTTGCGTAATACTTCTGAAACTGAAGCCCGAATAATATACGCTTGATTCTGTTTTGAGGTGCGTTCATTATTTTACAGTTACAGCCCTTTGCCATGAGATAATCATAAATAAAACGCAGATTATCAGGCATAGTCTTATAATTTTTATTGTATGCGAAAATATAAAACTCCTCGTCAGCAGGCTTGATGGAACAGAGCTTGAAAACGAGCGGCCAGATTATGTGAAAAAGAATACGACGTCTGAGTATAGTCAACTGTTTCTTCATTGATAAAACCTCCAAGAAAGACAAAGAGGCTGTCGCATAGACAGCCTCTGAATCGTAATGCCATTAAACAGCACGAGTAACCTTACCTGAACGAAGGCAGCGTGTGCAAGCGTAAACCTTTTTGGGAGAACCGTTTACGATAGCCTTTACACGCTTTACATTAGGTTTCCAAGTTCTGTTAGAGCGTCTGTGTGAGTGAGAAACCTTAATACCGAAAGCTACATCTTTGCCGCAGAATTCGCATTTTGCCATGAGTCGGCACCTCCTTTTAATTACGAATACTAAACAACATTTCATATACTAACAGATTTATTAAAAAAAATCAAGTGTTTTTTTGTTTTCTTTGAAAAATTTTGTTTTTGTCGATTTATTGATAAAAATGCATTTGATATTGAAAAGCTTCTATGATATAATCAGCGTGAGGTGATGATGTTGAGTAAGTTGCATGAGAACAGATATTGCGGCATTGATCTTATAAAGTTCATTATGGCGGTTTTTGTTGTCTGTATACATACGTTTCCGTGGGATGCATACAGTGGCAATTCTTTTGTTGAAGCATTTGATGTGCTTACTCAGACTGCAGTTCCGTTCTTTTTCATAGCTTCAGGATATCTGCTTGCACGCAAGTTTGATTTACCATACGCAAGCGAATTGAACATTAAAATTGTGTTTAACCGTATGAAAAAGATGGTAAAAATGTATCTGATGTGGACAGCGATTTATTTTCCGCTTGCGATATATTCATATGTTAAGGAAGGATATTCCGTGCCTTACTGCATTGTTGTTACAGCGAGAAAGATTATTTTTCGAGGCGAAAACTTTAATTCGTGGATGCTCTGGTATCTTTTATCTTCGATATATGCTCTTCTTTTTGTTTTAGTAACAATGAAGCTGAAATCAAAGCCGAAATACTATTTGGTATCTTCTGCTGTTTTTTTGATAATAGCAAAAATTATTAACTGTATAGCATGGAATGAAATAGCGTTGCCATCCTGTCTCGGTATAATAAAGACAATTATTTCGTATACAATTACAGATGGCAGATTAATTAGCGGATTGATTTATCTTCCGTTAGGTATATATTTTTTCTTCAATCAGAAGCTGATAAATAATGCGTTTTATTTAGCTGCCCCGAGTTTTATTGTACTGTTATTTGTACACAATATGATATTATCGACCATTTTTAGTATTATGCTGTGTATTGGAATTTTTAGCTTTTCTTTAAGACTCAATCTGAAAGACAGACCCGTATACAGAACTTTGAGACTGTCGAGCACAACGATATATCTTACACATATGTATGTGTATTCGATATTCTGTTTTGTTCTTTATCATGAGATAAAAGCAGGAATCTCCGGATTTATTTTTTCAGTAATTGTTACAGTTGCTGTTTCTGTATTGTACACAATAATTAAAGATAAAAGAACAGTCAAAGCTTATTGACTCAGCTTCCGACAAGCATCATTATTTCGTCAACACTCAAATGAGGCTGAAGAGCTTTGTTGATTGTAAGTCCGATAAGCCTTGACGCACGGCCAATTACAAGGTCTATCTCACGTGGTGTGACAATCATCTCCTTGCTGTCTTTTGCGGATATTTCAGCATTATTTCCGACAAGGTCATTCACAAGAGTCTGCACGTCAACCACGGTAGGTATGCCGATTGAGATGACAGGCACACCGACGGAATCTTTATTGATTGCGTTCCTTCTGTTGCCGACACCCGAACCGGGAGAAATGCCTGTGTCGGATATCTGTACTGTGCAGCCGAGCCGGGAAACACGTCTTGCGGCAAGAGCATCAATTACGATTACGGCTGACGGATTGATAACCTCCGCAATACCTTTAATAGACTCTGCCGTTTCCACACCTGTTTTTCCTAAAACTCCCGGAGTGAAAACTGCGGTAGAGCGCAGAGAGCCAAGTCCTGTGCTTTTGATTATTTCTTCGCTGATGTGTCGGGTCGCAAGCACAAGCGAGGCACTCTCGGGTCCGATTGCATCGGGAGTTATATCCGAATTGCCGAGACCGACAATCATAATTGTTCCGTCTGGCGGAATCAGCTGACGAAGCTCATCGGCAATTGCGGCTATTGTATTTTCTTCAACAGGGGAGTTAAGGATAAGCGACGGCAGCTCGGCGGTGATGTATGTTCCGATTGGCTTTTTCAGCTTTTTTGCACCTTCATCATCTGTAACAGTAATTTTTGTGAACTGAATATCATCTTTTTTATACTGTTTACTTTCTACTCCTTTTGGTGTATAATCCTTAATAAGCTCGTGTCTTTCAAGTGCGAGATCTGTTCTGAAGTCCATAATATCGGTTTCCTTTCAAAAAATAGTAAGAAAAAAAGAAAAATTTTCAAAAATCCCTTGCATTTTTGATTGTTTGATGATATCATATCTAACTGTGTAATGAACTTGAAGGAGGTGCAACTATGCCCAACATTAAATCAGCTAAGAAAAGAGTACTTGTTAACCAGACAAAGGCTGCTCACAACAAGTCAAGAAACTCAGCTATGAAGACAGCTATCAAAAAGGCTAATGCCGCTGCTGCTGCAAATTCAGCAGACAAGGAAGCAGCTGTTAAGTTCGCTATCAAGAAGGTTGACCAGGCTTGCGCAAAGAATCTTATTCATAAGAACAACGCTGC
>JAKSQO010000042.1 GCA_024404095.1 Clostridia bacterium | reverse complement strand
TCAGACCGAAGTAAACGCAATGGCAGAGGCAATCAACAACGCGGCAGACGCTATGACTTACAAGTGTGCTGATTACAGTAATGTTGAAGCTGCAATCGAAAACGCAAATGCGAAGATTGACACAGGACTTTACACAGATGAAAGCGTTGCGGCGGTTCAGAATGCAATCAATGCAGTTGAAAACGGACTTGATATCACACATCAGACCGAAGTAAACGCAATGGCAGAGGCAATCAACAACGCGGCAGACGCTATGATTTACAAGCCTGCGGATTACTCGGAGCTTGAAACAGCAGTCGAAGAGGCTCAGGATAAGATTGCAACAGGCTATTATACCGATGATTCAGTTTCAAATCTTGAAAGCAAAATTAGCGTAATAGTAAGCAATCTTGATATCACACATCAAAATGAGATTGACGGCTGGAAAAATGATATAGTCAAAGCAACCAAAGAATTGGAGCTAAAATTGGCAGATTATACAGAACTTCAAAAAATTCTGAATTTACTTGACAATTCGGTTTCTGAAATTTATACTATATCATATACAAACTTTAATGAAGTGATGTTGCTTATGAGTGAGTATCGTTCTTCAAGTGTCAGAATGGATGTCACCATTGATAAACAATCTGATGTTGATTTAATGGTATCAACGCTTCAGAACTATATCGACAGCCTTATTCCGTATGTTGCACCTGCCGAAAGATTTGAGTTTATAAATACGGCAGCTTACACGGAAATTGACGGTGTGAACTACGCATACGGGTTTAAGACTCTTATGACAAAATCTCAATTTGCAGATTTCGTTGACTATGAAGGTGTATATTATGAGATTGAGTCTATGGGATCTCGCTATGTCGGAACAGGCTCGGTAATAAGAGTTTATTCGGAAACAACAGATGAGCTTATCAACGAGTTTGTAGTGGTTATTTATGGCGATATTGACGGAAACGCCAAGATTGATTTTGACGACGCTTCAGCAATAAATCTTGCACTCTCGGGTGAGATGGATGCGCTCGAAGGCGCTGCGAAGCTTGCGGCTAATGTATACGGCGCACGTGCAACGATTAACGCACAGGATGCTGAAGTAATCCTTGACGCGGTAACAGGTCTGGTGGTAATCAATCAGGAGACAGGCAAGGTTGTCGCCTGAGAAAAATGGCTTTAACTCATTTGGATATGAGTTGAAATAAAACAATGTTCAGGAGGAAAATATTATGTCAAAAAAAGTTTTAAGCATTATCCTTTCTGTCGTAATGCTAATGAGCGTTTTGACGGTTGGTGTATCAGCTTTACCGACTGGAATTACCAACTATGAAAATGCGGTTAAATGGATGCTGGCGTACGACGATATTGGAAAGAAAAAGAACGATGCAGAAATTGCCGCGTTTGTTGCAGAGTGTGAGGCTGGTGATCCCGATATTTGGGAACGTAACCTTTATTTCTGGGATGATTCAGTAATTGATGCATACCATAATGCAAAAACAAATGCAGATTGGAAAGCTCTCTACGAGGATATGACAGGTTCTTGGCGTACAGCTCCGAGCTGTGTTGACCTAAAGGGAAATGTTATTCCTGCAGAGGAGCTTGTAGAGTGGTATCCTGCAAAGCTCGACCACAGTAAAGGTGTAGTTGAACTTACATATTCAACAGATGTCGACTACGCAAAGCCGGGAGATGTCATTACAGTTACTATTTTAGCAAAGACAAACTTCTATTTTAACGCTTTCCATTCAGGTATCATTTATGATAAGACGAAGCTTGAGTTTATTAAAGGCAGTTCGATGGCTTATGAATATGAAGATTTAGGTTGGAAAGCTGCCGGCAGTGAGATTCCCGACTATGGTATCACAAACATAGGTACAGATCAGAGAAGATTTGCATGGCCTGTTCAGTGGAGAGAAAACAAGAACGGTGAGTATGATAAGTGGGGCATGGTTAAGCGTGCAGGTATGAATGACATTGTTCGCGCAACAAGAGGTGAGACACCTTTCGCAATTATGCTTTCTGAGCCTACTCCGATGTTCTCTTTCCAGTTTAGAGTTAAAGATGGTTTAGCAGACGGTGAGAAACTTGAGTTCTTCTCAGTTGAGAATTCGTATCGTACAATTAATGATCTTCTTTTCTATGAATCAATCGGTACTGTTCCTGTTCTTAACGAAATCTACATGAATATTTCTCCTACTCTCAACAATCATCATCCTGGCTGTGTTCCTGAATTTGACTACACATGGACATTTAACAACGCTACTGTAACAGTTGGCGAGGAGCCCGTATCACAGCCCGCTGATTATACAGCACTTGATGCAGCTATCGCAGCTTTTGATGATACAAACGCAGCTGATTACACAGCAGCTACATGGAATGCATATGCAGATTCAGTAACTGCAGGTCAGAATGTATCACGTGATCTCCTTGCAGAGGATCAGGCAACTGTTGACACAGCAGCAAATGCTATCACAGACGCAAAGGCAGCACTTGCTAAGAATGCTGTTAAGAGCGCAGTAGTAGCAGGTACTCCTGTTATCGGTGCAAACGCAACAGTTAACGTAACAGTTGACGGTGCTCCCGCACTTCTCCGTTTCAAGAACGGTGATAACTTCCTTACATTCAATGCTGATTCTGAGGATGTAGTTATTACTAACAACAATGACGGTACTCAGACATGGGCAGTTAAGGTATTTGCTGACGCAGAAAGCACAACATACGAAGTATATGCTAAGTATGCTAACTACACAGATGATTACAAGACTGTTACAATCAATGCAACAACAGGTCTTGATCTTTCAATCCACTCAATCGTTATTCCTGATATGTATCCCGATGCAGCAAACGGCGGTACAATTACAAAGGGTAAGCATAAGATCATCATCACAACAAGCACAGATGTATACAAGATTCAGTTCGTTGACAAGAAGGGTTCAATCGAAAACGGCGGCACATATACATATGCTGTTGAGAACAAAGCAGGTAACTGCTCTTATGTTGACAACGATAATGGTGAGCGTGTATGGACAATCACACATGCATTCGGTCCTATGGGCGACTGGTCAATGCCGATCAGAACTCGTGCTGAGTCCACAACATTTGCAACAACAGGTGACGCTCTTACAGCAAGAGTTGTTTACTAATAATCAACTTATGATTGATTAGTAATAATCGTCATTTTAACAAGAAGGCTTCGTGGAAACACGAAGCCTTTATTCATTATTGACAAATCTTTCACAGGCAACCGAAAGATATTGACATTTTTTAATAATGATGATAAAATACCATTAGATAAAATGAGTTGTGTTATGAAAATTGGGTTTTAATTAAAGATATCTGATTCAATTTTCTTCATGGTCATTTTATTGAATACATATGAACGAGGTGAAAAAAATGACTTACATGAAGCCCGAAATGGAAATCGAGAAGTTCGATCTTATCGAGGAAATCGCTGGCGAAACAACATCTGCAGCTGTTGCCGGTTCAGACGGTGAAGGCGCAACAGAGCCTGCAACATTAGCTTCAAACAGCATTGGCAACGATCTTATCATTGGCTAATTATTTTAAAACTGAGTTTGGCAGGCAATCCTACGGTTGTCTGCCGAATTTAGGTTTTAGTGATATTTATTAGTACCTTAATATATAACACTAAAACCTGAATTTTTTTGGAGAGAATAAAATGCCTGTATATAAAATTGCAGATTTAAAAGTCGGGTTTGAACCAAAGTATGATTTGCTTAAAAACAGAAGCAGTAAATACTTATGCGATGAACCTGCGGAATTTAATATAGGAATCAAGGACGAGTTGTTTACCAACAGACCTGAGTACTGTGAAAATATCACCGATGATTGCATGGAATACCTCTGGATGGGGACGGCATTCAATCTTAAGCTGCTTGAGTATAAGGGTATGTTCCTTCATTCGTCTACCGTTGTTGTTGACGGCAAGGCATATTCTTTTTCTGCGCCCTGCGGAACGGGTAAATCAACACATACAGGCTTATGGATGAAGCTTCTGGGAGAGAAAGCGTTTATCATTAACGATGATAAAGCAGCTTACAGAAAAATTGATGATAAATACTATGTATACGGAACTCCGTTCAGCGGAAAGCACGAAATAAATGTTGATACAAGAGCCGAGCTTAAAGGTATATGCTTCGTTGAGCAGGCAAAAGAGAACTCCATTGAGAGAATTCCTATGGATGATGCTGTTTCTCTGATTATATCTCAGACTGTTCGCCCGAGCGTACCTCAGCGAATGGAAATGATGTGCGATTTTATTGACGAGCTTATTCGCGATATTCCTATTTACAGATTAAAGTGTAATATCGAGCTTGAAGCCGCAAAACTTTCTTACGAAACAATGAGTAATTATTAAAGGGAAGATTAAATTGAAAATTCTGAAATCCAATTCACCTAACGAAAAAAATTACGCTGATACCGCTGTTATAAAGTGGATTATCAGTGTATCAAAGGGTAGTTGGATTTTTGTTTTTATATATGCAATTCTCAGCGCCGCTCTGTCATTCTTTGGAATATTGACTGCTCTCGGTATGAAGGATGTAATAAACGGTGCTACGCAGAAAGATGTTGATTTGCTGAAAAAAGGTGCGTTCTTCCTTCTGCTCCTTATTTTTATGCAAATGGTTCTGAAAATATTTAACAGTAATATTTTCGAGCGAGCAAAAGCAAAAATCGAAATCAAAATTCGTTCGCGTGTATTTGAACGTATAATTCACAAGGACTATGCAAAGCTTTCAATGCATCACAGCGGCGACCTGCTTAACAGACTAAACTCTGACGTTCAGACAATCTGTAACGGAGTTACAAGCTTAATTCCGAATATTGTATCGTTACTGACAAAGCTTGTTTCTGCCGTTGTTATTATGATAAGTCTTGATCCGACTTTTGCGATGATTTTTCTGATTGGCGGAACAGTTATTGCAGGTACAACAAGATTTTTCAGAAATTATCTTAAGCGAATCCATAAGCAGGCGCAGGAAGCTGAGGGTAATGTAAGCTCCTTCTTCCAGGAATCAATAACAAGCATCCTTGTTATCAAGGTGTTTAATGCTTATGAGCAGATAGTTAAAAAGGCCAACGAGCTTCAGCTGACAAGCTACAAGATACGCATCAAGCGTGCGACAATCAGCATTTTTGCCAATACGGGTATGCAGATGGCATTCAGCCTCGGATATCTTCTTGCGACCGTTCTCGGTGCGTACAGAGTTTTTCAGGGCAGAATAGATATCGGTGAGCTTACCGCTATACTTCAGCTTGTAAATCAGATTCAGGTTCCTCTTTCATCTCTTGCGGGTGTCTTGCCGACTTTCTATGGCATACTTGCATCGGCTGAGCGAATCATTGAAATTGAAGAGTATCAGGATGAGCTTGACGTTAACAAGCCTATTGGCGATGTTCAGAACTATTACAAAGGGCTTGAAACAATTGATTTTGAAAATCTCACATTCAAATATAACCGTGATTTGATTTTTGACGATGCAAGCATAAGCATAAATAAGGGCGATTTCGCGGCTATAACGGGTATTTCGGGTATCGGCAAGAGCACGCTGCTTAAACTGCTTCTTGGCGTTATCTATCCCGAAAGCGGAGAAATCAGCATAACAGTTAACGGCGAAAAGCGTATTGCGGATAAAAGCACAAGAGATTTATTTTCTTATGTTCCGCAGGGTAATATGCTTCTTTCGGGAACGCTCAGAGAAAATATCACATTTATGTGTGAGGGCAAAACCGAGGAAGATATACGCAGAGCTATTGAGCTGAGCTGTTCGGATGAGTTTATCAATGACTTACCTGAGGGACTCGAAACTGTAATAGGTGAGAGAGGCCTCGGACTTTCTGAGGGTCAGGTTCAGAGAATTGCTATTGCACGTGCGATTCTGTACGACGCACCGATTCTTCTGCTTGATGAGGCAACGTCGGCACTTGATGAGGGTACGGAGGAAAGACTGCTCAGAAATCTTCGCACGCTTGACAACAGAACGTGTATTATTATCACACATAAGCCGGCGGCGCTTAATGTATGCAACAAGGAAATCAGAATTGAAAACAAGAAAATCAGAATTCTTGATACAGTCGGAGGAAAAACTGATGAAAATTAAAGAAGGGTACAGACTCAGAAAAGTCGGAAGCAACAGCATAGTTGTTGCTCTCGGCGGAATAAATTTCACAGGACTTATCACGGTCAATGAAACAGGTACTTATATCTGGAAGATGCTTGAAAAGGGCGCGGAGGTTGAAGAGATTGTTGATTCGCTTGCAAAAGAGTGCAACGTTTCAGCTGAGGATATAAAAGATGAAGTCCTTGAATTTATTGAAAAACTCAAAGGAGCAGATTTAGTTGAGTAAGAAGTACAGTCTTAGTGAGCTTGCTCCGATAATGAAAGAAACGCTTGACGCGAACGGAGAGGTTTCCTTTATCTCGTCAGGTGTCAGTATGCTCCCGACGATTCGTGACCGCAAGGATACAGTTACACTTATCAAACCGCAGGGAAAGCTGAAGAAGGGTGATGTTCCGTTTTATCTGCGTGATAACGGACAGTATATTCTTCACCGTGTGATTTATGTCAACGGAGACACTTATGTAATGCGTGGTGACAATCAATGGGTGAACGAGTACAATATCCGACAGGATCAGATTATCGGTGTACTGAAAAGCATTGAGCGTAACGGCAAAACCTATAATGTAGAAAGCAAAGAATACAAGACTTATGTTGCATTGCTTCCCGCAATCAGATGGGCTTACAGATTATATAGCGCATTGAAAAGAAGAACAAAAAACTTCATTAAATATTTATTTAAAAGATAATTCGGGGATAATTCCTCGAATTAACTATGTAAGGAGATATAAATTTGATTACTACAGTTAATATCAGCCTCCAGTACGGCGGCAGAGAGCTTTTTAAAGGTGCGGACTTAAAGTTTACTAACGGAAACTGCTACGGTCTTATCGGCGCAAACGGCGCAGGTAAATCGACTTTTCTGAAAATCCTTTCCGGTGAAATCGAGCCGAATAAGGGTGAGGTAATTATCACCCCCGGTGAGCGTATGTCAGTTCTTAAACAGGACCACTTCGCTTATGATGAATATGATGTTATCCGCACGGTGCTTATGGGAAATCCGAGACTTTGCGAGGTTATGGATGAAAAAGAAGCTCTCTATATGAAAGAGGATTTTTCTGAGGAGGATGGTATCCGTGTCAGCGAGCTTGAGGAAGAGTTTGCCGAAATGGGCGGCTGGAGTGCGGAAAGTGACGCTGAAATTCTTCTCAACGGTCTTGGCGTAACAAACGAGTTTCACTATGCACAGATGAGTGAGCTTGATAATGATGTCAAGGTTAAGGTTCTCCTTGCACAGGCACTTTTCGGAAATCCCGATATACTTCTTATGGACGAGCCGACAAACCACCTTGACATCGAGGCTATCAACTGGCTTGAAGAGTTTCTGATTGAGCTTGAAAGTACAGTTATCGTTGTTTCCCATGACCGTCATTTCCTTAATAAGGTCTGCACTCACATTGTTGATATTGACTTTGGTAAGATCGCAATGTATGTCGGCAACTATGACTTCTGGTATGACTATACTCAGATTGCTCAGCGTCAGCTCCGTGAGCAGAATAAGAAGACTGAGCAGAAGATGAAGGAACTTCAGGAATTCATTGCACGATTCAGCGCGAACGCATCAAAGTCAAAGCAGGCAACAAGCCGTAAAAAGCTCCTTGATAACCTTGTACTTGAGGATATGCCCGTTTCATCCCGACGTTTCCCGTTTGTCCAGTTCAAACCCGACCGTGAGGTCGGTAATGACCTTCTGACAGTAAGCGGAATAAGCAAGACTATCGGTGACAGAAAGGTTCTTGATAACGTAAGTTTTACAATCAAGCCGCACGATAAGGTTGCTTTTGTCGGAACAGACGGACTTGCGAAGACTACCCTTTTCCAGATTCTTGCAGGCGAGCTTGAACCCGATGAAGGCACATTCAAGTGGGGCGTTACAACCTCACAGGCTTATTTCCCGTCGGATAACTCGGAGTTCTTTGACGGTGTTGAGGACAGCCTTATTGACTGGATTCGCCGTTATTCAGACCTCATTTTTGAAACGGATGTCCGCGGATGGCTTGGCAGAATGATGTTCTCGGGCGAGGAAGCAACAAAGCAGGCAAAGGTACTTTCGGGTGGCGAGCGTGTTCGCTGTATGCTTTGTAAGATGATGCTTTCGGGCGCAAATGTGCTTATCTTTGATGAGCCGACAAACCATCTTGACCTTGAGTCAATCGCATCGCTCAATGACGGTATTATAAAATTCCCCGAAACAGTTCTTTTTACATCTCATGACCATCAGTTTGTGCAGACTATTGCAACAAGAATAATTGACATAACAGCAGGCAGCTTCTACGACAAAGAGATTACTTATGACGAGTATCTCGAAGAAATGCGTGAAGCGGCACAGAATAGCTGAAAACAGTAAAATAATAAATCTCCGATTCAATCGCTTTGATTAAATCGGAGATTTTGTTGTGTGCAATCAACCCGGATAAATTCTGTTTGAAACAAAATTACGAACACCCATATTAAAGTATTTATTAAGCGTTTCCTTGTCATCTACTGTCCAGCAGGCGAGGGGAATGTCCGCATCAAGTAATTTCTTTATCTGTTCTTCGTTGTTAGCTTTTACGTGACCATTGAAGCTGACGCCGATTTTCGGATTTTTAAGGCACTTTTCCATCTCTTTTTTGTTGAGCTTACTTACAAGAGCATAAAGCTGAATATCGGGATTCTCTTTGCTTACAGCTTCAAGTGCGCTGCGGTCAAATGAAATAATCGAGCAGGACTCTGTGAATCCGTTTCTGTCAATAATTTCAAGAAGTGTCCTGATGCCGCTTTTTGTGTAGTCTTTAATCTCAATCATCGGCTTTAAATTGTATTCAAGACACGCTTTAAGCATATGGTCGAGAGTGGGAATTTTCAGAGATTCGTAATCCTTATTATGCGCACCTTTGTCAACTGTGCAGGTGACGAGGTCGTAATATGTAAAGGATGAAATTTTACCTTTTTTATCAGTCATTGATTTGACGTCCGCATCGTGCGAAATTACCCAGACACAGTCCTGCGTTTGTCTGACGTCAAATTCAACGGTATCAAAGTGATACTCACTTGCTTTCTCAAGAGCGGGAACCGTGTTCTCGGGTGCCTGTGATGAATAGCCTCTGTGAGCAATCATATGCACCTTTGCACGGTCGCTTTTGACAATCATCTGTGATGAAAGCGGAAGCGGCTTTTTAGCGGAAAAGCGTTTATGATTGGCTTTGGCTGTCATAGCTATCGGTGTTACTATGATTGACAGAACTAAAACAACGGCTAATGCAGCAGGCCATTTTTTTCGGCGAAGTATTCGCAGCTGACGTTTGAAGCTTTCTTTGTTCATAGGTATCCTCTTATTTGTTTACAGCAAGGAAATCGAGCGTAACCTTAGCTGTTTCCTTGGCATAGTTTTCTATAAACATATGTCCACCGCCGTCAACAACATAGTCAACGCTTCCCTCCGGAAGGGCGGCACGAAGATTAACTCTCCAGCTGTCGGTGATAACCTTATCTTTGCTGCCGTTTATAAAAAGAACCGGACTGAAATTTTTAACCGCTTCATAATTTGTAGGAGGAAGCATTGAGAACGAATAAAGCGCACCCTTGCCTGTTCCCTTGATTTTATAAGGATTGCAGATTTCAGAAACATCGTAATTGAAAGCATACTTCGCATCCCACAGGGCGAAAACAAGAAGGAGACGAACCAACGGCTTTATTCTGCCCATAAGCTGCATAGTGGGACCCATGATGCTGACAAAGGCCTTGTTTGACATCATTTTTGTGCGAAGCTCAGATGTACCGTCATTGCCTGCTGTTCCGTATAAAAGAATATTCTTGACATCTTCGGGATATTTCTCGGCAAGCTTAAGCGTGATAAATCCGCCCATTGAGTGACCTGCGACATACCACGGGTCGTCACTCAGGTGCTCCATAAGCTCATGCATAATGTCTTCACGGGGAACAAGCTCGGTTTCTGCGGTTTCCCTTGTAGAATATCCGAAGTCGGGCAGGTCGGCAAGTACGCATGTGTAGCCGTTGTCAACAAGAATCTTTGCAAGCTCTGTCCAGCAGTAGGAGGAGAGTGCAAAGCCGTGAATCATAAAAATCTGACCTTTCGGATTTTCAGCATTCCATATACGGTAGTGAATTTTATATTCACCTGTATCAAAAAACTGACTGTCCTCATACGGAAGTTCGTTTTCCGATGCGGCAAAGGCGGGGATAAACAATGTGAACATCATAACTATACACATAAAAAATGATATAAGCTTTTTTGAAATACTCATGGATATTTCCTCCTTTTTATATAATTTTATCATATCGCGGATTATATTTCAACAAATAATATAAAATGAAAAAAGACACCCCGAAGGATGTCTTTTAAATATAGAGGAGAGTTATCGTGTTAACTCATTTTTTAGGTATTGGGAGGCTCTGACGAGCCCGGCATTATCAAAGTCTTGTTGCTATTGAATTAGCTGCGATAAGCTTGATAATGTTACGGAATGAAAAAATGTGTTTCTCTTTTTCAATTTCGTCCAATAATGTGTTCAATGCTTTTCTCTCTTCTGCGTAGTAGATGCTCTCTCTTGACATATTATTCATTCCTTTCTTATTTTTATGAAGTGTTAAGCTGTCAAACTTTCTTAACCCTCATTACAAATGCATTATAGCAGATGTTTTTATATTTGTCAAGCGTTTTGCACAAGTTTTTTATAAAATATTTGTGAATAATAACGAATGCTTTTGGAATACATTGTGAGAAATATCAATAGAATTATTTGAATTAGTATAATTATATGTGTATTATGACTAAACACCGAAATTCAAAGCAAAAATAAAACCGCCCGAAGGCGGTTAGGTGACAATTATTAACAAAATTTCATAAAAAGGGGGAACGGTCCGATGTGTGCAGCATCGAACCGTTCAAGGGAAAGAGAAAATAAAAATGAAAATAGAGATGTTTATCTCCGAGAAAAAGATTACCACAGAATGCCTATTTAATTGTTAACAAACTATGAACAAACAGTTACTAAATTGTTAAACCTTAAGAATTTCTTAAGATTTATTGTTAATAAATGCGGATTTTATACAAATAAGGTGCGATGTTTAAATGGCTATTGACTGAATTATATAAACTGTGATATTATCTTTACTGATATTTATACAGGGGGTTGTATAATGGCAGATTTCAAAGAAAGCGGCTTTATGTATGCCATTGCCGCGGCGATTATCGGCTTTGTTCTTGTGCAGTCGATATTCTTCTTTGTTCGTGCATGGAGACACGGCAAAAAAATAGGTATGTCTACAAAGGTTCTTAAGAATACAGTTACATCAAGTGCATTGTTTACAATTGCACCTGCAATAGCGATTCTGACAACGGTTGTAGTTCTTTCAAGCTCACTCGGTATTGTTCTTCCATGGATACGTCTGACAGTTGTCGGTAATCTTCAGTATGAAGCAACGGCGGCACAGTCGGCAATGGATGCGTTTAAAGGAACTGAAGATGCCGTTCCCTTCGGTCAGAACATTACAAATCCGACAGTTTTTACGGCAGTAACATGGGTAATGACGCTCGGCGTTATTATTTATCTTGTACTTGTTCCTCTTTTTCTTAAAACCGTACAGAATAAGATAGGCAAGGTAACGGCTAATAAGGACGGCGAAAACAAGTTTGGCGATATCATTTCCGCAGCAACTTTCATCGGTCTTATAGCGGCATTCATCGGTAATGCGCTTGCGGGCAAGGCAGCTACAATTGTAAAAGACGGAGTTGAGCAGAAGACAGGTATGGGCGCAGGTGTGATGTCTGTTGCGGTTCTTGTAACGTCAACAGTTCTTGTTATTGTTCTTCAAAAGCTCTGCCAGAAGTACAAATGGGATAAGTTTGAACCGTTTGTAATGCCTCTGAGTATGTTTGCGGGACTTGGTATGGCTGTTCTTCTTTACACCGTTTTGCCCGAGAGTATTTCAATGCTTGAATGGAGGCCTTAACTATGAAAAAGACAATTGAAACAACACCTTACATAGAAAAGACCCATTTCTGGGGCAGGCTTTTTTCGTGGGTTGCATTTGCAATGCTTATGATGGTTCCGATAGCGGTAATGCTTCATCTTGATACAAGACCGTCATTTCAGCAGGTTTTTGACGGCTTCAAGGGTGTTGCGCTTATCTTCTGGACAGCTGCTGTACTTGAGATTGCAGTTTATGCACCGATGCTCGGCACAGGCGCATCGTATCTTTCTTTTGTTACAGGCAATACGACAAATATGAAGCTTCCTTGCGTTCTCAGTGCACGTGAAAGTGCAAACACAAAGCCCGGCACAGATGAGGACGAGGTTGTCACAACAATAGCTGTTGCAACATCAACAATCGTTACGACAATAATACTTGCTGTCGGCGTGCTTGCAATGGGTCCGTTTATTTCAAAGATAACGGCTCCCGGTTCACCGCTTGCACCTGCATTCAACCAGGTTCTTCCTGCTTTGTTCGGTGCTCTCGGCGCAGGCTATTTCGCAAAGCATTGGCGTATTTCGGCACTTCCGATTATTGTAGCTGTTATCGTCCTGATTTTCAGCCCGTCAATCGGAACAGGTACACTTATTCCTGTTTGCGTTGTCGTTTCAATCCTCGGTGCATATGTGATGTATATTTCTGGATTCCTTACAGGCGGCGTTAAGCCTGAAAATCCGCTTAAAAAGAAAAAGTAAAAAAATGCTTGATATTTTAATTATAGTGTGATAAAATAAACAAGTAAGTTAAGATGTATTGACAAAGGAGTGGGGCGACCCGCTCTTTTGTGTTGTTAAAGGAGGTTGTGAAATGGCTTCTAAAGGAAAAGGCGGAAACACTGTAAAAACTGTCTGGCAGATTGCTGAGCCTCTCGCAAAAGAGCTTGGACTTGATATCTGGGATGTCCGCTTTGAGAAGGAGGGCGCTGACTGGTTTCTTCGTATCTTTATTGATAAGGATGGCGGCGTTTCAATCAATGACTGCGTTGATATGACACACGCAATTGACAAGCCCCTTGACGAGGCTGACCCGATTGAACAGAGCTATTGCCTTGAGGTGTGCTCACCGGGGGTTGAACGTGACCTGAAGCGTGACGAGCATTTTATGAAATTCATAGGTGCAAAGATTATGGTCAAGCTTATCAGAGCGCGTGACGGAATCAGAGAATTCAAAGGAATTCTTGCAAGCTATGACGGCGGAAATTTTGAGCTGCGTCTTGAGGACGGAACCGGGCTCATGATAAATAAAAAAGAAACATCGTATGTTAAACTTGATGATTTCGAAGGAGTAGAAGAGTAATGGTAAACAAGGAACTTTTTGCAGCACTTAAAGCTCTTGAAAAAGTGAAGGGTATTCCTATGGACACTCTTTGCGAGAGCATTCAGAAAGCTCTTGTCACAGCTGTTAAGCGTGACTATAACAATAAGGATATTGTTTTCTGCGAGCTTAATCCCAAAGATGAAACAATCCGTGTATTTGTAAGATACAATGTTGTAAGCGAGGTTTTCGACCCCGATGAGGATCTTACAGTTGAGCAGGCTCAGAAGTATAAGCCGACAGCTATTGTAGGCGATATCATTGAGGTTGAGCTTGAAACAAAGGAAGTAAGCCGTATTGCCGCTGACAAGGGCAAGCACGTTATCCGTCAGGGCATCCGTGAGGCTGAGAACGGAAGACTCCGTGAGGAATTCCAGAGCCACAATCAGGAAATCGTTACAGCGAAGGTTTCACGTGTTGACCCTGAAACAAAGGATGCAATCGTTGAAATCGGCAAGGCTCAGGAAACTCTTTTCAGAAGCGAGCAGATTGCAAACGAAACACTTCTCCCCGGTATGCTTATCAAGGTTTATATTGCAGGCGTATCTGACGGAAAAGAGGGCAAGAGAGGCCCGAGAGCTACTATTTCAAGAACACATCCGGGACTTGTTAAGCGTCTTTTCGAGGCTGAGGTTCCCGAAATCTATGACGGCACAGTTGAAATCAAGTCTGTTTCCCGTGAGGCAGGCTCAAGAACAAAGATTGCTGTTTACTCGGCAGATGAGAATGTTGATGCAGTTGGTGCTTGCATCGGTCCGCGTGGCGCACGTGTAGGCAAGATTGTTGATATGCTCTACGGCGAGAAGATTGACATTGTTAAATACAGCGACGATCCCGCTGAGTTTATCGCGGCTTCACTTGCTCCTGCTGATGTTGTATCGGTTACAGTTGACGAGAGCGGCGAGAAGGCTTGCCGTGTAATTGTTCCCGACCTTCAGCTTTCACTTGCTATCGGCAACAAGGGTCAGAACGCACGTCTTGCCGCTAAGCTTACAGGCTGGAAGATTGACATCAAGCCCGAAAGCGGCAAAATGGACGCAACAATCGAACTTTAATAAGGGGTGAACGGTGTGCAGCAGAAGAAAATTCCGCTTCGCAAATGCACAGGCTGCGGCGAAATGAAGCCGAAGAAAGAGCTTGTCCGTGTTGTTAAAACGCCTGAGGATGAAATCCTTATTGATCTTACAGGCAGAAAGAACGGCAGGGGAGCATATATTTGCCGTGATGTTGAGTGCCTTAAAAAGGCAAGAAAGGCAAAGCGCATCGAGAAGTCATTCCAGTGTAACATACCCGACGAGGTCTATGACAAGATGGAACAGGAGCTGACAAGCGGTGAATGATTCAGCTCTCAGCCTTTTAGGCATATGCCGCAAGGCGGGCAAGATGAGCATGGGACACGATGCCTGTAAGCAGGCACTCAAGTTCGGAACGGCTCAGGCTTGCTTTATATGTTCGGATGCGTCCGGGCGTCTGTGCGGCGAAATGACGTTTCTTGCCGAAAATGCGGAGGTTCAGCTCTACTCACTGAGCTATACAATGTTTGACATAAGGCAGGCGACGGGATTCAAGGCAAGTGTTTTCACCATTGATGACGCAGGCTTTGCAAAATCATTTATACAGAAACTTAACGATAATAAAACCGGAGAGGAGCGAGTTTATGGCAACTAAGTACAGAATTCGTGAAATAGCTGCCGACTTCGGCGTTGCTGGAAAAGATATTATGAAAATCCTTACTGACCATTTCGGTGAGGCTAAGAGATCTTCAGTAACAGCACTTGAAGAGGCAGAACTCGATATCATATTTGAAACATACACAAGCGACAGAAGTGTTGAAAGCTTTGACGAGTATTTTGCATCAGCCGCTGAAAAGCAGTCCGAGCAGAATGAAGAACCTGCAAAGGAAGAAAAGGCTTCTGACAATGCACCTGCGAAGGGTGAAAAGAGCGCACCTGCCAAGGATAAGAAACTTGATCAGAAGCAGAAGGACGCTCCGAAGAAAAAGCAGAAGGATCCTAACGCTGTACCGCAGAGTCGTACAAAGGGCGAGGCAAGAACAGTTGACACCCGTGCCAACAATGTTGACCTTGAAAAGTACAACGAGCGTTATGAAAACATTGCGCCTGTAAATCACGGTATGCAGAGCGATAAGACAACAAACAAGCAGAAGCTTAAGCAGAAGTCACAGCAGTACCGCAAGCAGGGAATGCGTTCATCACGCCGCGAGACAGAGGCTGAAAAGCTCAAGAGAATCGCCGCTGAGCGTGCAAAGAAGCCTCAGCTTAAAATTCAGGTTCCCGAGGAAATCACAGTCGGCGGACTTGCAGAGCTTCTTCATATGACAGCCGCTGAGGTTATCAAAAAGCTCTTTATGCTCGGTCAGATGGCAAGCGTAAACGAGGTTATCGACTACGATACAGCTGAAATCGTTGCAACCGAGCTTGGCGCAAAGTGTGAGCGTGAGGTTGTTGTTACAATTGAGGACAGAATCATTGACGCAAGTGATGACGATGAGGGCGACCTCGTTCTTCGTGACCCCGTTGTATGTGTTATGGGTCACGTTGACCACGGTAAGACATCACTTCTTGACGCTATAAGAAATACATCCGTTACTTCAACTGAGGCAGGCGGTATCACACAGCATATCGGTGCTTACCGAGTTGAGATAAACGGTCAGAAGATTACATTCCTTGACACACCCGGCCATGCAGCGTTTACATCAATGCGTGCCCGTGGTGCTCAGGCTACAGATATTGCTGTTCTTGTTGTTGCCGCTGATGACGGTATCATGCCGCAGACAATCGAGGCAATCAACCACGCAAAGGCAGCTAATGTTCAGATTATTGTTGCTATCAACAAGATGGACAGACCCGGCGCAAATCCCGACAAAATTATGCAGCAGCTTACAGAGCACAGCCTTGTTCCCGAGGAGTGGGGCGGCGATGTTATCTGTGTTCCCGTATCAGCTAAGACTCATATGGGCATTGATTCGCTTCTTGAGAGCATTCTTCTTGTTGCGGAAATGCAGGAGCTTAAGGCTAATCCGAACAGAGCTGCAAAGGGTATCGTTATCGAAGCCCGTCTTGACAAGGGTCGCGGTCCTATCGCAACTCTCCTTGTTCAGAAGGGTACACTTAACGCAGGTGATATCATTGTTGCAGGTCAGTCAGTCGGCCGTGTACGTGTTATGACAGACTATAAGGGCAAGAAGGTTAAGTCCGCAGGCCCTTCAGTTCCTGTTGAGATTATGGGTCTTGCAGAGGTTCCTAACGCAGGCGATATCTTCGACGCAGTAAGCGACGAGCGTCTTGCACGTGAGCTTGTTGAGCAGAGAAAGAATGAGGCTAAGGAAGAGCAGTTCAAGTCACAGCAGAAGGTTACTCTTGACAATCTCTTTGATTCACTCAAGGAGGGCGAGATGAAGGAACTTAATGTTGTTGTCAAGGCTGACGTTCAGGGCTCAGCTGAGGCTGTTAAGCAGAACCTCGAGAAGCTTTCAAACGAGGAAGTTCGTGTTCGCGTTATTCACAGCGGTGTCGGTGCTCCGAGCGAGTCGGATATCATGCTTGCTAACGCATCAAACGCTATCATTGTCGGCTTCAATGTCCGTCCCGACCCCGTTGCAATCACACTTGCAGAGCGTGACGGTATTGATATGAGAATGTACCGTGTTATCTATGACTGTATTGAGGAAATTCAGTCAGCTATCAAGGGTATGCTTGCTCCTAAGTTCCGTGATGTTGAGCAGGGCAGAATTGAAGTCAGAAACGTTATCACAATTTCTTCTGTCGGTAAGGTTGCAGGCTGCTACGTTCAGGACGGTAAGGTTACAAGAAATTCAAAAATCCGTGTTGTTCGTGACGGTATTGTTATCGCTGAGGATGAAATCGCTTCACTTCGCCGTTTCAAGGATGACGTTAAGGAAGTTGCTTCCAACTATGAATGCGGTATAAGCCTTAACAAATTTGCCGATATTAAAGAGGGCGACATTTTTGAGGCTTACACAACCGAGGAATACAGAGACTAAGAGGGAAAATCTATGGCAGGATACAGAATTAACAGAGTTTCCGAGGATATAAAGCGCGAGCTTGTAGCGGTTATCCGTGAGCTTAAAGACCCGAGAGTCAAGGATAAGCTTATTACGGTTGTCCGTGTTGAGGTAAGCTCCGATGCATCTTTTGCAAAGGCTTACATCAGCGCACTTGAAGGAATTGACACAGCAAAGGAAGCTGTCAAGGGTCTTAAGAGTGCGACAGGCTACATCCGCCGTGAAATCGGACAGCGCCTGCATCTGAGAAAAACTCCCGAGCTGACATTTGTTGCCGACGATTCAATCGAACACGGCATGAACATAGTAAAAATAATGGATGAATTAAGGACTGAAGAAGAATGATTATTGATCTGAATTCAGCTGTTGAGTTCTTAAAAAACAATAATAATTTTCTTATTCTTGTGCACGGTCATCCCGACGGCGATACATTGGGCTGCGGCTTTGCACTCAGGGAAGCTCTTGCTTCTCTGGGCAAAACTGCCCGTGTGTGCTGTAATGACCCTGTGCCTGAGAAATTTAACTATATGGGTAAAGCTGACGGTGACGATTTCACACCCGATAAGATAATTGCCGTTGATGTTGCCGATACCAAGCTGCTCGGAAAAAATTTCGAGGAGAAGTACGGTAACAAGGTCGATTTATGCATTGACCACCACGGCTCCAACCGTCTGTACGCTGAAAGAACCTTGCTTGATTCTTCGGCGGCAGCCGCCTGTGAGATCGTTTTGCAGGTGATAGACGGTTTAGGTGTCGATATTTCAAAGCTGATTGCAAATTGTATTTACACAGGACTGACTACCGACACAGGCTGTTTCCGTTATTCCAATGTCACACCGCGCACAATGCGTTTGGCGGCGGATATGATTGAGGCAGGGGCTGAAAACGCAAAAATCAATACTGTTATGTTTGAGACGAAAACCAAGACATATGTCGCTCTTGAACGTCTTGCACTTGACGGAATGAAGATGTATTTTGACGGTCAGTGCGCATTTATCACTATAACGCAGGAGATGTATCGCCTCAGCGGTTCTGATGAGACGGAGGTTGATGCAATTGCGTCAATTCCGAGGCAGATTGAGGGCGTTAAGGTCGGTGTAACCATGCGTGAAAAAACCGACGGCACTTTCAAAATTTCGATGCGAAGCAGTGAAGCGGTTGATGTTTCTGAGGTTTGTGCGACTATGGGCGGCGGAGGTCACCCGAGAGCCGCAGGCTGTACTGTGACCGGAGATATTGAAAAAGCAACCGAAACAGTTTTATCCAACATTAAAAAGTTCATCTGACAGGAGGGCATCCATGCGATGCCCTTTATTTTTTGCCATAATTGTCAGTCAGTATTGAAAAAGTATTTTTAACGTGATATAATTTTACAGATTAGGGACTTATAAGCAATCGAGAGGAGTTATACATAATGGAATTTGAATATCGTGCTTCCGTAATTGTTCCTGTATATAATGTTGAAGAATATCTCAGAATCTGCCTTGATTCACTTGTCGCTCAGACTATGGATAAAAAGCAGATGGAAATTCTTGTTATAAATGACGGTTCACCCGACAACAGCTGGGAAATCTGTAAGGAATACAGCAAAAAATATGATTTTGTCAAAGCTTTCTCAAAGGAGAACGAAGGACTTTCCGCAACAAGAAACTTCGGCATAAAGCATGCTAAGGGCAAATATCTTTTCTTCCTTGACAGTGATGACTATTTCACTCCCGAAACAGTAAAGAAGGTTACTGACTTTTTTGAAAAGGTTTATGATGAGGTTGACATGGTCGCATATAACGAAATGCGCTACAAGGAGGATAAAATTCTTAAACCGCATTTCAGATTTGAACTGCTTGACCACGAGGGAGTATATGACCTTAAGGAAAATCCGTATATTACACAGACCCGAGTTAATGTCTGCGTAAAGAATATCGGCGATGATAATGTGCTCTTTAACACAACGCCCGGCTTCAAGCTTGAAGATCAGGAATACTGCAACCGTGTGCTTATGCCGAAAATGAAAATCGGCTATTGCCCCGACGGCGTTTATATGTATAACAAGGGCAACGAAACGAGCATTATGAGAGTGTATTTCCACGCATTCTACCTGTTTGAAACAGCAATGCAGTATTTTGAGGAGCTGTTCGGAAACTTCAAGGATGAAGTTCCCGCATATTTTCAGGCGATGTTCGTAAATGATATTAACTGGCGTCTTTCCGATGATATCCTTTATCCCTACCATTATGAGGGTGAAAAGTTCGAGCAGGCAATGGGCAGAATTGTTGCACTTCTTAATCGTGTTGACTGCTCGACTATCCTTAATCATCCGAGAGTTGATATTTTCAGAGCCTGCTACTGGATTGGAAAGAAGCAGAACGCTGAAATCGCTTTTGATATGAACAAGGATGGTCTTAAGCTCATCGTTGACGGCGAGGAGGCTTTTGAGCAGGAGGACTTTGTTGTAATCGGACACAAGCCGAGAGTTGAGGGTGACACATTCAAGCTTACAGGCTTTATCAAATCTCCGATATTTAACTTTATTGATGAAAAAGATTACGAAATCTACGCCGTTGAAAACGGTGAACGCAGAAAGCTCGACACATTCCTTTCGGTTCACAGCAATTACAAAGCAAAAATTGTTACAAACATTTTCCCCGCATTCCATTATGAATGTGACCTTACTCAGATTGATAAGGTTCAGTTTGAGGTAAAGGTCAGAGATAATATTTATAAGAGCCATTTCTGGTTTATGCCGTATTCGGGCTTGAACAGAAAGCATATTAAAAAGATTGTTCGCGGAAATTACATAATCAGAAACAAGAAAAAGTATCTTTCAATCAAGCCTGCAACGCAGAAGCAGATTGATATATGTTCATTTACAAACACACTCCGGTTCCTCAGATATCCGAGAACAACACTTCTCAGACTTAAAACAATCAATTACAGAAAGAATCACCGAATCTGGCTGTACTACGATTTCTACACAGTTGAAAAGGATAACGGCTACTATCAGTTTATCAATGACCTTAAGCACAATGACGGTGTTGAAAGATATTATGTCCTTACACACGAATACGAGGATATAGACAGCGTATTCACTCCCGAGCAGAAGAAGCACCTTGTAACAATGGGTTCTCCCGAACATAAGCTTCTCTTCCTCTGCGCCGAGAGAATTTTTACAGCATATTACGGTCTTGCACCTGTTAATCCGTTCGATTCTGCTAAGCAGAAATATCTTTATGAAGACCTTATAAGATATCGCACGATTTATCTTCAGCACGGTGTTCTTCATGCCGCACTTAGACTTCAGAACTCTGAAGAGCGCAGTCAGGCGGAAGAAATAATAGTATCGTCACCGTTTGAGGTAAAGAATTATATGCAGAATTATGCGTATAAGGAAGAAAACCTTATAACAACAGGCATGGCTCGTTATGACCATATCGACAGAAACGCAAAGGCTCAGAACAGGATTCTCTTTGCACCGTCATGGAGAAAATATCTGACAACTGAAATCAAAGCATCTAACTGGGAAGCAAATAAGGACAGAATTCAGAAGTCTGATTATTACAAAAATTTCTATGCATTCCTTTCGGACAAGCGTCTGCATAAGTGCCTTGAAGAAAATGAGATTTATCTCGATATCAAGCTTCACCCGATTATCGCAAGCCTTACCGACCTGTTTGATATTGACTGCAAATATGTCAATATGGTAAGCGGTGATGTTGAAGTTGGAGATTACAAGGCATTTGTTACTGACTTCTCATCATATGTTTTCGACTTTGCCTATCTTAACAGACCGATTATGTATTTTGTGCCCGATTATCCTCAGTTTAAGTCGGGAATGAATCACTATCGTGATCTTGACCTTCCGTTCGATGAGGCATTTGGTCATATGTTTACTGAGGCGGACAAAGCGGCGGAGTGTCTGTGCGGAATAATTGAAAATAAATTTGTTCCGGAAAAGATTTTTGCCGAACGTATGGAAAATTTCTATTTCAATTTTGACGGAAACTGCGCTGAAAATCTCTATAAGTTTGTTGTTGAGCAGGATAAAAAACTCAAAAGTAGCAAAAACTGACAGACAGAGGAGATTCTGAAATGCAATTTACAAAAAAAGATACAGCGTTGGTTAAGGGCGTCGCAATACTTATGATGCTCTTTCACCATTGCTTTGAAAGCCCGTCGCGATACGAAGGATTTGATTTGAATTTCTTCCCGATAGGCGAGTACTGGACAGTTTTCATTGCATCATTTTTCAAAATCTGTGTTGCCGTTTTTGTTTTCCTGTCGGGTTACGGAATAACAATAAGCCTGTCAAAAACAGGAATAGACTCCGCGGCGACATATTCAAAGCAAACGGCTAAAAGAGCGTTTTCGCTGATGTCGGGGTTCTGGATTATTTATGTCCTGTCCGTGCTGTCAGCGGCAATTATCAATCCGTCAATGCTTGATGTATACAAGGGGAGAAATATGCTCAACACCTTTACGTTCGGTTTTTACGACTTTCTCGGATTATCCGAGCTTTTCGGTACGCCGACACTTAACGGCACATGGTGGTATATGAGCTTAGCGCTTATAATAATCGCTGTAATGCCCCTTGCGTACAAGTTATATAAAAAATACGGTATTATCCCATTGTTCATCATAACGTTCGTTATAGGCAGCCTTGTAAAAAAAGCGCCGAGCGATAAAGTCATAAACTTTGATATGGTTCGCTGGCTGTTCACAATGGATTTGGGAATGATTTGCGCGGACAGGAACCTGCTTGCACGAGCCAAGTCGTTTATGATAATTAAGAAGAGCAAGACGGCAGATTATCTGCTCAAATTTGTAATAATGAATCTGATTCTTTTCGGATGTCTGTTCGCAAGAAAGATGCTCGACACATCGGTCAGCTACATTCGTGACGGAATAATACCGGCATTTGTAGTTTTCTATTGCTATATCATTCTGGCGGAGATACCTTTGCTGAGAAATGTTCTGCAATTCCTCGGTAAGCATTCAACCAATATTTTTATGTCGCATACCATGCTCAGAGCATACTATCTTAAAAACTTCTTATACGGATTGAAGTATTCGGCATTGACGTTTATTGTCCTGCTCATACTGTCCGTTCTGCTGTCTGTTGCAATTGATTTAATCAAAAAATACAGCGGTTATGATAAGCTCTGCGAAAAAATAAAATCAAAAATATAACTTAAAAAAGATTGAAGAAAAATAAAAAACTTCAATCTTTTTTGTATTTTTATGAGAGAAAATATAAAAATAATCAAACAACAAGATATAGTCAAAAACGGAACAAAGCAGGGTTACATACAAGATATAGTGCATAAAAGGGATAAAATATGCAACATACGCACAGGAACGCACGGGAGGGTTGAGGAATAGGAAAAAAGAAGAAAAAAGTTTTAAAAAAAGTGTTGACAAA
>JAKSQO010000041.1 GCA_024404095.1 Clostridia bacterium | reverse complement strand
TGTTTTCCGACATTGTTGAAAGTACCTCCTTTATGATTACCGCCGGAGTCGATGCTCCTGCGGTTACACCTACCTTTTTAAATCCGTCAAAGCTGATTGAAGACAGTTCAGCAGCCGTTTCAATAAGATAGGTCGGGCAGCAGTTCTCGCACACAGCCTTCAACTTCGCGGTGTTGGAGCTTTGCCGTCCTCCTACTATAATCATAGCGTCACAGGTTTCGGCTAAACGCATTGCTTCTTCCTGTCGCTCATTAGTAGCATTACATATTGTATCAAATATTAACGCGTTTGTATAGTCTTTTTTTATTTTTTTTAAACATTTTTCCCACTCAAGTGTATTAAAAGTCGTCTGAGAGACGACAATTATCTCTTTTTCAGAAAAATCCGGGTTATTTTCCCCTATTTTTTCCAGCTCAGAACAGTTTTTAAACACAACACTTCTGCCCTTAACATAGCTTCGTATACCCTGAACCTCGGGGTGATTTTCATCACCCGCAATCATTACAATCGAATTTTCGTCAGAATTGTCAGTTATGATTTTATGAATTTTCTTTACAAAAGGACAGGTTGCATCGCAGAAATCAATATTTTTTTCTCTGAGTCTGTCAAGCACCTGCTTTTCGACACCGTGTGTACGAACCACAACCTTTGTGTTTTCGGGAACAGTCTCAGGGCTGTCCGCAATAACAACACCCTTCTGAGAGAGGTCATCAATTACCTGCGGATTGTGAATAATCGGTCCGAGAGTGCAGACCCTTTCGCCGCCATCGACCATTTTATAAAGCATATCGACAGCACGGTTGACACCGAAGCAAAAGCCTGCAGTTTTAGCAAGCTTAATTTCCATGTCCTTCCTCCCAGAGCTCTGATATGCGTGACATTACAAGCTCGCTGACCTTTCTGAGGTCCTTCATTTTCTTGGATTCCTCATCAATGTTAAGTTCTTCATACTTAATCGGCTTGCCGTAACGGACAGTAAGACGTGTACCCGACTTTGCCTCGTCACAGGTATAGATTGAAACAGGAACAATATCGCATTTACATTGCTTTGCTATGTAGCCGATACCGCCCTTACCCTTCTGAGGTGTGAAATCAGCTGAACGTGTGCCCTCGGGAAAAATACCGAGCGCACCACCGTCCTTTACGATACCGACAGCATAGTTGATTGCATCATAATCAAACTTAGACCTGTTTACCGGGAAGGAGTTGAGCTGACTTAAAAACCAGCCGACAACCTTTTTCTCAAAAAGCTCCTGCTTTGCAATAAAATGCATTTCACACTTCGGGCAGCCAGCACCGACAATTACAGGGTCAAGAGCCGTAATGTGGTTTGGAGCGATAATAACGCCCCTGTCAAGAGGAATATTCTCCGCACCGATATAGGTTACCTTGTACTTTGACTTGATAACCGCTGAGGCAATCGGCTTTATAACCTTGTAAAGCGGATGCTTTTTTCTTTTGGAATAATCAAATTTATATGCCATATCTTTAACCTACTTTTTCGTCAATTACCTTGAGGATAAGCTCTGCACCCTCTTCAAGATTGCAGTTGCTGTTATCAACAAACACAGCGTCCTCTGCCTGCTTGAGCGGTGCGATTTCACGGTGCATATCCTGATAATCTCTCTTGTTGATATCGTCAAGAACATCGTTGAAATCAACCTTTTCACCTTTTTCGATAAGCTCCTTGTAACGTCGCTGAGCACGTGACTCGGGAGAAGCCGTAAGGAAAATTTTTACCTGAGCATCGGGAAGAACGACTGTGCCGATATCTCTTCCGTCCATTATGCAGTTGTTGTTCTTTGCTATATCTCTCTGCAAATCAAAGAGAAAAGCTCTGACCGCAGGAATTGACGAAACATTTGATGCTCCCATTGAAGCCTCGGGAGTTCTGATCGCATCAGAAACATCCTCACCGTTAAGAAATACATGCTGTGCTCCGTCAACAAAGCCGAGTTTAACCTCAATTTTTGCAAGCGTCTGTGCAACAGCATCCGCATCCTTTGTGTCAATACCCTCACGGATTGAATAAAGACCTACCGTTCTGTAAAGAGCACCTGTGTCTACATAAATATATCCGAGCTTTTTGGCAACAAGCTTTGCCACACTGCTCTTGCCTGCACCTGCAGGTCCGTCGATTGCTACATTGATTGCCATAATAAATCCTCCTGTTTATGCGTTCTCGCCTGCAAGTCTGCCTGTTGAAAACGCTATCTGTAAATTAAATCCGCCTGTGTATGCGTCAACGTCAATTACCTCTCCTGCGAAATAGAGATTCGGAAGAAGCTTTGACTCCATTGTTTTCGGATTGATTTCCGAAACCTTTACACCGCCCGAAGTGACAATTGCCTCCTCAATCGGTCTGAAGCCCTTGACCGTAAGCTTAAAATTCTTAAGAAGCTCAACAAGTCTTCTGCGCTCCTCCTTTGTAATCTGATTGACCTTTGTGTTTCCCTTAATTCCGCTCAGTCGGACAACAACGGGTATAAGCTTTCTCGGAAGTAAAGCTCCGAGCGCATTGATATAATCCTTATTAGTATTTTCCGAAAAATCGCGTAAAATTCGTGCATCAAGCTGTTCGGGAGTAAGTGCGGGCTTAAGGTCAATATAGATATGATATCTGCCTTTCTCCATCTCACGAAGATGTGAACTTGCCGAAAGCACCATGGGACCTGAAACACCGAAATGAGTAAACAGCATCTCACCGAAGTCCTCATAAACCGTCTTATTGTTTTTCTTTGTGTCAACCACTTTCATTTTTACGTTTCTGAGCGAAAGACCCATAAGCTCCGAGCAAAACCCCTCGTGAGCTGTCAATGGCACAAGCGACGGCTTTGGTTCAACGATTGTGTGACCGGCCTGTTTCGCAAGCTCGTAACCATCACCCGTTGAGCCTGTAACAGGATACGACATACCACCCGTTGCAACAATAACGCTGTCGGCATATATCTCATCACCGTCATATGTTCTGACACCCTTAAGCTCTCCGTTTTCTATGATAAGTTCCTTTGCACGTCCGTTTATAACCTCCGCGCCGTCATCTGTTCCGTAATGAGTAAGTGCATCAACAATATCAACAGCCTTGTCTGACACGGGAAAAACTCGGTTTCCCCTCTCACATTTAAGCGTAACACCCATATCCTCAATAAGATCGACTGTATCAGACGGCATAAAATTTGAAAAAGCGCTGTAAAGGAACCGACCGTTCACAGGAACGTTTGCAATCAGCTCATTCAGCTCCTTGCAGTTGTTCGTTACATTACATCTGCCCTTACCTGTGATAAGCACCTTTCTCGCAGGACGTTCATTGCGTTCGAGTATTATAACATCCTTGCCGAGACCTGAAGCAGTACCTGCCGCAAGAAGTCCTGCCGCACCCGCTCCTACAACTAATATCTTCTGTGACATACGTTCACCTCTAATCTTATATATTTTATATCAAATCACAAGAAAATGCAAGATAATTCATTGACTTTGATTGACAATATAATGTATAATTTTATCAAATAACTTTTTGGAGGTTGAAAATATGGGAACAGGCGCTCATATTCTTTGGTATAATCACCCTGCAACAGAATGGGTCGAGGCTCTGCCTATCGGCAACGGTTTCCTCGGCGGTATGGTTTTCGGTGATCCCGAGAACGAAACTGTCGGTCTTAATCTTGACACACTCTGGTCAGGTTACGCACATAAATTTCCTGTTGAAAACAAAACAGATAAATTCAAAACTGCACGTCAGATGACAATGGACGGTAAATATCTTGAGGCAAGAGATTACATTGAAGAAAATCTTACCGGCTCAGACAGCGAATGGTATCTTCAGCTCGGTCAGCTCAAGATTTCATCACGCGTCAACATCTGCCCCAAGCAGTTCAGACGTGAGCTTGATATCGCTACCGCTGTGGCAAAAACCGACTGCACGGCAAACGATACAGTATACAAAAACGAAGCTTTTGCAAGTAACCCCGACAGAGTTCTTGTTTACAGATTTACCGCTGACGGCAAAAACAAGCTCAGCTTCAACGCTATGATAAATTGCGATCTGCGCAACGAGGTTGAAACTGACGGAGATACATATATCCTTCGCGGCATCTGCCCCACTCAGGTAAACGATAACGAGGTAATATACGAGGACGGAGATAAACAGGGAATAAAGTTCTGCTGTATGTTCCGCATTGTAACAGACGGTAAGGTTAAAGCTTATAAAAAGCATCTTGCTCTTTCGGACGCAACATACGCGGATATTATCCTTACCGCCGAGAGCAATTTTGAAAAATGGAACAAGCTCACCTCACAATCGGTAAAGGACTATGAGGGCATCTGCGTTCAGCGAATTGAAGCTGCTTGCAAGCTCGGCTCTGACGAGCTTAAGACACGTCACATTGCTGACCATAAAAAATACTATGACAGAGTCTCAATCAACCTCGGCGTTAGCAAAAAAGCAGGAACACCGACAGACAGACGTCTGCACGAGTTTTTACATAACAAGGATAATGATAACGACCTCTACTGTCTTCTTTTCAACTACGGACGTTATCTGACAATCGCAGGCTCACGTGAAGGCAGTCAGGCAATGACGCTCCAGGGTATCTGGACATTTAAATTGCGCTCTCCGTGGCGTTCAAATTACACGGTAAACATCAACACAGAAATGAACTACTGGCCGACAATGATGTGTTCTCTTCACGAAATGAACAAGCCTCTTATCGAATTCATCAGCGAGCTTGCCGAATCCGGTAAGGATGTTGCAAGAGAATATTACGGTTCAAGCGGCACCTGCGCCCATCACAATGTTGATTTATGGCGTATGTCCATTCCGTCACGCGGCAATCCCGTATGGTCATTCTGGAGTATGTCGGTTGCTTGGTTCTGCCGTCATCTGTTCGAGCAATACGAATACACGCTCGATAAGGAATATCTTAGTGACAAGGCTCTTCCGATCATGAAGGATGCCGCACGCTTCTGCCTTGATCTTCTCATTGACGATGGCGAGGGTTATCTGATTTTTTCACCCTCAACCTCTCCCGAGAATGAATTTAAGGTCGGCTCAAAGGATTGTTCTGTAAGCAAGACAACATATATGACAATGGAAATTGTACGTGACCTTTTCCTCAACATTATGAAATCAGCTGAGATTCTCGGTGACACGGACACAATCGTTGACGAAATCAAGGAAGCTTATCCTAAGCTTCTCCCGTTCAGAACAGGCAAGAAGGGCGAGCTTCTTGAGTGGTATGACGATGTCAAGGGCTTTGACCCGCACCACCGCCACACCTCACATCTCTATGCCCTTCACCCCGCAAGACTTATTGATTATGACGAAACACCCGAACTTGTTCAGGCTGCAAGACGTACACTTGAGCTTCGCGGTGACAACGGCACAGGCTGGAGCCTCGGCTGGAAAATAAACTTCTGGGCAAGACTTCGTGATAAGGATAAGGTTATCAAGCTTATTGACAATCAGCTCCGTTATATCAAGCCGAAATACAAGCCGGGCAGAGGCGGCACATTCCCGAATATGTTTGACGCTCATCCGCCGTTCCAGATTGACGGCAACTTCGGCGCAACAAGCGGTATTGCACAGGCACTTATGCAGTCAAAGGACAACACAATTATTATTCTGCCCGCACTCCCTGACAAATGGGCTGACGGTTATATCCACGGTCTTACAGCACTCGGCGGAGTCAAGGTTGACATTGACTGGGAAAACGGAAAGCTGACAAAGCTTACTCTTGACGGTCAGGGTGAATTTAACATAGTATACGGCAATAAAAAGACAACCGTTAAGCTTAACGGCAAAAAGGATGTTGACCTCAGATGATCGCCGATCTTTACGATTTTGACGGAACAGTTTTTGACGGCGAATCGGGCAGTGAGTTTTTCCTCTTCTGCCTGAAACGTCACCCGAAGCTGATAAAATATGCTCCGCGTCAGTTTAGAGCAATGATAAAATATCTTTTCAACAAAGAAGCTATGCTCAATTATTTCAAGACTGAGTTCTATTCTTTTTTGAGTGCCGTTGATGCCGATAAGGAAGCCGAGCTGTTCTGGGATAAGAACGCACACAGAATGAACAGCTGGTTCAAGCCGTCAGAGCACGATGTGCCTGTTGTTGTCTGCTCAGCTTCTCCCCTGTTTCAGATTAAGCCAATCTGTGACAGGCTCGGTGTAACACTCATTATAGCCACCGACCTTGACAAAGAAACGGGCAAAATGCTCAGCATCAACTGCAAGGGTGAAAACAAGCTCGATTACATAAAAAAGTACGCGCCCGAATACTCATTCAGAGATGTTTATACTGATAACATTGAGTCTGACGCACCCATTCTCAGCCTTGCTCAGAGGAACAGATATAAGGTTAAAAAAGGAATAATAGAAATAATATGAGGTTTTATTATGGAAAAAGAGAGAAAATTCAGCATCATAATTCCCGTTTATAACAATGAGAAATATTTAAAAAAATGTCTTAGAAGTGCGTTAAATCAAACCTACAATAATTTTGAAGTTATCGCAGTCGATGACGGCTCCACAGATAACTCGGGAAAAATACTAGATAAATATGAAAAAAAATATACTAATCTTATTGTAATACATCAAGAAAACAAAGGCGTTTCTGAAGCAAGAAAAGTGGCAGTTAATCAATCAAGTGGAGATTATATTTGCTTTCTTGATTCAGATGATTGGTATGATATTAATTTCTTGGAATCTATAAACAAAGTCTTTAACTATAAAGATACAGATATTATAGAATTTGGGATTTATAGATGTCACCCACCTTTTTATAAAAAAATAAAAAATGATAAAATAGATATATATATCGACAAAAATTCATTAGTTAAATATCTTAGCACTTCAGGGAAAATATCTCAATATATAACTGACAAAGTTTTTCCTACAGATATAATAAAAAAAGCTATTAAAGAAAACAATATATCCCTAAAAATATGTGAGGATGCTTTTTTAATGTATTTAACTCTATTAACAGGAGATATAAAAAAAGTATCAATTATAAATAAATGTTTTTATCATTACAGATTAGGAAACGGAGTAACATCGCAAAAAAACAAAGTACCGTTTTACAACGAAATCATGCGTTTTAAATATGCTGTATTTACTTATACCTCCCAAAAAATAGACGATGAATCTTTACTCAGAGCCAATTTTGTTGATTTAGCTGTAATGTCAAAATATTATTCCTGTGTTTTTACAGAGCATTTAAAAACTAGTGAAGAAAAAGAAAAGATTATTTCTGATGTAATTTTCAATAATCCTTCAGTTATTGAAGCAAAGAAATTTTTTTTAGAAAGAGGTACAACTGTACCAGAATGTCTTGCGTTAATCAATTATAATGCCAAACAATATACAAAATATATTGAAAGTTATTATTATAAATATAAAAAAAACATGACCATTTATCAAAAAATAAGACGACTGTTTGGTATAGATTAAAAATTATAGTAAAATTAGATAGCTTATGACAGAATTTGAACGATTTCATTTAGTAAACGAATACATCGGCAGAGCGGTTTACGTCAAAATTGACCGTCCTGTCGGTTACATACACCAAAAAGAGAGGTGCTCCCTCACCTACCCGATTAACTACGGATATATTCCCGGCATCGCAGGCGGTGACGGCGAAGAGCTTGACGTTTATCTTTTAGGGGTAAAAGAGCCTGTGCAGGAATACACAGCAAAAATTATCGGTGCAGCATACCGCAGAAATGACGTTGAGGACAAGCTGATTGCCGCTCCGTTCGGTATGGATTATACTGTTGATGAAGTATGTGAGGCTATAAGCTTTCAGGAACAATGGTACGATACCGATATTAGAATCTCAGATCAAATCTATCCGCACCATACTGTCGGTGTGCAGGAAAAAGCCGATTATTATCAGCGGCCAGGCGCATATATAATTCCCGAAAATGACGGCAAAATAGGTCTGATTAAATCAAAGGGCGGATTCTGCTTCATCGGCGGCGGACGCGAGAAGGGCGAGAATGACAGCGATTGTCTTAAGCGTGAAGTTATAGAGGAAACAGGCTATGGTGTAAAAATTGAAAGCTTCTTTGCTTCAGCTGAACAGTACAAGCCGGATCAGACAGATATCGGTTATTTCCATCCGATACAGAACTATTATATCGGTCAGCTTACCGAAAAAATTTGTAAACCCATTGAGGAAGATCACGAGCTTCAATGGATTTTTCCGCAGGATGTTGTCGGAAAAATGGCTCTTGAAATGCAGGAATGGGCATTGAACGAATACCTTAAATCGGAGAAATGATATGAAAACTATCCTTGTCGATATGGATGATACAATTGAAAACTGCACCGAAGCGTGGGTTACTCTTGTCAATAAGCGCTTCGGAACCGATGTTGACCCATTGTCGCTTCGCGACTGGGATGTTTCAAAAGCTTTCCCTGAGCTTACCCGTGAGCAGGTGTACGGTGTTACTTTTGAGGATGAATTCTGGTACAGCGTCAGACCCATTAAAGGTGCTGTTGAATATCTGAAAAAGTTGATTGATGACGGCAATAAGGTTTTTATTGTTACCTGTGCGGCTTATGAAACTCTAAAAATAAAAATGGAAGAGGTTCTTTTCAGGTATTTTCCATATATAACGTGGAGTGATGTTATCATAGCATCAAAAAAGCAGCTGATAAAAGCTGATTACCTCGTTGATGACGGCATACACAACCATATCGGCGGTGAATATAAAAGCCTGCTTTTCACCGCTCCCCATAACTGTGAATACAATGCCGAGGCGAACGGGATGGTACGTGTTAACAACTGGGAAGAAGTATACAAATATATAAGCGAAAACAAATAAACGTACAGAGAATGCTGTTTAATACCGGTATTCTCTGTTTCTTTATATAAATATGGAATATTATTTTTGTCTACAATTACGTGTTGAAAAAGATGTCACAATATGGTATTATTAAATGTAAACTTTTTTGAAAGAAGTGATTTAAGTGAGCAAAAAATATGACGTTATTGTCATCGGTGCAGGTAACGGCGGACTTACAGCCGCAACCAAGATGGCACTTAGCGGAAAGAAAACTCTGCTTGTGGAAAGGCACAATCTTCCCGGCGGATATGCAACAAGCTTCGTAAGAGGACGTTTTGAATTTGAAGCATCACTCCATGAGCTTTGCGGTATCGGTCCTATCACAGGTGTTGGTGCTCTTAAGGATACATTCCAAGAGCTCGGTATGTATGACCGCGTTGAATGGGTCGAGGTTAAAGAAGCATTCAGAACAATAACACTCAATGACGAAAATAATTATGACTACGCTCTGCCGACAGGTAAGGAAGCATTCATTGAGAAAGCCGAAGAATACTATCCGGGTGCAAGAGAGCATATTGAAAAGCTTATCGACCTTGCTGTTCAGATCAACAACGGCATCTCATTCCTCAACAACATAAAATCATTCAATGCCGATACTGTCAAGACTGTATTTGACGAGCATCTTAACTTCCTTAACATTGCAAGCTACAGCGTTAATCAGGTATTTGACGCTCTCGGCACTCCGCAGCCCGTAAGAGATATTTTTGCTGCTTACTGGTGCTACCTCGGTGTTGACCTTGATGAGCTTAATTTTATCCACTACGCAACAATGTTCCACTCATACATCGTTGACGGTGCGGTTATTCCTAAGGGTCGCAGCCATACAATAAGCTGTGCTCTTCTTGACAGATTCGAGGAGCTCGGCGGTGAAGCATGGTTCAACTCTGATGTTAAAAAAATCATAGTTAAGGATAAAATCGCTAAGGGTATCGTTCTTGATGACGGCACAGAGGTTCTTGCTGATTACGTTATCGCAAACGCTTCACCTTATAACGTACTTACAAAGATGATTGACGGTGCTGAGATTCCCAAGTTCCAGACGCAGGATAACAACGCAAAGCAGCTCGCTGTTAAGGGCTATGCTGTTTTCCTCGGACTCAACAAGTCATACGAAGAGCTCGGGCTCAACAACCACAGTTACTTCATCTATGATTGCGCTGACACAAAGAAGGTCAGCGAGCTTTCAAAGACAAACAAGAAGTGCGCACTTCAGGCAACGGTCTGTCTCAACAAGGCTATCCCCGACTGCTCACCCGAGGGTACTTCAATTCTCTATATGACAAGTATCTTCCAGGGCGATGAGGCTTGGAAGGACATCACTCCCGAGAACTATGTTAAGGAGAAGCGCCGCTACGCAAACATCATGATTGATGACTTTGAAAAGGCAACGGGCGCAAAAATCAGAGACGCAATCGAAGAAATCGAAATTGCCGCCCCCGTTACATATGCTCATTATAATGACGCTCCCAACGGTACAATTTACGGCTTCCAGGCAGCAGGTTCAAACTCAATCGTTCACCGCCTTATGACAATGGCTATGGGCGACAAGATTAAGAATCTCGGCTTCTGCGGCGGTTATACACAGCAGTGCATCGGTTTCTCACCCTCATATCAGACAGGTATGATGGCTGCGAACAATGCAATCAAATATCTTGAAAAGGAGGAAGCTTCAAAATGAAAAACAAATTGATTCCGATTAAATCGCAGGGAGCTGACTTCCTCAATACTGTTAAAATGATTCCCGAGCGTCTTAAGGATGTCAAAAACGCATCCGACAAGCCCGCAATGAATCCAGAAAAATTTAACGTAAATATGGTTTCCGCCGCTCTTCATCCGAAGAAGCAGACACTTAAAATCAAAAAGATTGACGTTATCTCACCCGATGTAAAGAGCTACTACTTCACATGGGTAGGCAGTCAGCCTCTTGCATATTTCAGAGCAGGTCAGTATCTTACATTCCAGCTTGAAATTGACGGTTCAATCGTTACACGTGCTTATTCAATCGCTTCCTCACCTGCTTCAGCACTCAAGGGTGAATATCAGATTACAGTTAAGCGTGTAAATGACGGTTTTGTATCAGGTTATATTCTTGATAACTGGAAGCTCGGCGATATCGTTACAAGCTTTGCTCCCGAGGGAACCTTTGTTTATGAATCAATCCGTGATGCAAAAACAGTTATGGCACTTGCAGGCGGAAGCGGTATTACACCGTTCCTCTCAATGGCAAGAGCTATTGATGACGGCACAGAGTGCTTCAATCTTACACTTCTTTACGGTGCACGCAACAAGGACGAAATTCTCTTCAAGGATGAGCTTGATGCTATTGCTCAGAGAAATCCGAACTTCAGCGTTGTTTATGTTCTCAGCGATGTAAAATCAAAGCCGAAGGGATGCGAAAAGGGCTTCATCAGCGCAGAGCTTATCAAGAAGTATGCACCTGTAAATGAGAAGTACAGCATTTTTGTATGCGGTCCCGAAGCTATGTATAACTTCCTTCATAAGGAAATTCCGACACTCGGACTTGAAGACAAATATGTTCGCTTTGAGCTTTTCGGTGTTTCAAAGTCAACACTTAAGCTTGACGGCATTAAGCCCGGCACATACAAGATGACAGTTATCAACCGCGGCGAAGAGACAGAGACAACCTGCAACGGCGAGGAAACAATCCTCAACGCACTCGAGAGAGCGGCTGTCAAGGTTCCGGTAAGATGCCGCAGCGGCGAATGCGGATTCTGCCGTTCAAAGCTTGTCAGCGGTACAATCTTCCTTCCCGAAACAGTTGCTGATAAGCGTCGTGAAGCAGATGCAAGATTCGGTTACATCCACCCCTGCTGCACGTACCCCACAAGTGATATTGTAATTAAAATCAACTAAATCCAATAATAACAAACGGATGAGGCAAAACGCTTCATCCGTTTTCACTATAAACAAGCAAGGGATTTTAAGGCTATCTGATTTGATAAACCTCAAAATCCCCTTTTTATTATTTTGTACCGGAATAGTTCGGTGCTTCCTTAGTAATAAATACATCGTGCGGATGGCTTTCGATAAGACCCGCGTTTGTGATGCGAACAAACTTTGTCTTTGTCTTAAGCTCCTCAATGTTGTGGCATCCGCAGTAACCCATACCTGAGCGAAGACCGCCGAGCATCTGGAAAATTGTATCTGAAAGAGGTCCCTTGTAAGGTACTCGACCCTCAACTCCCTCGGGAACAAGCTTCTTGTTGTCCTCCTGGAAATATCTGTCCTTACTGCCGTTTGCCATTGCGCCAAGACTGCCCATACCTCGGTAAACCTTGAATCTTCTGCCCTGATAGATTTCTGTTTCACCCGGTGACTCCTTACAGCCCGCAACAAGTGAACCAACCATAATAGCGCTTGCGCCTGCGGCGATAGCCTTAACAATTTCACCTGAATACTTGATACCACCGTCAGCGATAACTGCAACGCCGTGCTTTGCGGCAACATTTGCGGAATCAAAAACAGCTGTAATCTGAGGAACACCGATACCGGCAACAACTCGTGTCGTACAGATTGAACCGGGTCCGATACCAACCTTAACTACGTCGGCACCTGAGCCGATAAGAGCCTCTGTTGCCTCTGCTGTTGCAACATTACCTGCAACAAGTGAGATATTCGGATATGCTGCCTTAACCTTCTCAACAGCCTTAAGAATGTTTCTGCTGTGACCGTGAGCCGAGTCAAGCACAAACATATCAACACCTGCTGCTGCAAGACAAGCTGCTCTGTCGAGGACATCAGCCGTAGCACCGAGAGCCGCCGCACAGAGAAGTCTGCCGCCTGCGTCTCTTGCAGAATTGGGATACTGAACACTCTTTTCAATATCCTTGATTGTGATGAGCCCTTTAAGGAATCCACCCTCGTCAACAAGAGGAAGCTTTTCGATTCTGTGCTTCATAAGAATCTTCTTTGCTTCATCAAGTGTTGTTCCGACAGGTGCTGTAACGAGATCGTCCTTTGTCATAACCTCGCTGATTTTAATATTGAAATCAGTCATAAAACGCATATCACGGTTTGTAAGAATACCGACAAGCTTGCCGCTCTCGTCACAGATAGGAACACCTGAAATTCTGTATTTCTTGCAAAGAGCCTCTGCATCATATGCAAAGTGATCGGGTGTAAGGCTGAACGGAGTAGCGATAACACCGTTTTCAGAACGCTTAACCTTGTCAACCTCCTGTGCCTGTGCTTCCATAGGCATATTCTTATGAATAACACCTATACCGCCCTCTCGGGCGATTGCGATTGCCATGGGTGCTTCTGTTACAGTATCCATAGCTGCGGTCATAATGGGAGTGTTGAGTCTGATTGTCTTTGTAAGCTGAGTTGAAATATCAATATCCTTGGGCAGAATATCGGACTCAGCGGGAATAAGAAGCACGTCGTCAAACGTAAGTCCTTCTTTTCCGAATTTGTCTTCAAAATTCATTGATGTTATCCTCCTTCATATTATCTATTGTATCATCATGTATCTGAATGTTAAATTGATTTATTGTACCTTATTAGCGAAAGAAAATCAAGATAAAATCACGTAAAACATATTATTTGTTATTCTTGACAGTTAACAGCAAAGAATATATAATTAAATTAAACAATTTTATACGGAAGTGATTATATGTATAACGGCAAAAACAAAGCTGTAACATTCAGCTACGATGACGGTGTTACTCAGGACAAACGTCTTATAAAGATGCTCAATAAATACGGATTAAAGAGCACATTCAATATTAACTCGGAGCTTCTCGGACACGCAGGTGCTCTTATCCGTGAAGATGTTACTGTTGCTCATGTAAAGCCTCAGCCCTGCGAAATTAAAGATATTTATAAAGGCCACGAGGTTGCGGTTCATACTCTCACTCACCCGCTTCTGACTGAAAAGAACGAAGAGGAAATTATCCGTCAGGTTGAGGAAGACAGAAAAAATATCGAAGAATACACAGGCTGTGACGTTGTCGGAATGGCGTATCCCTGCGGCGGTAAAAACTGTGACGAGCGTGTTGCTGATATTATCAGAAATAACACAAAGATAAAATATTCAAGAACTATTATCAGCAGTTACAGTTTCGATTTGCAGAAGGATCTGCTGCTTTTCAATCCTACTGTTCACCACAAGGATTGGGATAAGCTATTTGAGCTCGGCGAAGAGTTTATCAAGCTTAAAACTGATGAGCCAAAGCTTTTCTACATCTGGGGTCATTCATATGAATTTGATATTGATGATACATGGGATAAATTCGAGGAATTCTGCAAGCTAATTTCAAACAAAGACGATATTTTCTACGGCACTAACCGTGAGGTATTCGGATTTTAAAAATATAATATAACAAAGGGACCGACTTTCAAGTCAGTCCCTTAATTTATCTATTTGATTATTTTCTGTCGCCGCGGCGATTGTTTCCGCCTCTGCGGCGGTCGCCTGAAGGACGGCGGGGTGCGTCGGAAATCTCATTCTCAGGAACAAGACCCTCAACCTCAATAAGAGCCTCACGGCGTGAAAGGTTGATTCTGCCCTGCTCGTCAATCTCACGAACCTTAACAATAACCTCGTCACCTACATTTACAACGTCTGTAACATTTTCGGTTCTCTTAACGTCAAGGTGGCTTACGTGAACAAGACCTTCCTTACCCGGTGCGATTTCAACAAATGCGCCGAAGTCCATAATTCTTGTAACAACGCCCTTATAGATTGCGCCAACCTCGGGATCGTTTGCGATTGTTTCAATCATAAAGATTGCACGCTTTGCGTTCTCGATATCCTGAGCGCAAACAAATACGTTACCGTCTTCCTCAACGTCAACCTTACAGTCGCACTCAGCGCAAATCTTCTGAATAACCTTACCCTGTTTACCGATAACCTCAGCAATCTTGTCAACGGGAACCTTTGTTGAAAGCATCTTGGGAGCGTACTTTGAAAGTTCCTTTCTGGGCTCGGAAATAACAGGAAGCATAATCTCGTCAAGGATGTAAATACGAGCCTTATATGTCTTCTCAAGAGCTTCCTTGATGATTTCAGGTGTAAGACCGTGAACCTTAAGATCCATCTGAATAGCTGTGATGCCCTTATGAGTACCTGCAACCTTGAAGTCCATATCGCCGAAGAAGTCCTCAAGACCCTGGATATCAACCATTGTCATGAAGCGGTCGCCCTCTGTGATAAGACCACAGGAAATACCTGCAACAGGAGCCTTGATGGGAACACCTGCAGCCATAAGTGAAAGTGTAGAACCGCAGATTGAACCCTGTGATGTTGAACCGTTTGAAGAAAGAACCTCAGATACTGTACGGATACAGTACGGGAACTCCTCAACTGAAGGAATAACAGGAAGAAGAGCTCTCTCAGCAAGTGCGCCGTGACCGATTTCACGACGGCCGGGACCTCTGCTCGGACGAGTCTCACCTACTGAATATGAGGGGAAGTTGTAGTGGTGAATATATCTCTTCTCAGTCTCGTTGTCGATGCCGTCAAGAAGCTGAACATCGCTCATAGGTCCGAGAGTTGTGATTGTAAGACACTGTGTCTGACCACGTGTGAACATACCTGAACCGTGAACACGTGTAAGAAGGTCAATTTCAGCGTTAAGAGGACGAATTTCGTCGATTCCGCGTCCGTCGACACGCTTACCCTCGTCAAGAAGCCAGCGGCGAACAACGAACTTCTGAAGCTTATACATACAGTCGTCAATCTTTGCGATTTCCTCGGGATAGATTTCATCGAACTTCTCGTGAACAGCTGCATAGATGGGCTTAAGAGCCTCGTCACGTACACGCTTGTCATCTGTATCAAGAGCAACCTTAACATCGTCAATAGCAAATTCTTTGATTGCTTCAAACATCTCGGGAGCAGGATCGTTTGACGGGAAGTCAATCTTCTCCTTGCCAACCTCAGCACGGATACCCTCGATGAACTTAACGATTTCCTGGTTAACCTTGTGAGCATACATGATACCGTCAAACATATCCTCGTTAGATACTTCGTTTGCACCAGCTTCGATCATAGCAACAAGATCCTTTGTAGATGCAACGGTAACAGCCATCTGAGAAACCTCTCTCTGAGCTTCTGTGGGATTGATAACGTACTCGCCGTCAACAAGACCAACTGAAACACCTGAGATAGGGCCATCCCACGGAATAGCTGAAATTGAAATAGCAACTGAAACACCGATCATAGCTGTGATTTCGGGTGAGCAGTCGGGGTCAACAGACATAACTGTTGCAACAACGCCTACATCATTACGCATATCCTTGGGGAAAAGCGGACGAATAGGACGGTCGATAACACGTGAAGCAAGTGTAGCCTTCTCGCTTGCCTTGCCCTCACGGCGCTGGAATGAACCGGGAATACGGCCAACTGAGTAGAGCTTCTCCTCAAAGTCAACTGAAAGAGGGAAGAAATCTACGCCCTCACGGGGCTTGTCTGCCATTGTTGCGGTACAGAGAACCTCTGTTTCACCGTAACGGATAAGGCATGAACCGCCTGCAAGCTGTGCCATCTTACCAACCTCAACAACGAGGGGACGGCCTGCAAGTGTTGTTTCAAATGTTTTGAAATCCTTGAAAAACATCATAATTACCTCTCTTAAAATTATATATTTCAAGTCGGGGTGTTTTTACATTGCGGGTTTAGCAATAAATCCGCAGTTTGAAAATTCAAGCTGTCGATTCACTGCTAAATACCGCTTGTCCCGACTTAATTCAGACTTATAATTACACAACAAGGCAGACAACCGAAAATGCTGTCTGCCTTATATAGCCGTAATTATTTACGAATGCCGAGCTTGGCAATGATTGCACGATATCTCTCGATATCAACGTCCTGAAGATATGCAAGGAGATTACGTCTGTGACCAACCATCTTAAGAAGACCACGTCTTGAGTGATGATCCTTCTTATGTGTCTTGAGATGCTCTGTAAGATCATTGATTCTCTTTGTAAGAACAGCAATCTGTACCTCGGGTGAACCTGTGTCGCCCTCGTGAAGAGCATATTCAGCCATGATAGCCTGCTTCTCTGCCTTTGTCATTTTTTTCACCTCATTTAAATTATTTGCTCCTGAAACTCAGGTTAAGGTCAGGTGAACACCGTGATAACGGTAAAGCCCAAAATCCGAGTAACGGAAACATAACGTGAATAGTTTACCACAACAATCTCAGTTTGTAAAGCCTTTTTTAAAATTATTTTGTTTCCGACTTAATAAATAAGGCATATACTGAAATAGGATGTTAATAATAAATCTGACGGATATGAAAAACGGTGGCAAATGCCCGTGAATAGCCGATTTTCAGTTATAATATCCGTTTTGTTCGTCATCGCGGTTTCTCTGCGGTGACGAATATGATTTTTAATCCGCAATTTATAACGCACAACAATTCTTTATTGTGTATTATAACCTGCCGATAAAGAGACATTATTGCAAAAAAAACCACACAGACCATACGCCCATAGGTCTGTGTGGGGGCGTTAAAATTTGATATCATAAGGGATTTATCCGGAACAAATCCCCTTTGACCTTTAGATTAGTCTTCCTTCTTGCGAAGAGCAACAACTGCTGCTGCGCTTACTGCGAAGAGAGAAACCATAGCTGCTGCAGCTGTTACGCTGTCACCTGTTGAGGGGTTAACAACGTCACCGTCTGTAGCAACACCAGAAGTTGTATCCTCAACGGGAGCAACTGTAACATCTTCAGCCTCTGTTGTAGCCTCAGTAGGATCCTCTGCAGGAGTCTCTGTTGTAGCTTCTGTAGGATCCTCTGCAGGAGCCTCTGTTGTAGCTTCTGTTGCTTTTTCTGTTGTAGCCTCAGTAGCTTCAGTTGTAGCTTCTGTTGTCTTTTCTGTTGTAGCCTCAGTAGCTTCAGTTGTAGCTTCTGTTGTCTTTTCGGTTGTGATCTCTGTAGCAGGCTCAGTTGACTTTTCTGTTGTGATCTCTGTAGCAGGCTCAGTTGACTTTTCTGTTGTGATCTCTGTAGCAGGCTCAGTTGACTTTTCAGTAGTCTTTTCTGTAGTCTTCTCAGTGGTCTTTTCAGTAGTCTTTTCTGTTGTCTTCTCAGTGGTCTTTTCAGTAGTCTTTTCTGTTGTCTTCTCTGTCGGCTTTGTTGTGGGAGCTACAGGAGCAGGAAGATTGTTAGCTGCCTTAGCTGTAACTGCTTCACCCTTACCGTTGTTGCAGTTAAGAACTACGAGTGTAAGATCAGCATTTGTAACCTTATCAGCAGACTTCTTCTCGAAAACATACTCTGCAATTGCAGTGCCTTCTTCACAAGCAACTGTTGTTGATGTGCTGAACTTACCGTTCTCATTGTTGCCTGCAGAACCGAACTGACCGCCCGCCTTCTTAACTGCACGTGCGAAGTCGAAGTAATCGTCTGCATCAGACAATGATGTGCACTTACCAACCTTAGCGCTTGCAGCTGTAACCTGGAAGTCAACAGCCTGGAATGAACCCTTTTCAACCTTTACTACAACAGTAACGGTCTTGTCATTTTCATCAACAACGTTGAGTGAGAATGTGGGTGCATCTGCAGCAAGAGCAGAAACAAGCATTACAACAGTAACGCTGAGTGCAAGTGTAGCTGAAAGTACAACTGACAAAATCTTTGCGATTTTATTCATTGTAATCACCATTTTCTCCTTTGTAGATTTGTACTCGGAGTACATATATTTAGACACACGATAACTTAGGCGAAAATTACCATATGAACTAAACTAAAACAAATCAATAACCGAAGTCACTGTAAACCGTGTGAAGCTCATCGGTCATTATGGCGGTAACACCGACAACCATTGACATTGTTGTCCTGGTATACATTTCGGTGTTCCATTCAAGATTGACAAACTCACCTGTTGCCTGGTCAATTTCACAGATGATGTAGCTGTTCTTATAGCTGAGCTCGTCAAGGCTTGTCTTGACTGTCATACCTTCAATCTCAGAGCTTTCCGCAAACTCTGCGGCTACTTCATCGTAGTTTGCCATGCCGAGACCCTTGCAGACAGGACTGCCTGCCTTGGGATTTTTCTCGTCCTTGAATTTAATTGTAATCTTAAGATTTCCGTTAGCTGATTTAACTGCTGAAATCGATGCAAGAACAGACGGGTCTGTGAGCTTGCATTCAGCCGGAAGATTTGCTGAAGATTCGGAAGTCTTCTGTCTGACAATTGTCTGATATGTTGAACTCTGGTCAAGCATTTCATCCTTCATCTGAACTTCCATTTCAGCAGCGGATGAACCGCCGAGCTTAAGAAGTCCGAGAGGGTCGCTGACCTTTGCATCAACATCCTTGATTGTTGAATCTGACTTGATTCTGTAGGAAGGCTTTTCATCCCTTGCCTTTTTGAGTGCCTCGGCATAAGTGCTGAGCAACTCTTTGTCAGTTGCCGTAACGACAGACTTTTCAACGCTGAATTTGTCAATCTTGCCTACCGCATATAAGAGAATTTCAAGTGCGTCCGAAGAATTTATAACTCCGTCACCGTTGACATCGGCAGCCTTGAGCTTGTCCCCTGTCAGCGATTCCTTATCTGTTGCGTGAAGCAGAACAGCAAGAGCATCAGCCGAATTTATCTGAGCGTTCAAGTCGGTATCACCGTATTTTACTCCTGCGGCAAAAGAAGCAGTTGCGAAACTGCCTGCCATAATTGCAGAAAGAAGTACGGAAACCATTTTTTTTGCTGCATTTTTCATGTAATCACTCCTGAAATGCGCAGTTATACATATATCCATACTATTTTGCATTGATTATATACCAAACCTTGATGTTTGTCAATAAGCATATTTCGGAAATATTTGTCGAAATAATAACCTATAATGTAATTGACAACAGACGTTTTATACATTATAATAACAATATATGTGAAATTACAGGGAGGATTTTAGGAATGATTAAAAGTAAATTTAAAATTGCGTTCAGCCTTTTTATGGCTGTAATCCTGGCATTTTCCTGTCTGTCGGTTATGTCCTTTGCGGAAACGCTGACAATTATCAAGCAGCCGACAAACCGTTCGTTCTATCAGGGAATTGACTGGTCTTATTCAAAAGATAAAACAGTTTCCGTTATCCACACACCCGACCTTGCAGGTACTGTTCTTTCAAACGGTAAAAAGCAAGTTGCATACCAGGTTTCAAAATGGCCTAATATGTACTGTCAGCCTTCATCAGGCAAATGGGTCGCCGGGAAAAACACAATCAAAATTTACTGCGATGACTTTTCGGGATACGCAACAACAACAATCAATTTTGTTGAAGTTGACAGCATTAGCATCGTCACTCCCCCGTCAAACACAGTTTTTGTCAAGGGTCTTGACTGGAATTCCGGACCGCTCGGTGACGTTGAGTTCACTTCATGCAATCTCACAGGTCTGAGCATTAAGGTAAAATATACAGACGGTACATCAAAGACACTCAGCTATCCCGACAATCAGTTAATCGGATGGTCAGTACCTGAAAATACCGCTTATATTATGCCGGGTGATGCAGCTCTTGATGCAACCTTCTGCGGAAAACGCGCATCATTCCCCGTAACATTCGCTGCAACAAATCCGTTTGCACTCGGTGACGCAACAAAGGACGGTCAGATAAACTCCGCTGACGCACTTGTTATTCTCCGTCACGCAACAGGAATTGTAACTTTAGATTATTCAGCCGCAAGACTTGCTGATGTAAACAAAGACAAAAACATCAATTCCTACGATGCGCTTCTTGTTCTTCAGTATTCAGTCGGCTCGATTAAAGGATTTTAATTTCAGTAAGGAGGAAGACAAATGAAAACAGCCAAAAAGATTCTTTCGGCATTTCTTGCACTTTCAATTGTTGCAGGTATTTTCGCCTGCTACTCATTCAGCTCATCTGCCGCAGCAAATCAGCTCGGTGACACAAACAGCGACGGTGCGGTAAACTCTTTTGACGCACTTATGATTATCCGATTCGCAACAGGTGAAGAAAAGCTCAGCGCAGCTGAAACAGCAGCCGCTGACGTTAACGGTGACGGAAACATCAATTCAACTGACGCACTCTATGTTCTTCACTACTCGGTAGGTAAAATCAACAAGTTCCCCGCAAGCGGCAACGTTTCAAGCGAGCTTGTAAGCATCTACGGTGATTTCTGGTATGACCCTGCAACAGGTCGAGTTACAAACAAGGACGGTTCAGGTCTTCTCGGTTTCTCATACGATGCTACCGAGAATGTTTTCTATGCTTCTCTTAACTCATGGCAGAGAAACTTCGGCTATACATATATATATGACTATGCCGCTCCGTTCGGTGTTATCTGGTATGATACATCACGTATCTTCTTCAACTATGACGGCAAAGAATGGATGATTCAGCTTTGGAAGGGTCAGTACGGCTGGGTTCTTATCGGATGCGAAATCGGTCTTTACTACCGTGACTTCGATGACGGATCATTCCTTGTTGACGATAAGGGCAGAAAGTACTTCAAGTGCGCTGACGATGATATGCTTATTAAGATGAGCCTCAGCCTTTACAGAGACGGCAGACTCCTCTTTGCCCGTAAGCAGCAGTATTCATGGTGGCTTACAGGCTTTGTTCCCGGTATGCTTGAGAACTGGGGCTTCACATATGACACTCCGCAGGCACTTACAGTTGACTCAATGCTCACATTCAAGGACGAGGCAATGATGGATGCATTCATTGAAGGTCTTAAAAAGTGTAACGAGGTTGAACACAACGCAACCAAGAAAACACGTGCAATCAAGTACGAATACGGTAAGAACTATACAGTTAACCGTACAACATGCTCTGTTTCCTTCACATGGAACTAATGTCAAAGGGAGTCGATTGACTCCCTTTTTCACTTTACATTTCAGAAAGCATATGCTATATTTATTGTATGGGAGTGTGATTATATGTTTTTCAAGAAAAAAGATAAAACACCTAAGAATACATCGATTGATTCTCTTGAGTTTCTGACAGCAGAAGCTAAAGAGGCTTTTCGCGTACTTGAAATTTCCGAAACAGCTCAGCTTATCGGTAAAGAGGGCGATAATTTCTATCTTGACTACTGCGTTGAAAGCGGCGGAGTTGCCGACAAGGTTATCCTTTACGAAATGAGAGCGGCTGTATATTTTGCCAACACTCCGAAGCCTGACCCGAAGAAGCTTCGCTGGTGGTACTGGAAAGACGAAAATAAAGAAAATGAAGAAATGTATAATGACGACTGAGAAATATACTTCAACCAAAATCGCCTGCTACACAGGGTACTTTGTGCAGGCGATTGTTAATAATTTAGCTCCCCTGTTCTATGTAATCTTTCAAAAAGAATTCGGTCTGAGTTACAAAAGCATCAGCTGGCTTATCCTGCTGAACTTCGTAACCCAGATTTTTGTTGATGTTATTTCGGTTAAGATAATTCCAAAGCTCGGTTACCGAACTTCTGTAATTCTTGCCCACATCTGCGCTTCATCAGGTCTGATACTTCTCGGAATTCTTCCGCGCGCAATGAGTCACCATTATGTCGGTCTGATTATTCCTGTTATAATTTACGCAACCGGAAGCGGTCTGATTGAGGTGCTTATAAGTCCGATTATTGAGGGGCTTCCGCTTGACAACAAATCGGGTCAGATGAGTCTGCTTCACTCCTTCTACTGCTGGGGTCAGGCCGTTGTTGTTCTTGTTACAACCTTCATAATTAAATTCGCTGGCAGCGAAAACTGGTGGTTCATTCCGTTCATCTGGGCATTGATTCCGTTTGTTAATATCTTTGCATTTGCAAGAGTTCCGATTTTCCCTCCTGTCCCCGAAGGCGAAAACGAAATGAAAACGAGCGAAATACTGAAAGAACCTGTATTCATTATATTCGCTTTACTTATGGTCTGCTCAGGTGCAAGCGAAATTGCTCTGGCGCAATGGGCATCGACCTTTGCCGAAAACAGCCTGCACGTCAGCAAGCTTACAGGCGACCTGCTCGGTCCGTGTATGTTTGCGTTGCTTATGGCTTCGGGCAGAGTAGCTTACGGCTTTATCGGTGACAGGCTGGATATCAGAAAGGCTTTAAGCGTCAGTGCCGCATTGTGTGCAGCGTCTTATATTACCGCGTCCTTCTGTCCCGGCTCAGCAGCACCGCTTATAGGCTGTGCAATCTGCGGCCTTTCGGTTGCGCTCATGTGGCCGGGAGTGTTCAGCCTTTCCGCAAAGCATTTTCCAAAAGGCGGTACACCGATGTTTGCAATGCTTGCAATGTTCGGGGATATCGGCTGCTCACTCGGTCCGTGGACAGCGGGTATCGTGTCTGATTTAATCGAAAACAGCACACTTGGTTTTAATCCGCTCAAATGCGGACTCCTTGTCTGCACAGTTTTTCCGATTATAATGATAGCTCTTCTGAATATTCCGAAGGCATTAAAAACTTCACAGATTGTTCATTAAACATTGTTTTATTTTTAAAATTCACAGGTTATAATACAGGTGCAAGGTCAGAGAACGACTTGCACCTGAAATCTTTTTCATAATCCCTTCAAAATGAAAGACCTCGGAAAATCCGAGGTCTTTCGCTTTATTGGTGCATTCATGCGTGGAAATAAACCCCCGGTTCTACCGGGGGTGGGAAA
>JAKSQO010000040.1 GCA_024404095.1 Clostridia bacterium | reverse complement strand
CTTGTAAAGTACAGTGTTATGCGGGCTTTGGGGTTATTCAGTGGATATTAATTATACACCTGATTTGTTAAAAAGTCACTCTACCAACGGTAGATTCATATAATTTATACTTTAAATCCGTCACAAATTCACTTTCCTTATTGATGTAAGTTATAATTCGTCTTTTTCACATTGACATAACTTTACAGTTTGGATATAATAGAAATAATTTTGATTATTTTTGGAAGTGATGATTTGAGCGACAGAAAAAAACAGATAAAAAAGCGGCGCCCGTCCAATATCGGTCAGATTATCGCTCTTGTTTTCTTTATAATTATTGTTGTCGGCTCTGCCCTGCTGTGTCTTCCGTTCGCTTCGAGAAGCGGAGCTTCCTGCGGCATCAGAACCGCATTGTTTACAGCGACCTCGGCAACCTGCGTAACAGGTCTTGCTCTTGCCGATACGTGGACACAATGGAGCGGCTTCGGTCAGGCTGTTATTCTTTCGCTTATTGAAATCGGCGGTCTCGGATTTATGTCCTTTGCCTCCTCCGTTATTTTCCTGCTGCGTAAAAAAGTCAGCATGAGCGAACGTCTCGCCATCGCATTTACTGTCGGTGCTGACGATATGAATGACGCTGTGCGTGTTCAGAAAAAAATGCTCTTTTTCAGTCTCGGTGCTGAGCTTATCGGAGCTGTGCTTCTTACGCTTCGTTTTATGTCAGAGTTCAGTCTGCTGAAATCAATCGAGCTCGGAGTTTTCCATTCTGTTTCCGCCTTCTGCAACGCAGGCTTTGACATTCTCGGCTTCAAGCAGGCAGGCAGCAGCATAATGCTTTACGGAACAGATTCGGTTGTTGTTTTCACGCTCTCCTTTCTTATTGTTTTCGGCGGTATCGGATTCCTCGTATGGGATGAGATTTTCCGTCTGCGTTCACCGAAAAAATGGAGCGTTTATACCAAGCTCGTTATGATTACAACCGCTGTGCTTTTAGTTCTGTGCGCTGTGCTGATATGTCTTGCCGAATGGAACAATCCGCTGACACTCGGCGGTATGTCTGTTCCCGATAAGCTTAAGGCGGGATTTTTTCAGTCCGCTACAGCCCGAACCGCAGGCTTCGCGGGAATTGACCAGGGCGGTCTGACCGACGCGGGCAAAGCAATTACAATGTTCTTTATGATAATCGGCGGCAGCTCAGGCTCAACCGCAGGCGGTCTTAAAACAGTTACCTTTATTGTGCTTGTTCTCTTCCTGTGGGCAAAGCTGCGAGGCAAAAAGAACGTACATATTTTCTACCGTACAATACCCGAAAGTCAGATACTCAACGCGCTGACTGTTTTCGGAATTATGGTATTTTTAGCGTTTTTCGGCGGCGTATTTATCTGCGCCACCTCCCCTGTCAGCTTTACTGACGGATTGTATGAAGCGATATCGGCGATTGCTACCGTCGGTCTTACAACGGGTATCACCACTTCGCTGAGCGTTTCCGCACAGCTTCTGATGATTGTTTATATGTATTTCGGACGTGTCGGAATACTGACAATCAGTCTCGGTTTTCTTCAGGGTAAAAAGTCCGCAAGCAGCATTAAATATGCTGATACAAATCTGCTTATAGGTTAAGAAGGAGAAGTTTTATGAAATCATATGCAGTAATCGGTCTTGGCCGTTTCGGTTCAAGCATTGCCAGAAGTCTTTATAAAAGCGGTGCGGATGTAATCGCCATTGACGTGCACGAAGAGCTTGTCAACAGCATCGCCGACGATGTTACACGTGCGGTTACAGCCGACTGTAAGAACAAGGAGGATTTGCGCCGTCTCGGTGTTGACGAGTGTGACTGCGTTATTGTTGCACTCGGTACAAACTTTGCATCCTCCGTTCTTATCACAATGAACGTTATTTCTCTCGGTGTTAAATATGTTATCTGCAAGGCGCACGACAGCACGCACCGTGAGATTCTTGAAAAGCTCGGCGCAAACAAGGTTATTCAGCCCGAGCGTGACGTTGCCGAAAAGACGGCACGTTCACTCACCTCTCCGAATTTTCTTGAATTCATTGAGCTTTCGGACGAATTCAGCATTATTGAAATCGCTCCGCCGAAATCGTGGGTCGGCAGAGAAGTGCGTGAGCTTAACGTCAGAAACAAATACAATGTAAATATTATCGCTGTCAAAAAGGGCGACAGAGTCAATGTTTCCGTTTCCGCTGATTACCGTATAAGCAATGACATCAAGCTTGTTCTTCTCGGCGAATTTGACGCAATAAATCAGATTAAACGCATTAAATAATCGGGGTGGCAAAATGAGTAATTTTATACAGAGCTTAAAGGACTGGAGCTTTGAAAATCTTCCCGATAAGATTATGAACGCGCTTCCGCATATAATCACCTTCTTACTTATTATTGTTATCGGATTCTGGCTTGCAAACAGAATCGGCGAGCTTCTTGTAAAGCTTCTTACAAGACGAAACGTTGACCACTCAATGCACAGATTTCTTCAGCGTTCGGTTGTAATTCTGCTGAAAATCGTGGTTGCCGTTATCGCGCTTGAGCAGATTGGCATCAGCATCAACTCGTTTGTAACCGCAATCGGTGCCGCAGGTATCACCGCAGGTCTCGGTCTTCAGAACAGCATTGCTCAGTTTGCGGGCGGTGTGCAGATTATGTTCAACAAGCCGTTTAAGAGCGGTGACTATGTTGAAATTGACGGCGTTCAGGGTAAGGTTAAGGAAATACGTTTTATGTATACAACGCTTATCACGAACGACAACAAAACCGTTGTTGTGCCTAATCTCAACGTGACAACAAAGAACCTTATCAACTACTCTCATCAGGGTACAATCCGAATTGATTCGCTGTTCTTTATCGGTTATGATGATGATATCGAAAAGGCGAAGAAGGTTCTGCTGAATGTTGCAACAAGCAACTCAAACGTAATCAAAAATCCGAAGCCGATTGTCGGTGTCAGTGAGCACGGTGCAAGCGGCGTGGGCATCACTCTTATGACATGGTGTGAGAGTGATAAATACTGGGAAACATATTTTCAGATTCAGGAAGAAGTCAAGCTTGCGTTCGACAAAAACGGAATCACCATCCCCTACAATCAGCTTGATGTTCATATTGATAAATAAAAGAGGCGTAAAAAATGACAGACTTAATCGTAAAGCTTTTTATCAAGGATAAGGATAATATCAACGACCCGAAGGTTCGCGGTCAGTACGGTATTCTCAGCGGCGTTGCCGGTATTGTTATGAACGTAATTCTGTGCCTTGCAAAGTTCTTTGTCGGCACGGTTACCAACAGTATTGCTATTACTGCCGACGCTGTAAACAACCTTTCAGACGCAGGCTCATCCGCCGTTACGGTTTTCGGCTTCAAGATGTCAAGCCGACCTGCAGACGAGGATCACCCCTTCGGTCACGGCAGAATTGAATACATCACCGCTATGATTGTTTCGTTCATCGTTCTGTTTATGGGCTTTGAGCTTGCTATGCAGTCGGTTGACAAAATCCGCAATCCCGAGGATGTATCGTTTAACCTTACAGGCGCAATCATCATCGGCGTGTCTATTCTCGGTAAGCTCTGGCTTGCGCTTTTCAACCGCAGTCTGGGCAGAAAAATCAACTCCCCTGCTATGTCAGCGGTTGTTGCTGACAGTCTGAGCGATATTGCCGCTACAAGCGTAACACTTGTTTCACTCATTCTTTCAAACTTCTATCCTCAGCTTCATATTGACGGATGGCTCGGTATTATCGTTGCCGGCTTCGTTCTTAAGGCAGGCTTTGAGATTTTCAAGGAAACTCTCGGCGCGCTTATCGGTGAGCCTCCTACAAAGGAAACCGTTGAAGAAATTCAGAAAAAAGTTCTCTCCTATGAGCACGTCGCAGGTATTCACGACCTTATGCTTCACAACTACGGTCCCGACAGATTTTTCGGCAGTATTCACGTTGAGATGCCGTCAGATTTTGACATTATGCTCGGTCACGATATTATCGACAATATCGAGCAGGATATATATAAAGACCTCGGCATTCAGATGACAATTCACTATGACCCGATTGAAACAAACAACGAGCGTGTTACGGAGCTTAAGGCTGTCTGCGTTGAAATCATCAGAAGCATTGACGAAAAGCTCACTCTGCACGATTTCAGAATTGTTGAGGGTCCGACACACACAAACGTAATTTTCGACCTCGTTGTTCCGCACAGATACAGCAAGGGTCGTGACGAGCTTATTGCCGAAATTTCAGGCAAATTGCGCGAAAAGTATGATTACTGTTTCGCAGTTATAAATGTTGAGCACAGTTTTGTATAAAGTAAACAAATAAAACCTCGAAATCGGAATTATATTTTTCTCTGATTTTCGAGGTTTTCTCTTTAAAACTTTCAACAATTATAGTAAAATAATAAGGAACTTTATATCATAAAGGTGGATAATGTAAAATGAGAAACGAACCAAATTACAACACCATTCCCGTCGGTCAGCTTGGCATCATTGCTCTCCCCGGATGTGAAGAGCTTGCACAGAAGATTGATAATTATCTTATCAAGTGGCGTTTTCAGCGCAACAGCGAGCACAAAAACACACTTGCATTTGCAGGCTATGAGAAGCAGACCTACATTGTTGATATCAACTTCCCCCGTTTCGGTACAGGCGAAGGAAAGGCTGCTCTTAACCAGACAGTCAGAGGCTATGATATCTTCATCCTTTGCGACGTATTCAACTACGGTGTAACATACAAAATGTACGGCATGGATGTTCCGATGAGCCCCGACGCTCACTTTGCAAACATCAAGCGTGCAATCAGCGCAATCGAAGGCAAGGCAAAGAGAATCTCCGTTATTATGCCGATGCTTTACGAGGGCAGACAGCACAAGCGTTCAAGCCGTGAATCTCTTGACTGCGCTATGATGCTTCAGGAGCTTTCATCAATGGGTGTTGAGAACATCATCACGTTTGACGCTCACGACCCCCGAGTTATGAACGCAATTCCCCTTTGCGGTTTTGAAAGCGTTTCTCCTGCTTATCAGATGATTAAGGCAATGGTAAGAAACATTGACGACCTTAATCTCAATAAGGACAAGCTTATGATTATCTCCCCCGATGAGGGCGGTATGTCAAGATGTATCTACTATTCAACAGTTCTCGGTGTTGACCTCGGTATGTTCTACAAGCGCCGTGATTATTCTAAAATTGTTGACGGCAGAAACCCGATTATCGCTCACGAATTCCTCGGCGACAATGTCGCAGGCAAGGATGTTATCATTGTTGACGATATGATTTCATCAGGCGAATCAATGATTGAGGTTGCTACAAAGCTTAAGGAGCTCAAGGCGAACCGTATCTATATCTTCTCAGCCTTCGGTCTTTTCTGCAACGGCGTTGAGGGCTTTGACAAGGCTTATGAAGACGGCACAATCTACCGTGTATTCACAACAAATGTTGTTTACCGCCGTCCCGAGCTTAAGACAAGAGAGTGGTACATCGAGGTTGACCTTTCAAAGTACATCTCCTATATGATTGACACACTTAACCACGATACATCATTAAGCGAGCTTCTTGACCCCGCAGAGAAAATCAACAAGCTTCTTAAGGATAACAAGCTCAGATAACAGTAAAACTTCCTTATCCGCAAAGGTGATAAGGAAGTTTTTTTATATACCTTTTCAATTATCCGATAATATAATCCTTGTGCTTTTCGAGGAAGCGGATGTCCATTACCGCCTTAATATAAATTCCGTCGGGGCGGTAGTCCTCCTGAATCAGTACGCCGTCCTCACGGATAAAGTTCACAAGTCCGCCGTCTGTATACGGAATAAGCATTTCCGCTTTCTTTCGTGTCAGCGGAAGCGCAAGCTGAATACTCGCAAGCAGTCGGTCAAGTCCTACGCCGTTGATTGCGGATATCATAATAAACTTGCCCTGTGACGGCAGAACAAAGTTTCCGTCGCAGAGGTCGCATTTATTCAGCACGGAAATAATCGGCTTTGAACCGCATCCGAGCGCTTCAAGCAGCTGCTGTGTGATAGCGAGATGCTCCGTACAGCACGGGTCCGAGGCATCGCAGAGATTGAGGATAACCGATGCATTGGCGGCTTCCTCAAGCGTTGAATGGAACGCTTCAACAAGGTGATGCGGAAGCCGGCGCACAAGTCCTACCGTGTCGATAAGCATAACGCTTCGTCCGTCGGGCAGAGTCAGAGCGCGCGATGTCGGGTCAAGCGTGGCAAACAGCTTGTTCTCGGCAAGCACACCCGCATTTGTCAGAGCGTTCATAAGAGTTGACTTGCCCGCATTGGTATAGCCGACAATTGCGACCGTTTCAACACCGTCCTTGGCTCGCCTTGCACGAAGATTTTCTCTGCGCTTGGCAATCTCAACAAGCTCCTCCTCGAGGCTCTGAATACGTCTGCGGATGTGACGGCGGTCGCTTTCAAGCTTGCTCTCACCGGGTCCTCTTGTGCCTATACCGCCGCCCAGACGTGAAAGCTCCGTACCCTTTCCGCCGAGTCGGGGAAGCGAATACTTAAGCTGCGCAAGCTCGACCTGAATCTTGCCCTCGCCGCTTCTTGCCCGTGCGGCAAAAATATCGAGAATAAGAGTTGTTCTGTCAATAACTCTTACATCTGTTTCGTTTTCAATATTCCTCTGCTGTGACGGAGTAAGCTCGCCGTCAAAAATCAGCAGGTCAATGTCATTAGCCTCGGCAAACTCCTTGACTTCCTGAAGTCTGCCGCTGCCGATATATGTCGCCGAGTCAGGCTTGTCACGCTTCTGAATTATCTTTGCCGCAACAACTGCGCCCGCTGTGCGTGCAAGCTCTTCAAGCTCATCAATGGAAACCTCGGCATTATATGTTCCGAAGTCGACGCCGACAAGCACCGCAACCTCAGGCTCCTGACTGTTTTCATAAAATTCCATAAATCAATATCCCTTCGGATTGTTCTTCTGCCATCTCCATGAGTCCTCGCACATCTTCTCAATGCCTCGCTCAGCCCTCCAGCCAAGCTCCTCATATGCCTTTGTCGGGTCGGAGTAGCACGTTGCGAGGTCGCCCTCACGTCTGGGCGCGATTTTATAATTGACCTTAACACCGCTTGCCTTTTCAAAAGCATTTACGATATCAAGAACGCTGTAGCCCTTGCCTGTGCCGAGATTGTATACAAGCGCACCCTTGCTTGACATAACCTTTTCAACAGCCTTAAGGTGTCCCAAAGCCAGGTCAACAACGTGAATATAATCACGCACGCCTGTTCCGTCTGGTGTGTCATAATCGTTGCCGAATATGCTCAGACATTCGAGCTTACCGACTGCAACCTGAGTGACATAAGGCATAAGGTTGTTCGGAATACCGTTCGGGTTTTCGCCGATTCGTCCGCTCTCGTGTGCGCCGATAGGATTGAAATAACGCAGAAGCGCAACGCTCCATTCGCTGTCAGCCTTGCAGATATCCTGAAGAATGAGCTCAATCATATACTTTGTTGTGCCGTAGGGATTGGTTGTACCGCCAATCTGCATATCCTCCTTGAGCGGTGACGGATTGTTCATTCCGTAAACAGTTGCAGATGAGCTGAAAACAAGCTTCTTACATCCTGCATCACGCATAGCCTCGCAGAGTGTAAGGGTCGAACCGATATTATTATCGTAATACTCTATCGGCTTGCTTACGCTCTCGCCAACAGCCTTAAGTCCTGCAAAATGGATAACGGCATCAATTTTATTCTCAGCAAAAATTTTGTCAAGCATCGCTCTGTCTCTGATATCGCACTCATAGAATGCAAAATCCCTGTTTGTAAGCTCCCTGATTCTGTTAAGAGCTTCGGGACAGCTGTTATAGAAATTATCGGCAATTACAACCTCGTGACCTGCGTTCAGCAATTCTACGCAGGTATGAGAACCGATATATCCTGCTCCGCCTGTAACCAAAACTTTCATTAGTATTCCCCCGATTGACAAATTACTGCTAATAATGTATTATTATTGAAAGTATATTATATAATCATTTTTGAAAAAATGCAACATTAAAAGAGGTTATTATGAACAATTTATCTGATATAGGTGTTATTAAAAGCATTCTCAGCCGCCACGGCTTCACATTTTCAAAGGCGCTGGGTCAGAATTTCATTATCAATCCCTCTGTCTGCCCCCGAATCGCAGAAGAAGGCGGAGCGAGAGAGGGCGTCGGAGTTATCGAAATCGGAACAGGCATAGGCGTTCTGACAGCGGAGCTTGCGAAGCGTGCCGACAAGGTTGTGTGCATTGAGCTTGACGACAGACTTTTTCCGATTCTTGACGAAACGCTCGCCGAATTTGACAACGTAAAAATCATCCACGGCGATATTCTTAAGGTAAATCTTCACGAAATACTCAAAGAGGAATTCGGTGATATGCCTGTTGTAGTTTGTGCAAACCTCCCCTATTATATTACATCTCCCGTTATCATGCTTCTGCTCGAAAGCAGGCTGAATATTGAATCGGTTACGGTTATGGTTCAGAAGGAAGCCGCGCAAAGACTTTGTGCCGAGGTCGGAAGCCGTGATTCGGGCGCCGTTACGGTTGCCGTAAGCTTCTACGCAGAGGCAAACAAGCTTTTTGACGTTTCGCGAGGCTCGTTTATGCCGTCACCGAATGTCGACAGTGCTGTTATCAGGCTTGATATACGGCAGGATGCGCCGATTGCTGTCAGCGACGAAAAATTTTTCTTCCGTATGGTCAAGGCTGCGTTCAGTCAGCGAAGAAAGACAGCCTCAAACGGAATCAGCGCAGGCACAGGCATTCCGAAGCCCGATGTAATTTCCGCAATTGAAGCCGCAGGTCTGCCCTCAACCGTCAGAGCGGAAAGTCTGACAATGGAAGAGCTCGGCACGCTGTGCGAAGAACTTTACAAATTCAGATAAAAACTATTGTAATGTAAAAAACAATCAGTTATAATTAAGCTCAAAGGAGGAGTTTTTTATGAGATTAAAAAACGAAAAAATGCCGAAAGGCTATGCGATTATGTGGGGCATATTCACCGCCGCATACGCAATCTGGATGACGTTCTTTATGAACAAAATTGTTCTCATCAAATACGCAACCGAGGGTTCAAGAACAGTTGACGAAATGGTTGACGGCGTTCTCGCTCCCGTTACACACACCGATATCACAGGCATGATTGGCAGAGAGTGGCTCTACCCTGTCTGGGTTGTTGTCTCTGTCATCTGCATGGCACTTTTCGCCGTTTATATAAAGAAATATCTTTACAGTCCTGTCGGCAAGGGTGCAAAGGCTTTTTCGCTTATCGCTCTTGTTTTCGGCTGTGCGTTCATCACATGGTACGGCTTCCTGAAAGACCCCACAATCTATACCGCAAGTATGATCGGTCTTGACTTCCCGTGGGAGTTCCGCGGATGGGGCGTATTCTCAACGCTTGCTGTATTCACAAACGTTATGCTTATGTATAACAAGTTCGATTACAAAAACCGTCTCGGCGTTATCTCGGGTTCTGTCGGATGTGCGGCTCTGTTTATCACAATCAATGTGCCGTCATTCGGTGAAGAGCTTGTTCTCACATCACTCAGATGTATGTCGCACTGGGTCGGCGCACTTGTGTTCGCATTTGCGGCAGCCGCTCCCGTTGTAATGTTCCTCTTCTCAATGGCATTCAAGAGAAAGAACAAAAAGTTTATTGTTGTTTTCTTCGCGTTCTCCGCAATTCTCGCAGCAATGCTTGTTCTGCTTGTTGCAATCGGCAAGGACGGACTTATCGAAAATCTTCCGATGTGGGCAGTTTATGTAGTTCTTTTCCTCATCAACTACACTTCAATTTTTGACGAAAAGAAAGCTCCCGAAAAGGAAAAGATTGCCGCATAAGAAGCTCTGATTCAAAGCTGAGATTTTTCAGAATAACACGGCTTTAATGAGGCGGTACAAAGCCATCAAAAAAGGGATTTAAGGTTTATATCCGAGTTTCGGATAGCCTTAAATCCCTTTTGCTTTATCAGTATTTCTCCATCTCATCAACGCCGAGAACAAAAACCGTTGCGCCGCCGACGGGAACCTCGTGCTGTAACGCACCCTCGTCAAAGCCTCTGCCGAAGGATTCGGTTGTAGGTGCGCTGTGCGTTCTTGTGTTTGAATACTTTTTGATTATATCTTTCGCACGCTGAACATTTTTTTCGTCTGTACCGATAAGAAATGTTGTGTTGCCGACCATAAGAAATCCGCCCGTGGTTGACAGCTTGGTCACCATAAAGTTTTCTTTTGTAAGAGCGGAAGCTACCACCGCGGAATCCTCGTTATTAACGATTGCAAGTATAAGTTTCATAAAATCAATCTCCTTTTATTACAGTTTGGGTTCAAGCATTTTTCTGCTGCGTTTGTCGAGCTTGCGGTAATCGGGAATTTCATATCTGTTGTCGTTCGCATCTATAATCAGCACTCGGCCGTCATAAAGGGGCTTAACCGCTGTCATATGGTTACGAATTTCAAATTTTATAACACCGTGATCCGTTTCCGCTGTCCACATCCAGATTTTGAATTTTTCTGTCATTTCAATAAAACGGGTTATCCTCGGTATCATATAGTATTCCTCAAGCGCGCTCTCAATTACTTTTCTCGATTCGGGCATGAGATTCGCTGTGTCACGGATTATAGCAAGCTGCTCGCCCTCCGAGTTTAAAAGCGCAACATATTTGTTTCCGCCGCTTCGGGGGAACAATCTGTGAGGTTCAAGCCCGATGAGCTTTTCGTCCGAGCCGTAGAACTGAACGTCAACAAAAATGCCGTCGTTTTCGGTTATTTTTATCTCACTGCCGTCAATATAATTTATCATTCAGTTCACCTCTCATTCAAAGTTTTCTTCTTTTTTCTTTGCCTGAAGCTTTTCGCCCATGCTCTGAATCTGTATGAGCTTGTAATATTTTCCTTTAAGAGCCATAAGCTCCTGCGGAGTTCCGCACTCAATAATTTCGCCCTTGTCGACTACGACAATCTTGTTTGCGTTTCTGAGAGTTGAAAGTCGATGAGCAATCATAAGCGTTGTTCTGCCTCTGATAAGTCTTTCTATTGCCTCCTGTATGAGATGCTCTGTTTCAGAGTCAACGGCAGCCGTGGCTTCGTCAAAAATAAGGATTGACGGATTTTTCATAACAGCACGGGCAATAGAAATTCTCTGCTTCTCGCCGCCTGAAACGCCGATACCTCTTTCACCGAGCATTGTATCATAGCTGTCGGGAAGTCGGGAAATAAATCCGTGAGCGTTGGCAACGTCCGCCGCTCTGAGAACCTGCTCAACATGAGCGTTCGGTGTACCGTAAGCGATGTTGTTGAAAACGGTATCCTTGAACATCATCGGCTCCTGCTGAACAAAGCCTATCTGACTTCTGTAATATGACATATCAATCTCACGAAGATTCTTGCCGTCAATCAGGATTTCTCCCTCGTAATCGTCATAGTAACGCATTATGAGGTTGATAAGCGTTGACTTGCCCGAGCCTGTTGTTCCGACAATACCGACAATGTCACCGGGTTCAATTGTGAGGTTGATATTACTTAAAACCTTCTTTGAACGGTCGAATGAGAAATTGACATTTCTGAATTCGATTTTACCTTCTATTCTTTCGGTATTTGTGTTTTTACCGAAATCGTGTTCGGGCTCAGCATCAAGAATATCAAGGATTTTTTCTGCGGAAGCAAGCGTGTTCTGATAAACGTCATTGAGATTCGCAAAGAAATTTATCGGTGTGTAGAACATACTTGCGTACGAAACAAACGAAACAAGAAGACCTACCGAAAATCCATCCGCACCCGAAATAATAAACGAGCCGCCCGAGAACCATATGATGAGTGTGCCGCAGGTGACAAGGAATGTCATAAGCTGAGGAAAAATACCGGATATTTTTGCGACCGATGTGTCCTCCTCGAGCCATGCGTCACAGTACGCGTCAAACTTTTTGACAACGCTTTTTTCATTTGTAAACGCTTTGACAACTCTTATGCCCGGAACGGTGTCGGCAAGCAGAGTTGATATAGCTGTGCTTCGTCTCCATATTCTCATATATCTCGGACCTATTTTTTTGCCGAACAGTCTGCCAATCATTACAACAAGCGGAATCGGCACGAGCGAGAACAGCGTCAGCTTCCAGTTAAGACAAATCATGATGACCAGAATGCCTACAAGCGTGAACAGTTGAACTACCGCCTCCTGCGTGAGCTTCATTACAAAATTCTGAATAACAGCTGTGTCGGAATTAACTCTGTTGATAACCGAGCCTGTCGAAGTTTTGTCATAAAAGCTCATTGGCAGATACTGCGCTTTTTCATAGATATCCTTCTTCAGACCGAGTACGATTTTATCGCCCGTAAGTCTTAAAAGATAGGCTCTGTAAGCGGAAACGGTGTATTGCAGGATGTAAACGCCAAGAAGAACAAGTATCATACGAATCAGCATAGAGCTCTGACCCGACGGAAGAACCTTGTCAACCATATATCCCGTTATGTACGGCGGTATAAGCGCCATGCCTGTTGTGAAAACCGAGAGCAGCATACAGATAATAAGCTTTGTTTTATAAGGCAGAGCGTATTTCGCAAACTTTGTGAACATTTTGCCTTTGCCTTTACAATTAAGACATTCTGCGTTCGGTGACTGTAGCTTTCTGCCGCATTTCGGGCAGAATGAGCGTTGTTTTTCATATGTGTTCTCTACGGCATAAATGAGTTCGTCGCTGTAACCCTCCTCGACAACTGCGTTGATAAAATCGCTTGCGGCGTCAGCAACATTTGCGCTTGCAAAGGTAAAGCGCATCAGCCGGATTTTTTTGCCGTCAACAGTTTCGGCAAAGAAAATTGCGTTACCGTACATTCTTTTTACTTTCGTTTTTTTGATATCCTTAATCCCGATAGAAAAAACGTGTTCGGTAAAGCTCTCATCAAAGGCATAGATTTTTTCTTTCGTAACGCAGACGGCGCTGTCTGAATATCCGCCCTTGATTGCGAGATCGCCGACAACTGTAAAAAGCGGTTTTTCTGCTTTAAAAACTCTGTCGTATTCTTCCCTGAATTTTTCAGGAAATATTCCGTTTATAAGTTCACACATATTTATCCCCCCTTGTAAACTTTTAAGCAGATTATAGACTATAAAAAATATAAGTCAATAGGAAAAAGGATTTAATTTGATTTTATTAAAAATAAAATGGCTCTGTACTGTTTAAAAGTTGATAACATTGGCAGTCCACGCTTATCTCTGTTCTTTAAAGCCATGTCATTCTGAACGAAGTGAAGAATCTCTGCTTCCGATTATATGAGATTCTTCGTCGCAAGCTCCTCAGAATGACACGATTTCAGCTTTTTGCCGTTCTTTATCATGTGCCATATTAACTGAAAATGGTACAGAGCAAAAAAAAACAGCCACCGCAAAAGCGATAACTGTTCTTTTGGCGCGCTGCAAGGGATTTTGTCCCGCACTGCCGTGCTATCGCCTCGCTTCGCTCGTTGCCGCGTCAGCGAAAACAGTCCGCCGGACTGTTTTCTTCCGCAGGCTTCGCCTGCTCCTTCCTTGTTCGAATCCCTCGAATCAACGTACATAAAATAAAAAAACAGCCACCGCAAAAGCGATAACTGTTCTTTTGGCGCGCTGCAAGGGATTCGAACCCCTGACCTTTTGGTTCGTAGCCAAACACTCTATCCAGCTGAGCTAGCAGCGCATTTCTTAATGCTCAAGTATTATAGCACCGTGCGGACAAAAAATCAAGTGTTTTTTAAAATTTTTTGAAAAAATTTTATTATGCTTTTTGTGAATTATTTCACCCGAAGCTCTGTACCGTTTTGCGGTTGATATTGTTCACAAAACAGTCAACGTCACAGGAGCTTGTGACGAAGAATGGCAGGGCTTTGCCGATGACGAGCCTCAGCCGATTATCTCACGCATTTTTTCAACTTCCGCCACATTATTTTTATACAGATTCAGCTCAAGAATCAATTTAATTTTATAGTCATTCTCTGCCATAAAATCGCTTGAAACAACATTGACAAGCGAAAGATATTTCGGGTTGCTCTTTATTATCTCAAAAATTCTCGGATAGTACGGCTTGATAATCTTATCCAGCTTGTTCGGCGGTGCAAGCTTTACCTCAGTGCCAAAGCCTGCCGTCTGCTGAGTCTGGAGAACAAAGATTCCGTCCTTCTCCTCGCTGTCAAAAACCTCTGTCGCACGCTCGACAAAAGTCGGCGCAAGTCTGCCGTGACGTTCGGGCGACCACGGATTTTTATAACCGCAGTTCACGCTGTACCTGTATTTCTTTTCCTCATTGATTATCATAAATCTTTTGCCCGATTTTCTGATATCGCCCATTGTTACGTCTCTTATATCTTCAAATTCGGTCAGCGCATATTCCGATGTGCCAAGATATTTTTCAAAAAGCAGGTCAACCTCCTTCGGGTCGGCACGATATCTGAATGTAATCGGCCCCAGCTTCTCGTCACCGTACTCACGGACATCAAGAATCACGAACTCGGACGGATTTTCGTCCATCGCCTTACGCAGCTCCTTAAGCTCACCCTCCAGAGAAACCCCTGTGATTACGCTGTGGCAGAAAACTATCTTCTTTGTGATTTTGCTTGTGGTAAGTCGGAGACAGAACTGACGCACACCGTGTCTGAACTGTTCGGCAAGCGTCGAGCTCTGACAGCACGCCATAGTAATCATACGTCGGCTGCCTGCGTTATGTGAGCCGGGCATAACAACGTCCGTAAGCTTAACCTCGTCCTTTATACATGACATCCAGTTTGAAAACTTCATACCGCCACCGCCTTAAAATTCGTCACAGAAAAATGTATTTTTCACATTGAAAGCCTTAAAGAAATCGCTGTTGTTATTCTTCATTTCAGCACCGTTAAGATATCCGAAAGCGTCCGCACCCGTAACACCGCTCAGGATAACCTTTGCGGCGGCTGTCGGTTCAAGAACAAAGTCAGCATCGCCGTTTGTTCTTCTGACTTCTCCCCTGCCGTTTTCGTATTCAACGCTGAAAGCCGCATTGTTCGCTTCAACCGTATCGCCTGCAATCCTCACGGTAAACTGTCCGTGCTCATCGGGATATTTCTTTTTACTGAGCACACTTTCAATGTCAATAATTCTTGCGCAGCCCATATTGAAGCCCTTCTGAACAATCTGTTTTTCATTGCTGATGAGATTGAGTATCGGCGTGTTGAGCGGAAGCTTTTTAAAAATGACCGTTTCCTGATTCCCCTCGTAGCATCTGAGAAAACCGATAATGCCTGCAAGAGCTTCACGGTCGAGGTAGTATATTTCGTCAACAATTATCTTTCGGTTCGGTCGGTCAACGGCATAGGTCGCAAGAGAACTCACCTCACCGTCTGAATTTTTCCACATATATGTATATTTCGCGCTCCTGTACGGGTCAGCGGAAAACCTGCAATTATCCTCACGTCTGAAAGCGAGATTGAATTTTGACGCGGCTTTATTGTAAAGCTCACAGAGCTTATCCGTATTTGTTCCGTCAAAAAGCTCGGCGTCCGCATTTTTCGGAGCACAGCTCAGCTCTTTAAAAGGAACGGTAAGCTCGAGCGATTTTGACATAATTTCATATCCGAATTTTCTGTAATACGCTTCGGAAAACGGATAGAGAATACTTATATCATATTTCTTATTCAACAGCTCACCGTCAAAAAGAGCCTCGAACAGCTTGCGCACCGCTCCCCTGTTTCGGTATTCGGGCTTTGACGCAACTCCGCCCACACCTGCGCAGGAAAGAAGACTGCCCTCAAAATAGTTTTCGGCATCGGTTATGCACATATCAGCCATAAGATTTTCGCCGTCAAACGCGCCGATAACCTGAGAGTCGGTCAGATTGGCATTTGAATTTATATCACAGCTGAAGGCATATGCCTGCGCCGCAACCTTGTTGTGCTCACGTGAATCCGCATCTGTAAGTTTTCTGATTATCACAGTATCACCCTTTTTATTTAGATTTCATGTTTCTGAAAACAGGTATATTTTCTGACGTATAGCTGATATGTCCGCACGGAATTTTTTCTCCCGTGAAGAAATCAACCCACTCTCCCTCGGGGAGATATATTTCTCTTGTATCGTTTTCAAAATCAGTAAACGGCGCAACAAGGAGACTGTCGCAGAAAAGATATTCGTCATCTATGCTGTAGGTTTCCGTGTCGTCGGTGTAATCCATAACAAGTGCTCTGACAGGCGGTACACCTGTATCACGGTATCGGTCGAACGCCGCCTTGATTTCGGGAATCAGCTTTTTTCTGATTGAGAGAACCTCTTTGACCTTTTCAACGCAGTCAAATTTAAGCCACGGAATTTCGGGAGAATTCCACGCATTTATAAGGCACTGAACCGAGAATGTAACCATCTGCAATCTTCTGATAAGCTCTTTTTCGGTTTCGCAGCCTCTGACCTCGGGTGTCCACAGGATACCCGAAAAGCCTGAGTTGACCACACCTGTGAGGAACGCTTTTATATTTGACAGGTCGCTGTAAAGCACGAACGGATACGAAGCCGCAAGCGCGCCCATGCTTCTGATTTCCGACAATGTTTTTCTGCCGTCAAGCGCCTGCATGACAGTCTTTGAATACAGCGTTCCGAAAAGGCTGTGATACTGCTCGCCGTCAAGTCCGGACGGGAACCGCGCATGGTTCGGGAATGTCCAGCCGCCCGTGTAATCGCTTCCGTCGCACTCGTCAGCCTTGAAGCCGTCAATGCCGAGAAAAACAAGCTTGTCACGGTGATAGTCCGCGAAAATATCTCTCGCTTCTTTTATTGAAAAATCGGGCACTAAGCCTTCCCACACGCAGTAATCCGCGCTGTAAGGCAGCAGGCTTTTGTAAATCGGTGACGTAGGATGAACAAAAGCGTGCTCCCACAGATTTATATGGAATCCCATTTCGGTAAGCTTTTTTATCATCTTCTCCGGCTCGGGGAAATTATCCTTATTCCACTCATAGGTGCATGAATAAGCGTGTGAATGCCAGCCGGGTTCAAGACCGATTATATCACACGGCACATCGTTTTCTCTCATATATCCGGCAAGAGCCAGAACCTGCTTATCATTGTACTGTCCGTTACAGCGGTAAAGCACACCCAGCGCCCACTCGGGCACATCGCATCCGCCGCCCGCAAGCATATTATACTGAGCAACAATATCAGTTATGTTCTGACCTTCAATGACATAGAAATCAATGCCCTTGCTGACAGGGATAAAAACGGAAACCGTTAAATCGTCCGCTGACGCTTTGACGCTGTAAAGCTCGTCTGTCGAAAGAGCGGTTACATATTTTTCTTTATTGAATTTACCGCCCGGCTTTTTCACTCCGCAATAAAACTCCGCATATCTCGCTGTATCAAAATATATGCCCCAGCCTTTGTTGGTAACAAAAAACGGTACAGGTGCGTGGCTGTCGCCTGTCGCTCTCGGGGCGTCCGCGTTGCATCTTACGGTAACCTTGTGTCCCGTGTGGTTAAACTGGTACAGCTGAAGTCCGAAGCCGTAAATTTTTGTGTCGGGTGAAATCGTAAAATCGACGGTACAGCCTTTGTCGGTTGACTTAAAGGTAAAATCGTCCGGTTTAAAGCTGATTTCCGACTCTGTATAGTTGAATCCGTCACAGTATTTTGACGGCACATTGATTTCAGGATTTCCGAAAGAAAACTTTTTCATGTTTGTCCCCTCCCAAAAGCTTTTTTATATTCTATCATATTATATCGGGTATAGCAATACAAAAGATAATAACAGAAATGCAAATTGAGACATTGACTTTATTTGAGAAAAGAAGTAAAATTATATAAATATAATCTTGAAGGTGAATGTATGAAAAAAATAATTTCGATCATCGTCTGCTTATCGCTTCTTCTCAGCACGATGTGCGTGTTTGCATATGCGGCAGAAACAATAAAATTCTCTGTCGACGCAAAACCAACAGGCTCATATCAGAAAGGCTCGGATAAGCTCAATATCAAGGGTTGGGCATTTGCATACAGCGGTGCTGCTGTACGCTGTTATTATCAGATTGACAACGGCTCTGAAACCGCTGTCACTCCTGTCAACCGAAAGGATGTTCAGAACGCTTTCCCCGGACAGTGTACTCAGCTTGACTGCGGATTTGACGAATATATCTCCACCGACAGCATTGCAGGCGGAACACATACATTCAGGTTTATCGCAAGAACCTCAGGCACATCTAAGGTTCTGTGTGAAACCACATTTGCCGTTACCGAAATCAAATCCGACTGTAACAAAATTCCTTCGGGGTCTTTTTCAGTTGAGGATATAAGCTATTTCAATATTATCGGCTGGGCATTCAACACGGACGGAGCTTCAACCGATTGCTTCTATCAGATTGATAACGGTACCGAGGTACTGCTTCCACGTGTAACACGAAATGATGTGTATAACGCATTTCCCGGCACCTGCTCGCAGACTGACTGTGGTTTCAACTACAATATTCCCTCCTCGGAATTTTTCATCGGTACGCATACACTCAGACTGATTGCACGAAGCGGAAATGTTTCAAAAACTCTCGCTTCATCCGAGGTTACCATTACAAGCTCTGCGGATTATTTTAAATATTCACCGGATAACAACATCACAGGCTCCTATGTTCAAGGCACAACTGAGGAAATATTTATTTCCGGCTGGGCATTCAGCACAGACGGTAACGAGTGCCGATGCTACTATATGATTGATGACAATTCCCCCATACCTCTTACTCCGCACACAAGAACAGATGTTGCGAATGCGTTTTCAGGAATCTGCAAGCAGACTGACTGCGGATATCAGATGAATGTTACAGTTGAAAATCTCAGTCTCGGTGTTCATAAATTCCGTGTAATTGCTAAAAGCAATAAGGTTTCGCAGATAATCAGGGAAAACGATTTTCTGATAATCAGCGCAGACGGTGAGTTAAAATCACATCCCGAATTTATTGCGGAAGGAACATATAACCTTGACTCCGAGAGCTATGTGCATCTTAAAGGATGGGGCTTCAACACATCAGCAGAGGCGGTAACCTTTTACGGAAAATTTGACAACGGCACCGAATTCTATCTTGCAAGTGAAGAACGCACGGACGTTTTCAATGCTTTTTCAAACTGTTACAGAACCGACTGCGGTTACAGCACGCAGGCATATATCGGCAATCTTTCATCCGGCACACACACCTGCACGGTAACTATGCGAAGCGGAAATAAATCTCAGGTTGTCGGCACAAGCACATTTACGGTTATCAGACCCGAATATCGCATTAACTTCAACGCAAACGGCGGTTCAGGAGCTCCTGCTTCGCTTACAAAAACATTCGGAAAAAACCTCACAATTTCCGATACAGTTCCTATCAAAGATTATTACACATTTAAAGAATGGAACACTCAATCGGACGGAAGCGGAATAGCTGTAAAAAGCGGTGAAAGCTATAAAGAGAATTCATCCACTACGCTGTATGCAATATGGGAGCACGAAAAGATTGAGCTTAACGACAATTCTGCTTTACATTTTGACGCAAAGAAAAACCTTGTTTACGGCGAAGAGCTTCTCACAATAAGTGCAAATGATTTAAAGAATAATTTTAAAAATCAAAACAAATCCGTAAGCGATGCTGAAATTACAACCGGAACTGAAGTTGTATTTAACGACTCTGACGGAATTTACGGCACAGTTCATGCCGTAATACTCGGTGACGTCAACGGCGACGGAAAAATTGACGGAACTGACGCAGTTATTGTTTCCTGCCTAAAAGATAATCTTCTTACAGAATCAAATCTGGATAACGCATCATTGTCAGCTGCTGACTGTGTGCGTGACGGTCAGATTTCAGCAGACGATATACTTAAGCTTGTCAATGTCGGTCTGTTAAATGATTCAGTTGACCAGAACGCTGCAAGCTCAAGGGGATATTATGATACCGAGTTCTCTGTTGAGGGCACAGACTGCTCATCAGACAGTATTTTCCTTAACGGCAAAGCAGTCCATGCGGAAATCACAGGCTCGTCAGACAGAAAAAATATTACGCTTAACGCAGACTGTGATGAGTTTAACTATTACGGCATCAGATATTCTTCGGATACATATGCAAAGGGCACAATCACATATAAGCTCAACGGAAGCAGCTATTCGGAGGTTTTCTTCCTTGAACCCGCTCAGAACGGTGAGTTTTACTCATTCATCGACGGTGTGTTCAACAAAGAGCGAAGCACAGAACTTGTTTCGGTAAGCCTTACTCCGTTAAACGCATCTTCGTTCAACATGAATGTTTCGGGCATTGCCGTCTTTAACCGCGAGGTTCCTGAAACGGTTACGTATATTCAGAATAACCGCATTAAAATCGGACTTAATATGGATTGGGGCGGTTCACTCAGTTATTACGAAGACCTTGATTCCGATGTTCAGGCGGTATCCGATAACGGTATTATAAGAATTGACACAAACGCATCTCAAAGATACGGTACAGAGTCTCTTAACAACAGCGTAAACCTGATAAACTGCCACGACACAGGCAGACTTGTCCAGCAGTCCTATTACGGAACAACCAATTATGATATGGGATTCTTTAACGGTCACTACTGCGCATACAATCCCGTTCAGGGCGGTAATATGTATAACGAAAGCAGTAAAATAGTTGACATCCGCTGCACGGAAAACACAATTTATGTAAAGTGTCGTCCGCTTGACTGGGCAAAATCCAAGGAATATATCACAGATTCCTATATGGAAGCCACATACACACTCTGTGACGATACGTTAAAAACAGAATGCCGATTTGTTGATTTCTCGGGTTATGATCCGGCTTCAAAGGGTCAGGAAATCCCCGCTTTCTACGGTGCGGCAACTATGGATAAATTTGTTTACTACAACGGAAAGAATCCGTGGACAAATGACAGCCTTTCAACTCTCACAAAGCTTGACGAGTATGAATATGCCCACTACCCTGCTGTTTATCCGACAGAAAACTGGGGTGCGCTGACAGGAGAATTTGAGGACAGCTTCAGCATAGGACTTTATATCCCCGATTCAAAATACATCCTTGCAGGCGTTTACGGAAGTATAACGGCACAGACCGAAAACCCTGACACATCAAATCCGACATCCTATCTTGCAGGCGGCCGTGAAATGGTATTCAGAAGCTACGATCCGATTGAATACGATTTCTACATAACAACAGGAACAGTTGACAATATCAGAAACACATTTAAGGATATTGCAGAAGCAAATTCATAATATAGGGCTGTTATAGTCAAAAACCAGCTGCTGTTTACTGAATTATAATTAAACAAGGGATTTAAGGTTACATCCGAGCTTCGGACCTTAAATCCCTTGTTCTTTATTATTTCGTTCTTTATGACACGGTTTAATTTCTGCCACTATGAGGGCGTGTCAGACTTAACAAATCAGAACCTTCCCTGAATCCGGCGGAGCTGTTCGACAATGTCGATCTGCTGGGGACATTTCTGCTCGCAAATTCCGCACTTCACACAGCGGTCGATAATTTCCTCTATCTCGGGCAGGGCGGCTCTGACCTTACGCAGGTCGCCCTCGCCGATTGTATTGTATGCGGCAAAAACCTTCGGGATAAGCACCTCATTCGGGCACGGCTGACAGTAGTCACAGCCCGTGCAGGGAATGAGCGTGGACTTGTCAAACGCTTTCTTCGCCTTGAAAAACTGTTCATGCTCCTCCTCGGTAAGGCATCCGACACCGAACCTGTCGGCACTCGCAAGGTTCTCGGCAACCTGCTCGTCAGTTCCCATTCCGCTGAGAAGAAGCGACACCTCTTCCCTGTCCCAGAGGAACGCGAGCGCATTCTCGACAGGCGATCTGCCCTTCGGGAGAAGTGACATGATTTCATCTGACGGTGAAGCGAGTCTGCCGCCTCGAATCGGCTCCATTATTACAACGCCGAGCCCCTTTGAAGCCGCATATTCAAGTCCGTCAATGCCTGCCTGGTGGTCGATATCAAGGTAGTTGAGCTGAATCTGACAGAACTCACAGCCGTCATATTCATCAACGATTTTTGTGAAAACCTCGGGGTTATCGTGGAACGAAAAGCCCATATGCTTTATTCTGCCGTCAGCCTTTGCCTGCTTCATCTTGTCCATAAGGCCGAGCTGTTTCACCTTTTCCCAGCTGTCCGCATTGAGTGCGTGGAAAAGGTAAAAATCAATGTGGTCGGTATCGAGCTTTTCAAGCTGAGTGTTGAGGATACGGTCAAAATCCGCCGTTTCCTTAACCTCGCCCATAGGCAGCTTTGTGGCAAGATATGTTTTCTCACGGTAGCCGTCCTTAAGAGCCTTGCCGACTAATCTTTCACTCTCGCCCGAGTGATAGAAAAACGCTGTGTCAACATAGTTCACACCGCTGTCGATTGCGTGGCGAATCATTTTAACCGACTTTTCAACATCAATTGATGCGGAATCGTTTTCGTCAAGAAGCGGCAGACGCATTGCGCCGAAGCCGAGACGTGAAACCCTGCATCCTGTTTTTCCGAAATTACTGTATTTCATAAAATCACCCTTTTATTTAAAAACCACTCTCTGCTGAGTGTTCATTATTTCATCCTTTGTAAGCTTATAATACTTGATAAGCGGATGCAGTCCGCTCTGCTCGTCACCGACTGTTTCGGCATAAATTATATCGCCGTCACGGTAAATGCCCTTTTCATCCTTCACAATTTCGCCTGTTGTTTCGGCATAAAGCACAGCCTTGTTGTCCTTTATGTATCTCAGACCCTCGGCAAGCCGCATTGTGCAGCATTGAGGAGCTTCAAAGCCGCTTATCTGAAGAATGTCGCGTGTTTCGCAGACAATTTTCTGCGTGCCCGCGCCGCCGTTGCATCGCTGAAGTGTTGCAAAGCCGTTGTGGAAAATGCGTGCGGCATAGGTGCGGTACTGTTTATCGCCCGTGATTTTGTAAAGCTCACCTGCAAGCATGAGTGAATCAATAATCGCACACGGCTCTGTCCACGTCTCGGGGCGACCCCACCAGTTGTAGTTTTCGTAGGTGTAGGTCATTCCGTAATCGACGTAAATTGAGAAAATATACTTTGCATCGCTTAAATATTTTTCCTCCCCCGTGAGGTTGTAAAGGCGCACCATTCCCCTCGCCGCCGTGAGCGTGCAATGAGTCTGCGCCTTGATTTCACGCTTATCAATTTTCATAAACGTGTCAACCATCTCGTCAAGGAGTGCCTTGATTTTTTCGTCACGTGTGAGCTTGTAGACGTGCGAAAGTCCGTCAATGCTCATGAACGCACAGCAGGTGTCCGTTGACAGAAGCCAGCCGTCACTCTGCTCAGATGTATGTCCGTCAACACCGCCGTTGTTTTCCTCTTTTCTTACAAGCGGATAGTCGGAGATTGCACCCTTGAGCGGCATATACAGATTCCCGGTTATGCCGTTGATTATATCAAGAATTTCCGCCTTGCCGTACTTCTCATAATACTCGCAAAGACCGCGCAGAAGCCAGCTGTGACCCGACAGCTGCTGCTCGAAAAATTCGTCCGTTATACGTCCGAGGTAGCCTTTTTCATTGAGCATTGAGGGAAGCCTGTCAATCATCAGCTCCATGCACGGAATTTTGTCCGTTCCCGCATTTACAAGGCAGACAAAAGCGAGCAACGCCCTGCCCTCCTTGTCACCCGGCCACTTTGCGTCAATGTCGGCAAAGACGTTATCTATATCGTAAAAAGGCTCGCTCAGCCGCTGATGGCTGAGAGCGATTCTTTCGTTCAGTTCTTTTTCGGTAATTTCAATCCTGTTCATTATAATTCCTCATTAAAATGTTGTTTCTTCAATCGGCTTTATCTTGCTGTGCATCGGTGAAGGTACTGCGTCCTCGGCAGGATAGCCCATCACAAGTGCGCTGATAATCTCAAAGCTTTCGGGAATATCAAACTCCCTGCTTACAAGCTCGGGGTCAAAATACATCACCCACGTTGAACCGATACCGAGGTCGGCTGCTTCAAGCATCATATGCGTTGTAACGATTGAAGCGTCAACGTCACCGCTCGTCTTGCCGTCAAAGCCGCGCTTCCAGCAGAGATTTTTGTCATAGCAGGTCAGAATGACAAGGGTTTCATTGAAGTTGAATTTTGTGCAGTTATGCCATTTCGCGAGCATTTCCTCCCCTTTTATCACAAGGATTTTCTGCGGCTGATTGTTGCACGCTGTCGGAGCAATCTGTCCCGCTCTGAGAATGAGGTCAATTTTCTCCTGCTCAACCTCACGGTCAGAAAAGCTGCGTACGGAATATCTTTTTTCTGCAAGCTCAATAAAACTCATGTTCATTCTCCTTTACATCTGTATAGATTCATTATACATCATTTTCTGATTAAATCTATATTTTTTGAAAATATTTCTGATATAACGGCAGACACCGTACCCTGCAATGACACGGTTTACACAACCTCACCGTTCCTGTCCGAGCAGAATTTTGCCGAATAGAAAATGTTCATCGTTGTCGGCGCATAGAACAGGAGCTTGAGAATATACGCACGGATATCACGAATAGGAGTTTTGTTCGTGTGCAGAGCTTCGAGCACATAGGATATGTGACCGTCATTGAGCGACAGCAGCCGTTTTCGTACATCCTCTTTTCTGAAAACCTCCGAGCCGATACGGATATGTTTATTCTCGGTTGTCAGCGCGTCTGTGATTATGCCGACAATGGAGTCAATGTCTGCCTTATCCTCAAGACCTATAAGACAATCATAGTCAATGTTCTCCTTCACTTCCTCTTCCACGCAGAGGAGGGTATTACTAAACTCAGTATTATTCTTTTCAGTATTATTAGAGTATCCTTTTCGATATACTTCATTATCTTTTTTCGATACTCCTGTTTCCTCTTGAGCGATACACCGGTTTATCTGTTTTGAATATACCTCTTTTACGCAGTAACGGACAGGATGTCCGAGTCCTATTTTCTTTTTTACAAGCAATCCGCAATCGGCAAGAGAATTGAGATATGTTAATGCGGTATTTTTCCTGCAATCAAGCAGCTTAGAGATTTCATTGAGCGTAAAAGTTATATACGTTTTTCCGTCCTCATCCCTCCAGCCGTTCATCTCGGACAGCTTCATTCGGTCGAGCATCAGACCGTAGAGCATCTTTGCTTTTACCGACAAAGATGAGTATTTCGGGTCGGACATCAGCGTTTTCGGGATAATAAAAAAAGCCCCTGAGGCTTCGTTCTGTTTATTCATTAAATTATTTTCCTTTCATTTTTATTCCGTCTTACTGCACAGACGGCGGGTCTGTTTCCCCACTTACTATTATAGAGAACATTTGTTCGTGTGTCAAGCGGAAAAATGAATGAAAAAAATATTTCTGTTGTCATTGCGAGCGACAGCGAAGCAATCTATGTGAGGCTTTTTTAGTATGGATTGCCACGGTCGTTACACTCCCTCGCAATGAC
>JAKSQO010000004.1 GCA_024404095.1 Clostridia bacterium | reverse complement strand
TTGCTTGAATGGGTGTGCTTTGAAAAAATTGCTGTTATTCAGTAGGCATTATTTAAAAAAATAATTGTTTTTCGGTCTGCGTTAAATGCGTCATCCAATTTTTAGTTTTCTTCAAGTTTAACTCTCGGCAAATCAAGTTTAAGCACCGTAGCAAGTATTCTTATAACAAATACAAGCACAACCGAAGCGATTGTTGCAATACGTACTTCAACAGAGTATGTAATCAGAATATGATACAACACACCGCCGAGTATGGATGCGATTGCATAAATCCTTTTTTTGAGAACAAACGGAATCTCGCACAGCATTACATCACGCAGAAGTCCACCGCCGACACCTGTCAGCACACCGAGGCAGACAACAAGTATTCCGTTCTGAGTAAAGCCTGACTCAATCGCAACCTTTGCGCCTGTAACCGTAAATATTCCAAGTCCGATTGCGTCAAAAATGTTGTTTATGCTGTCAACAACAGCGGCACTTTTCTGATACCATTTTCTGAAAATAAAAGCGGTAATGAACACAACAAGAGCGCTTATCAGAGCCGCAAGAACATAGCGATAATCTGAAAACATTCTCGGGGGAAGATAACCTATGATAATATCTCGTATCATTCCTCCGCCGAGTGCTGTTGCTGAGCTGAGTACCAATACGCCAAAGATATCAACTTTCTTTTTTATTGCCACCATCGCTCCCGAAACGGCAAACGCAACTGTTCCTATTATTTCAAAAATAAAGTAAATTAAATCAGAAATCGGCATAATTAAACCTCTGCAATTTTATAATTTATTTCATCCCCGATGCACATCGCACGCAGGGTTGTGTACGGTATACCGTTGAAAACACTTTCCGCACCGAAATGATAATGTCCCTGATAAACTCCGCTCACATTGCTATGCTTTGCGATAACGGAATTCACCTGTTCGGCATTGAAAACAATATGGTGCTCTTCAACCGTTGTGTCAATATTCTGATGAATAAAGACGCAACACTTTTTATCCGTATCAAGCATTTTATCGAGCCATTCAAGCTGTTCCGCAGGAACAAAGCTCTTTGTCCAGTCGACATACACTCTCTCAAACGGTTTTCCGTCGGGAGTATATGACGCATCAATAAAAACAAGCCTTACATCATCAAAATCATCACAGCAAGGCGCGATTTTAAAGCCGGACATTTTTTTGAAATCTTCCGAGGACAGCACCTCATTGTCGTGATTTCCCATACACAGATATGTCGGTATTTCATATGATTTTATCAGCTTGGAGATTTTTTCAAGATGACGCACACTTTCATCAATACCGTTGTTGAAGTGAATTATATCTCCAAGACAAACAGCAACAGAGACACCGTTCTTTTTGAAATCATCATACGCAGTTTTTACTGCTTCGTATGCACGGCACGGACGTCTGTCCTGCTCTAATTTTTCAAGCTCGCAATAATGTGTATCAGTAAAAAGTCCTATTTTCATATCACTTACCTGCCTGCACCGCCGTCTGTAGAATCAGGAGTGCATCAGTTGAATTTATCGTTCCGTCAGCGTTTATATCGGCGCTGATTTTTTTTGCACCGCTGAGGGTACGGCTTCCTGTTGAGCATTGAAGTGCAAGGAGCGCATCGGACGAATTCACTACGCTGTTTCCGTCGATATCACCCTTAACGGATACGGTGTATGTCGCCATAACCTTATCGCCGTTCTTGAAGGTCAGCGTGGTTCCTGTTGCAATCTTTCCGCCTACTGTGTTGGCGAATACAACGCTCACATTTGATGAATACTCAAGATAGCTTTTAATAAACGCTGTTGTATCAAGTCCTGCCGGAACAGCTGAAACCGTCTTGGATGCTTCGTTGAGCTTAAGTCCGCCGATGGTCTTGATTTTATACGTCGGTGTTGCGGGAGTTATTTTATAGCCGTTGTAGCCGTTGGCTTTGATATACGCAGGATAATCATAATAACAATAGTTCATATCAACATTACCCTTGATGCCGTTTGTACTACCTGTTTCACTGTACTGCCACATACCGTAGGGGCCTGTATAGTCGCAGGTTCTCGCATACTGAGCAATCCAGAATGTGATATCGCTCAGCTGTGAAGCATTGATTTCATCACGTGCAAAATATTTGTTGCAGTATATTCCGACATAGTATCCGTTAGCCGCAAGCTTATTACAGAACGCACGGGCAATAGTTGTGCAAGCCGAAGCCGAAAGCGCAACCTGAGCATCGGTTTCCATATCAAAGTATACAGGCATATCAAGCTTGCAGTTATTCTCTTTGAGCTTCTTAAGAACATAGTCAGCCTCAGCCTCAGCTTCGTCGGTATTCAATGCGTTACTGAAGAAATAACATCCGATATGAAGTCCTCGGGCAGAGGCCTCCTTATAGAAATTTGCAAACTGAACATCTGCACCGATAGAGCGTGAACCGCCTGTTGCTCTGTATCCGACACGAAGAATTACGCCGTCAACCGACCTTGCAATATCGTCCCATGAAATAATAGTGTTATGATACGAAAGGTCAATTACATCCCACTTAACAGGCTTCAATCCGTCCTCTGCACTTTCCGAAGCAATAACTGTAAATTGCTTTTGAAGAAGAACAACATTCTTTGAATTTGTATCACTCGCTACAATCTTGTATACATATGTACCGACAGGCAGCTTTGAAAAAGTCATCAGATAATCAACATTATGGATATTATATGACTTTTCACCCGGCTTAGCCGTATACTCAAACTTTGCCGTTCCGCCTGTTGTATAAACGCCGATAGTTACCGAGGAAATCGTGTAATCGGACGAAACAATTCCGTTTATTGAAAAAGTTTTGCCCTCCTGAAGAACTGTCGGATAGTTGCCGTTTGTCAGCATTATCGACTCACCGCTGCTTGAAACAACTCTGAATTCCTTCGACATCAGAACAACTCCCTTGCTCTGTGTATCAGATGCGGTAATTTTGTATGTATATGTTCCGACGTCAAGCTTAGAGAACGTCATATACTTATCAACATCACTGAGCGAATAGCTCGTTGCGTCGGGATAAACAGTTCTTATAAACTGCAAGGTACCGTTTGAGCTGTAAACCGCACAGGTCAGTTCGGTGATATTGCAGTCAGAACTTACAGTTCCGTAAATACTGAACGTACTCCCCTTTACTATCGAGGTCGGATAATTAGCCGAAGTAAGCTTCAATGACGATGCAGATATTTCCGATACAACCTTGAACTTCTTTGACAGAAGAACAACATTGCTCTGCTGCGTGTCAGACGCAACAATTTTATATGTATAATCCCCTACAGCAAGCTTGGAAAAAGTCATCAAATAATCAACATTATGTATGTTATATGTTTTCTCGCCCGGTTTACCCGTATAAGAAAACGCTGTGTTGCCCGAGGAATCAGTTACACTTATCTGAACCGTCAGAATATTGCAGCTTGAGGTTATTATTCCGTAAACAGAAAACGGCTTTCCGATTTCAATCACAGTCGGATAAACCTCATCGGTCAGCTTCATATCCGAGGCGGAAAATGCAGGTATACATAAGAAACAAAAAGCGACACAAAAAGCAAGAATAAAACTAAAAAGCTTTTTCATTTGATATCCTCCCTGTATTTCGATAAATTTAATTATAACATAAAGTTCCATACTTGTATACTTGAAATCAATAAATTTTATTGGTATAATTTAGAAAAACTATCGGAGGATTTTATGTCGATATTTGAAAGAAGTGAACTTCTCTTAGGAGAGGACGCAATAAAAAAACTACACTCATCCCGTGTTGCCGTTTTCGGTGTGGGCGGTGTAGGCTCATATACAGTTGAAGCGCTTGTTCGCTGCGGTATCGGACATCTTGATTTGTTTGACGGAGATAACGTCTCCGAGTCAAACATCAACCGTCAGCTTGTCGCAACTATCAAAACAATCGGCATACCAAAGGTTAATGTTGCCGCTGAGCATTGCAGGGATGTTAATCCCGAAGTTGACGTCAATTCTCATATTATGTTTTATTCAAAAGACAATGCAGATGCAATTGATTTCGGCAAATTTGACTATATTATTGACGCAATTGACACAGTTTCATCCAAGCTTCTTATCGTTGAAAAAGCAGTTGAAGTTAATACACCTGTAATCAGCTGTATGGGCGCAGGCAATAAGCTCGACCCGACAAGATTTGAGGTTGCGGATATCAGCAAAACCTCAGTTTGTCCCCTCGCCCGTGTAATGCGCTATGAGCTGAGAAAACGCGGAATCAACCACCTTAAGGTTGTTTACTCAAAGGAAGAACCGATAAAGCACGGCTTCTCCGAAAACGGAAAGCATCTTCCCGGAAGCGTTTCGTTTGTCCCGTCGGCGGCAGGACTGATAATTGCAGGCGAGGTTATAAAAGACCTTATAAAATAACAGTAAGGGGCTGTCGCGTTTAGATGCAGAAGGTGTTTTCTTCGACCCGAAGCTGTATGCGATACTACGAGAGAGAAAAAACACTTAGAAAAACAACTATACTCTTCTAATTTTATTAAAATAAGGATTTTAAGACCATCTGATAATCAGATATAGCCTTAAAATCCTTTTCTTTTATTATTTGTTTTTTTGTTCTGCACTAAATGCGACAGACCCTATTTTTTATTCAAAACATCTTCTTATAATCTCAATAATAACGTCCTGCTCTTCAGGTGTCATTTTGTTATCTGACGGCAGGCAGAGTCCGCGCTCGAAAATATCCATACCGACATCAACACATCCGCCCTCAATATATGCGTTTGTTCTTGCTCGACCGTTTCCGTCACGAACAACAAAACCGTTCATACGGTAAATCGGCTGCATATGCATCGGCTTCCAGATGGGACGCCCCTCAGCATTATACTTAGCAAGTGTTTCAAGTATCTCTGTCGGGCAAGATTTGCCGTGCTCGCCGATATAAAGAGCCTTTTCCTCATCTCTTACCTGCCTGCACATTGCTTCCTTGTCGATTATCATACAGGAAAGCCAGAAATTCGGCTCTGAATTCTCCTCATCATATGGATTCATTGACACAGGAAGTCCCTTTAAGCCCTCCTTATATCTCTCATAGATAGCCTTCTTCTGGAGTCTGTGCTCCTCAAGGTAAGGAAGCTGACCGCGTACAACACCTGCGATAACATTGCTCATTCGATAGTTGTAACCAAGCTCCTCATGCTGATACCACGGTGCATTCTCACGAGCCTGTGTTGACCATTTGCGAACCTTGTTTGCGGCGTCAAGATCGTCAGTAAGAAGCATACCGCCGCTTGAGCCTGTAATAATCTTGTTTCCGTTGAAGCTGATGCAGTTGAACTTTCCGAATGTACCTGTCTGTGCGCCCTTATAAGTTGCGCCGAAGGATTCAGCAGCATCCTCAACAATAATTGCGCCGTGCTTGTCGGCAACCGCCTTTATCTCATCAACCTTGCCCGGTGTACCGTAAAGATGCGCTACAACCACAACCTTAACCTCGGGATAGATTTCAAATGCCTTTTCGAGTGCAACAGGATCCATATTCCATGTGTCACGCTCAGTATCAATAAATACAGGCACACCGCCTTCATATACAACAGGATTGACAGTAGCGTCAAATGTCATATCCGAACAGAACACCCTGTCGCCCGGCTTGATTCCCGCAAGCTTCATTGCGAGATGCAGCGCCGCTGTACCCGCTGAAAGAGCCACCGCATACTTTACACCGATTTTCTCAGCTGTAATACGCTCAACCTCGTTAATATTCTTTCCTACTGTTGACATCCAGTTTGTTTCATAGGCCTCTGTCATGTACTTAAGCTCATCTCCGTGCATTGTCGGTGACGCAAGCCATACCTTTGATTCAAACGGTTTTATGTCATTCCATTCTCTGCTAACCATATTAAAACCTCTTTTAACACAGCAACAAAACAAAGCTTCATTTGTCCTATCGCATAAATTTTTTACTGATTATCAATTTTGGCTCCGCTCTGGGAGTTGCTTTCCTGCTGATCCTGACCGTAACCATAGCCATAGCCGTATCCGCCATAGCCATATCCACCGCCGTAGCCGTATCCGCCATAGCCATATCCGCCGTAACCATAACCGCCATAGCCGTATCCGCCGTAGCCGCCATAACCGTAACCGCCATAGCCGCTGTTCTTTTTCTTGCGTCGTCCGTAGTAACCGCCGTAACGGAGATAGCCTTTCTTCTTATAGTAACGGCTGTTTTCTTCACCGCTGCTCATTGTGAAGATTGTACCGATAATTTCAATATCAGCACTTCTGATTTCCTCAAGTGTACGGTTGATTTCAGAAACCTTTGCGTAATCTCGTCTAATATTATAAATAATACCGTCTGCAAGCGGTGCAATAACCAAGCTGTCCGTAACAACGTGTGACGGAGGCGAGTCAATGATAATGTAGTCAAACTCCTTGCGAGCCTGTTCAATAACATTACGAACCTTGTCCGCATCAAGTACCTCGGTTGACTTAAGTGAAATACCGCCCGTCGGGAGGACAAAGATGCCGAGTGATTTGATAAATTTAATTGAATCAATGTACGTTGATGTGCCCTTGATAATCGGAATAAGACCGTATCTTGTATCGCTCTTAACACCTACCGCATGAAGAACAGCAGGCTTACGAAGGTCACTGTCAATGAGAAGAACCGACTTACCCTTCTGTGCAAGAGAGCAGGCGATGTTAACTGAAACTGTTGTTTTACCTTCATCTTCATAGGTACTGGTAACAACAAATGCCTTGTATCCCTTTTCAGCCTTGACATTCTCAATTTTAGTTCGTATGGACTTGAAACTTTCAACAAACGCAAAGCTGACCTTTGAGGAATCCGTAATAAGAAGCGAGCCCTGAGGTGTTTTTGATTTCTTGCCGAAAAGTCCTGTCGGCTTTTCGATAAGCGGAATAGCGCCGAGAACCTTTGCGTCAATATCACGGCGAAGATTTTCAAGGCTTGTAACTGTATTTGTAAGAAGTGTAATTACAGCAACAACAGCCGCAACGATGCCTGCGCCCGCAACAAATCCCGTAATCGCTTTCGTTGTAGCATCATCTGAATTTGTTACGGAAGGACTGCTCGGACTTTTAATCTCTTTGATAGAAATTCTTGAATCGAACTGCTGAACATATTCAGGGAATTTCTCGATAACAACATTCAACGCTCTCTCACAGAACGCTTTATCGGCACCCGAAGCTTTTATAACAAAGAAACCGTTAATATCTTCAGGAATCGGTTCAACCGACAAACTGCCTCTGACAAAGCCTTCACTGTAATCGCTGTCAGGATAAAGCTCCTTAAGTCTGCTGATAATATTACCAACCATCTCGTCACTCTTGAGCAAAGTCTGATACTTTTTTGCGTCATTCGCATCATAGAAGGATGTTTCCTGCTTATACTCAGTCGGAGTATCCTTACGGTTTGAATAATCCTTTACAACAACATAGTCAGTAACCATAAAACTGAGTGTTGTTTCAGACTCGTACTGCTCAACATAGTTTGCTTTGGCCATGGAAAAACCAATTCCGGCAAAAATTCCGCCGAGGATGAGCATAAGCCAGAGCTTACTTATGAGATTCTTTATAAGTCTGCCAATATCAATCGACGGGCCGCCGCCGCCGCCGGCCTCCATATACACATTTTTTCCTGTATCTATTTCCTGCATATTACAGTCATCCTTTCTTAGTCAATTTGCATTTCCGCAAATCAGCGATTTATTAAAAACCGCGTTTGTATATCTCTCCCCGGTTTACAAAAGGCAGTTCCTTATCCGTCAGCACGCATTTTGCACTGTCGTGTACCATCATCTGCATATTAAACTGACTGATGTCGGGCGGGAAAAATCTTATCATTTCCATAAGATTATTCGGACGGTGGTGGACGGAGTGTGCGTCTGTTCCGATAAAAGAAGCCACACCGTTATAAGCCATTGAATATGCCAGCTCAAACTCCTGCGGTCCGTCCATACTTGCAAGACTCGACGCGTTAATCTGAAAAATCGCACCCTTTCTCGCAAGGTCGTTTATCGCGTCATAATCGAACTGAAATAATTCATATCTTTCGGGATGAGCAATAATCGGGACAAGACCCATATTTGTGATTTCATTCAGGTAACTGTGAATCTTGCTGATTTTGGATTCTCTGAACGAAAATTCAACAAGAATGTATTTACTGCCGTTTATCGCAAGTCTTTTGAGATTGTTTGAGAAAAACACATCGTCATCAACATAAACCTCTGCGCCTGGATAAAGATTAACCTTAATTCCTCTCATCTCGACCTGTTTTCTTAATGTGTGAAGCCGTTCATCTCTCGCTTCAATAAATCTTTCAATATTGTCAACCGTATTTGTATGCGGAGTTGCAACAATATGCTTTATTCCATTCTGTTCGGCAATTCTGCACATATGCACAGATGTTTCTATATCGCGTGCACCATCATCTATTCCGTTTAGTATATGGCAATGAATGTCAATCATATTGTCGCATCCCTCTATTTTTTATTATTTATTGCCGCCATCGTAAATCCCTGTGCGGCAGGAACAACCGCATATTTTGCAGCATAAAAACCGATTCCCATTGTGTCCCCCTGGGAAAAATCAATCACACCGTCTCTTCGTGTAACCGAAATCAGATATCCTGTTATTCTGTCAGCGGTTTCCCTGTAATCTTCCTTTTGGGTAATTGAATGCAAATATGAATAGCAATACGCAAACATAGCGGATGCTGAGCTGTCATAAAGTGATTCGTTAAGAACCATTCTGCTGATTGCACCATTAGTTTTAACATATTTTTTCATTCTGTCAAGGAACTCTATATTCAGTTTGAGCAACACAGCTTTTTCCTTGTTTAATCCGTCACAGTCAATAAGCTCCTTAAGGCTGTCGGCGATTCCTACTGCCCACCAGCCGCAGCCTCTGCCCCATCCGCAGATTCCGAGCTGAGCCTCCGTGTCAACATTAAAGCAATGGAACGGCAGCTCTGTTTTATCGTCAAATCCGTTCTTTCGGTACTGCTTAATCTGGTCAAGTGCTATATCAATATACTCCGGACGATTATATTCGTTTGCATATTTTATCAGAAACGGACAGACCATTCCGACTGTATCGACAAATATGATATCAGCTATACCTGTATTGTAAGGAATTGTTCCGTATGCTTCAAACTGACCTTTAAGCATATCTGCAATATAATTCATCGCAGGTTCGATAACTTTATTATCAATGTATTTACAGGACATCAGCTCATATGAAAGCATTGCCGCATCAACATTTGCAGGATTTCGCTTCCATTCTCCTGTGAAAACGTCAATATATTTTTCCATTATCTTCCCGGATGCTTTCTGCTCTGAATCATTTCCGTTTGATGATATTCCTTTGAGCAAAGCTGCATCCTGCCAGTATTTTATTGAAGAATCTTTTTTAAAGTTCTTTATTAAGTTAACAAGTTTCAGACGCTGGTTTTCATTCGCAGGAACCTCAGGTGCTCCTTTCAAAGCCCATTTAAGATTCACATTTTTAACCGCTTCTGCCCACTCGTTATATTCTGACTTCTGCCCGATTTTAATTCTCATAAACCAATTATAAAAATCATCATAAAAATCGAACAACACTATAATCAACGCAATAAAAAGTAATGTCGCTGTAATTGAACCAAACATAAGCTTAATCCTCTCAGTCGTCTATCAGCTTATACAGCTTTAACAGCTCTTCTTCATTTCCTGTTTTTTCTGCAGCAAGATTGGATGATAGCTGTTCTCTTTTTGCGACATTATCTATCAGCATTTCTATTTTATCAGCCATATCTTCCTTATTCATTTTGCAGATAATTCCGTTCACCCCGTCCTCAATCTGGTCATAAACTGATGGGAAATCAGTAACAACAATAGGCTTACACAAACATTTCACTTCATCTATAGCTATTGATTTACCCTCAAATAATGACGGCTGAACATATATATCACATTGAGCCATATAGTTATACGGATTGGATTTTTCACCGAGCATAATAAAATCATTTTCCATATTCATTTCGGAAACATACTTTTTTATTCTATTTTCAAGCATTCCCTTTCCGATATGATACCATTTTATATTACGATTTCTTTTTTTCAATTCTTTACAGGCATCAACTGCGAGTTCAATATTCTTTTGCTCCGAGCATCTTCCAACCGTAAGAATAACGGTTTCTCCGGTCTCCCGAGAATACATTTTTTCTTCAGTTAACTCATCGGATATTATTTTCCTGCATGTAATATTCTCAATTATATGCATCTTATCTTTATATTCTTCAAACTTCGCCTTAAGACTGTCAAGACAAACCTCTGAAACAGTTACTATTGCATCGCTATGCTCAAATGCATTTTTGTATAATTCTTCACTATAAGGAAGCACCCCTATATCGTTATGAATAAAACAGATTTTTCTATCTGCTTTTACACAATCTGCCACATAGTCATTTGCATTGCCCTCTAAATATCCGATTGCACAATCATAATGCTTTTTTGTTTTGGGCAGTCTTTTTTTCAGATAACGCCATGCCATAACTTCTGATGTAATCATATCCGGCTCATCAAAAGCCTTAAGATATCTCACTCTATCCAAAGCAGCTAAAAACTTAAATTTTTTAATAAAATAAGCTATCGCATCTTTTCCATCACCATCAAAAATTTCAAACTCAGTTGTATCATATATATGGTTGATTTCCCGTGGAAGTTTTTCGAAGAACAAGCCTTCCCGTCTGAATAAAATCAGATCAACCTCATACTTGTCATAATCGAAAAGTGAAAGCACAGAAATGAGACTTTTTTCTGCACCACCGCTTCTTAATGAAGGAATTGCGAACAGTATTTTTTTCTTCATTTCCGTGAATCACCTCGTCAGATATGTTTTAGTTTTTCACCCATCTGCATCGAACTTCTTAAAAGCAGAGGAATCTTTCTTAATAAGGTCCTTCGGATTTCATCTTCATCTCTTAACAATTTATTCAGTGCATCTATCAGAACATCCTCATTGTGGATACTTGAGACATCCGCAACGTAATCTTCATTGTCAAACAAATCCTTTGCGATTCCGCGTGACTTTACGCTGTACCCCAAAACAAAAGTGGGTACACCGCTTGAATACGCCGCAATAGTTGCGTGTGTTCTCGCACCGATAAAAAATCTCAGCTTCGCAATGAGTCCCTTATACTGCATCGCATTAAGAGAATCAGAAACAATTGCTATTCTTCCGCTTCCCCTGTACTTTTCATAAAACGGAAGCATATATTCATAATCATTATTTCCGCTCTCAACAACATGAGGAATTAGCAGAACATCTAAAGTTGTGTTATCAATAAGATATTTAATAAAGCCTTCCGTGGCTTTTGTAATTTCAGGATTTTGTTTTGCTACAAGCGGACTGACATTAAGTCCGATAGTATTCTCTTTAACAAATCCGTTTGGAAGCTCCATCTCCTCACGCTCCATGCAAAAAGCAGGGTCTGCGTGAAGAAAAATATTCTCGTTAGCATTTTTTCCTTTAAGCAGGTTATATGTAAGAGATTCTCTTACAAAAATCGCATCAAAATCTTTAAGACTTTGAAGCTTTTCGTCTGTCAGGTCTTCTTCTCCGATTGAAGCACCCCAGAGATAAACCTTTTTACCCGCCTTTTTCAGTTCTCTTGTCAGAACCTGTATTCCGTGATTATCGCCGTAACAATAGGTATCACCGCCGACTGAAAGACATATATCACAGTCCTCAGCCTGATCCACTATCGGAGAATACATTTTTTTTAAAGCATATTCCTCGGAATGCTTTACCTTAATATTAAACGCCGAAGCAAGAGTTTCAAGCTTTGAAAGAGTTCTGGTTGCGAAATCGCACAACTCAACATCTTCAACGATTCTGTCTGTATCAGCATTGTACGAAGACAGCTTAAAGCTGCAATTATCGTCGCTGTTGCTTATTATATTTACGGTACCTCTCACTATTGCCTCACAACCGTGATTGATACTGCCTTGATGATTAAACAAAAAATATTTCATTATTATCTCCTGAACAATCTTCGACCCGGGAAGAAATAATCAGACATGTAGCCTGCAATCTGATAGCTCAAAAATCTTGAATACAGGAAAAAGCCTACTATTGTCATACAATAATACATCTGCTTATCCTTCGGCGGAACTGCGCATGTAACAACCCACGCTGTAAAAATCATAAAATAAACCATCAGGTAAATCGCGACTCTTGTAAAAATCCAGTTATATGTGGAAATTATCCCTATTGCAATATTTATAAAAGCCAGATTTGTCAGAACATCACCAATATGTCCGAGTCTCTTCATTCTGTCTTTATTCATATAGGCAATTACAACGGGATAAAATGTTACTAACGCTCTTCCGATGCTCGATCCGCCTTCTTCTCCGTTTGTAAACCAGCCGTTCTGAGCATAAACACCATAGCTGGTATCTTCAAGCGCACCCAAAAAAGACGGGAGAATCGCATCAAACGCAACCGTTGCAACCACACTTCCGAGGATAATGGCATACGAACTAAAAGTCCATGCTTTTCGCCGCACAACAAAAAACAGCGGCAACATAATCAATGCGCTGTTGTGCATTGACCATGCAAGCATGATAATTACAGCGTATTTGATAAACGATGTTTTTTTCAGAGAAAACAGGTATTTTGTTCCGCACAGCACAATTGCCGCAGCCATATACTGTCTCATACCGTTCATCATACCACCGACATACCCATATGTCACAAACAGATAAAGCGACAAATCAAACGGATATGAGTATTTATATAAAATAATTAACGGCATAGGTATGGCGAATATTGATGAAAACGCAACAAGCCACTGAGCGTCCTCTGTCATGTTTCTTATCAAGTTTTGAAAAAACAAAAACATTTCGGTAAAAAACATTTCAGCGGTTACAGGATTATTTGAACTTGTATACCCTTCAAATGAAAGGACATAATATACGGTATCGCCAACATTTTTTCTGCATGCAGCGAAAACTGTAAAAAACACAATCGGCAAGATTACAGCAATGGGGTTGGGCAGCGGTTGTCCTAATCCTCCTCTTTTTCTCAGAGGAGCATTTTTACATGCCGCCGCAATTCCGCATAGCAAAATAGTAGCAACCCAGACAATTATTTCATAGAAATCAAAATGAAAATTTATCATAATCTATTTCATCCTATATATCGGCCGTATATAACCTTCAACTCCTCAAGGACATTTTCCTTCGAGTAAGGCTTAACTGACTCAACAGCAAAAGCTGATACCTTAGCGTATAATTCTTCATCATATAAAAGCTTTTCTATACGCTTTGCCATTGCTTCATAATCATTAACATCGACAATATATCCGTTCTTACCGTTATCGGTCAAAGCTCTGTGGCCTCGGTTGTCCGAAAGAACAATCGGAAGTCCGCAGGCAAGAGCCTCCATAACATTAACAGGCAGACCCTCACGGATACTTGATCCGACAGCAATATCACTTGCATGAAGCAAATCATCTATATCACTTCTGTGTCCGAGGAATTCAACCTTATCCTCAATTCCGAGTTCTTTGGCAAGCTTCGGATATTCGCCGTTAAAGTTATCCGCACCTGCAATCAGAAGCTTGATTTCAGGATGCTTTTCGTTAAGAATCTTCAATGCTCTTATAAGCATTGACTGATTCTTATTTGCATTCATTTCCGCAACGTAAACAAGGAGCTTTTCATCATCGCCATACCCAAGCTTAGCACGAATCTGAGCTTTTTCATCTTTTGAAACAGGGAAATACCTATCTGTATTATAGCCTACGCCGTTAACCTTAACTGTTTCTTTTGCCTTAAGATGTTTCTTCGCACAGGCAAAGTCCTCTTCGTTTATTGTGATAAGACAATCCGTAAAGAAAGACATCATCAGCTCAATAGGATAGAAAACCATCCAGTTAAGCTTCGGCGCACCCTTGTAGAAATGGAAACCGTGCGCAGTATACAGCACCTTTGTTCCGTTTTTTCTTTCTGAGCGAGCCGCCATACGTGCAAGCATTCCGCCCATCGGTGTATGGCAATGAATAATATCATAATGATTTTCTTTTATTATCTTTTTAAGCTCTTTATATGCCGCAATATTCTGCATATCGGCGGGTGAACGCTGAATTGGTATCTCGTATCTGTTGTCACAATACGGAAGCTCAACATCACCGTGCGACGCAACATCAACCTGCCATCCGAGTTCCTTGAACATCTTCATTGACGGCAAGTGGAAATAATAAAAATGCTGTGTAATTGTTGCGACATAAAGAACTTTTTTCATTTGAGCACTTCCTCGTTTTTGCTACCCTTGAATTTTTCCATTGTGTTGGCTGCATCGCTGTTTATTCCGTCCTGCTTAAGGACATTCATAATCGTTTTGAAGAATATCTTTACATCCATTGAAAGGCTGAGATGATCTACATAGTAAACATCATACTCGAATTTCTGCTCCCATGTAAGAGTATTTCTGCCGTTTACCTGAGCCCAGCCCGAAATACCCGGTGCAACCTCATGACGGCGCATCTGTTCGGGGGTATAAAGCTCAAGATATTCTGTAAGCAGAGGTCTCGGCCCGATAAAGCTCATCTCACCCTTGAGAATATTTATCAGCTGCGGAAGCTCATCAACACTTGTCTTTCTGAGCAGATTGCCGACCTTTGACATTCTTTCAAAATCGCTCAGCTCTCTGCCGTCTTTATCGTGAGTTTTTACTGACATTGTTCTGAATTTCAGAACCGTAAATATCTTTCCGTTTTTGCCGGGACGTTTCTGCTTGAACAGAATAGGTCCGTCGTGGTTTGATTTAATCAGAATACAAGCCGCAAGCATAAGCGGCGAAAGAACAATAAGCATTACAAGCGCTATTGTAAAGTCTGCAATTCTTTTAACGTATTTATACATTTCCCATCCTCAAAACTGCAAGTAATTATGCAGGGTCATAAGCTGTCTGCTCAATAAAGTTGGGCACAACTTCCTTAAGAATTCTTCTGATATCAGATGCGTCTGCCACCTTAAGCTCCGCAAGCTTCTTCTCGAACAGTTCGTCATCCATTTCAAGCGGCTTTGTAACAAAAATCTTGTTATTCGCCGTCATCTTTCTCTCATTGCTCTCCTCTTCAAGAACCAGCTCCTCGTAAAGCTTTTCACCGGGACGAAGACCTGAGAACTCAATGCCTATTTCAGAGTAAGGCTTATAACCGGAAAGTCTGATAAGATTTTCCGCAAGTGAGAGAATCTTGACAGGCTCACCCATATCAAGAACAAAGATTTCACCGCCGTTGGCGAGTCCGCCTGCCTGTGCAACAAGCTGTGAAGCCTCGGGGATAGTCATAAAGTATCTGGTAATATCGGGGTGTGTAACAGTTACAGGGCCGCCGTCCTTGATCTGCTCTGTGAAAATCGGAATAACGCTTCCGCTTGAACCCAGAACATTACCAAAGCGAACTGCCGCAAACACTGTGCTGCCCCCGCATTTTCTCTGGAAATACTGAATAACCATTTCTGTTACACGCTTTGTAGCACCCATAACATTGGCAGGGTTAACCGCTTTATCCGTTGAAATGCTTACAAAACGCTTAACACCGTATTCAACAGCGGTCTTGGCAACATTGTATGTACCGAAAATATTATTCTTAACAGCTTCCTTCGGACAGTCCTCCATAAGAGGAACGTGCTTATGCGCCGCCGCATGGAAAACAACCGTCGGGTGGAATTCATCAAAAACCTCGTGAAGTCTTACTTCATCACGGACAGAGCCTATTCGGATATGCACCTCGGGATTACCCTTAAGACGGGCATCAAGCTGATTTTTAAGCATATACGCATTGTTCTCATATATATCGAGAACAACAATTTTCTTCGGCTTATATCTTGAAACCTGACGGCAAAGCTCGCTGCCTATTGAACCGCCGCCGCCTGTAACAAGAATGACTTCGTCTTTAATATACTTACATACATCGGGGTTAAGCTTGACCTCGGGACGAGCAAGCAGGTCGGAGATATTGACATCTCTGATTTTACCGGCTTTTGCACCCTCCTCCATTTCGAGAAGACTCGGTGAGGTCTTAAGCTTACATCCGGTTTCAACTGAAAGTCTGAGAATCTCAGTCTGACGTTCACTCTCAACAGAAGGAATACAAAGAATAATTGTATTGACATCATATTCCTTTGCAAGCTTCGGAATATCGTCACATGTGCCCTTAATGAGAACACCTCTGATACGCTTGCCGAGCTTTACAGGATTATCATCAACGGCAACCACAGGTCTGCCCTTCTGATAATTGTTTGCCTCAAGCTCGCTGATGATAATCATACCCATATCACCTGCGCCGACAATCATTACATTGTCAACCTTGTCTTTTCTTTTCAGCTCACTGAATCTTCTGCGTCGACGTGCAATTCGGTATGCGAGTCTCATTCCGCCTACAAGAACTATAAGAGTAAGTGTGCCATAGAGATAGAGTGGTGCGCTGAAGCATGAAAGCTTACCTGTTGTAAACCAGGCTATTACAATATCAATAGCAATTGAAGAAAGTCCTCCGATTATACCTGCTGTCGCGATATTTACAAGCTCTTTTACACCTGCATATTCCCACATTGAGGAATAAACACGGAATGAATAGAACAGCAGAATAAAGATAAGTGTCACCGGAATAGACCGTTGAATGAACAAGTGCACTTCCGGTCCTGTCAGTTCACGGTCAATAAGAAGCTGTGTTAACGCGTACGACATATTTACCACAAGTATATCGTAAATTATCATAAAGATTTGTTTTGTCAACATGTTTTTCCAGTCGAATTTTTTCATTTTTTGTTCCTCCTGTAGCGATTTACCAATCATCTATTTTCAACTTAAGCATATTATCCCATTTAAAATATAATAGTGTTAGTTTATTGTAATACACAAATGAAAAAAAGTCAAGTAAAGCACAATTATTAACGTAAAAACAATCTGTATTGACATAAAAAGTAAAATGTGATAGTCTGTTTTAAAATAAAAAACTGGAGGACTGTGTTATGATAGGATTAGGCATATGGGAAGCTCCGATAAGCACCATTTTCTATAAAGGCAAAGGAACAATGACAATAAGCGATAATAACGGAGAATATGATTTTAAGTTTGAGCTTACAAACCAGAAGCTTCCCGAAATACGGGTAAGCGATATCAACGAGGACGGCAACACGCTGACATTAACAGGTGAATGTGATTACCTCAAGGGGCAGAAAATTCCCGTTACACTTACATTTGACGGTGACAAATTTGTCGGCACTCTCAAAGCTCCGATTATCGGTAAAATAAAGATTAAGGGAACTAAGCAGGCATAAATTTATATTTAAGACCGCATTGAGCGGTCTTTTTTCTTTTTTTCTATTGATAATATTTCCAAATGTGATAAAATTAAAATATCAATTTACAGGAGGTAATTCCAATGAACAAACCCACAATGGCTATACAGCTTTACACACTCAGAGATTTCATTCGCAACGCTGAGGATTTCGACTCAACTCTTGCAAGACTCTCCGCTATGGGAGTTAAGGATATTCAGATTTCAGGTATCGGTGACATCCCCGCGGAAAAGCAGAAGGAAATTATTGACAAATACAATATGAACGTCTGCATTACACACAAGAGCATGGACTGGATGAAGGACGATATCGAAGGTATCATGGCTCATCACAAAACAATCGGCTGCGATGCAATCGGTATCGGAAGCGCACCTGATGAAGGACGCGGCAGCTCAGGCAGAGTCAGAAACTTTATCAAGGAAGCCGAAGAAATCGGTAAAACATTTAAAGAAAACGGACTTACATTCAACTATCACAACCACGCTTTCGAGTTTCACAAGCTTGACGACTACAACCGCTGCATGATGGATGTACTTATTGAGGAAACAGACCCCGAGCTTTTCTATTTCATTCCCGACGTTGCATGGATTCACTACGGCGGACAGAACCCTGCTGAGGTTCTCAAAAAGCTCAAGGGACGTGTTAAGGTTCTTCACTTCAAGGATTACATCATTGACGAAAACGGATACAGAAAGTTTGTATCCCTCGGCAAGGGTATTGTAAATCTTAAGGAATGCTATGACGCCGCATGTGAGCTTGGTATTCCCTACATCGCTTATGAACAGGACTGCGACTGGGTAGACGGCGATGCTTTCAAGGCAACAGAGGAATCTTGGGCATTCATGCAGGAGCTCAGCAAATAAAACAATCGGAGAAACAAGATGTCACCGGAAATTGATGAAATAACATTACAGCTTACAGAAGCCTGCTCTTTTCACGAGGGCGTAGTTAACCCGAGCTTCAACTACTATTATACAGAAAATTTTCTTATTGGAATTTTCAAGAGAAGTCCCGACAACACGCTTTCCTCTTGCAGACACTCTCACAGCGCATATGAATTCATCATTCCGCTTTCTCCGATTACAAGTCTGATTGCAGAAAATTCAATTTACATCGGCAATCCGAATTATATTTATCCTGTGCAGAGCGGACGCGTTCACGGAATAAAATATCCGCAGAATAATGTTTCATATATTGATCTGATTGTTGAAAAAAACTTTTTTGAATCCATTATGAATAAGATGGGAAAGGAAAAGATAGAATTCAACACCACTCTGCCCTACTCCGATTCACTTCACGATTACATTAAAAATTTCAGAATTGAATTTAGCGGTAATGAACCGCAGGATGAATTTATTCTAAAGCCTCTTCGCAATCTGATATGTACTGAGATTATTCGTTCGGCGATTTCAGACAGCTTTGATTCAAGAAACATTACCGAGGGTTACGCTCCGGGTATATCTCTTGTTGTAAAACATATCAACAGTAATTATGACAAGGACATAAATGTGGATGAGCTTGCCCGCATATGCGGACTGTCAAAGACATATTTCTCATCTACATTCAAAAAAATATTCGGCACAACACCCAAAGCGTATGTAAACACATTGAGGATTGCAAAGGCAAAGAATTTGCTTGAATTTTCGGATTTGCCTGTCAAGAAAGTTGCGGTAAGCTGCGGATTCAGAAATCTGAACACATTTTTCTGCGCTTTCAAAAAAAGCACAGATATGACTCCGACGGAATTTAAAGAATCACGCAAAGAAAAAATAATCTGATTAAACCAGGGAGATGATAATTTATGAAAAAATTTATTGCAGCCTTGCTTTCGCTCAGTCTTATTGCCGGTGCAGCAATTATGTCGCACGCTGAATCCTACTACGGAGATATTGACAAAAACGGTTCAATCAACTCTTCGGACGCACTTGCAATTCTGAAGTATACCGTTGGTCTTACTAAATCAATTGACACAAAAATCGCAGATGTTAATCATGACGGAGCAGTCAATTCGTCGGATGCGCTGAAGGTTCTTCAGATAAGCATAGGCAAGCTCCCGTCAGAAACAGTTAAATCATCAACAACTAAACCAACAACAAAGCCAACTACTGCAACAACCAAGAAAACATCCTCAACCACAAGAAATCCCAACTGGGGTCCGTTCGAGGTTGGAACTACTGATGTTTCAAAATATATCGGCTCAATCAAAAAAGCCTGGAAGGTTACAAATGTTTCGGGATTAAACATCCAGATTGCAAGAGTTGAGCTTAATAAAAGCATCACTCAGAAATTTGATGCCAACATAAACAAACAGATTACAAACCCCAAAACAATAACCTATAAGCCCACCTGCTCGGTTGCGCTTATAACCTGTGACACTCCGACAAGATTGAATCTTTCAAAGGGGACAACGCTGGATAACACCGAAAACATCGCTAAAAATGTCGGCGCTGTGTTAGCTGTAAACGGAAGAAACGGATATCCGAGTAATATAGCTAATATCAGAAGCGGAGCAATTATCCAAAAATACGACGGCACAGAAGGCAAAGCAAAATCGTCCCTTGTTTTTTACAAAGACGGAAGCTGGAAATACGTTAACAATTTTGACAATACTACCGCAGCAAACGAAATCAAGAAGGGTGCATATAATACATGCGCTTATCAGGATAAAACAATCGAGGGCGGCAAGTTTGTATCCACCTATAACGACAGCATTTACCGCAACCGCACCTTCCTCGGTCGTATAAGCGCAACTAAATATGTTCTTATGACAACCGAGTTTATGCCTATCAGGGATGCCGCAGATGTTATGCTCGCATACGGTGTCAAAGATGCAGTTCAGATTAACGGCGGCAACTGCTCTCAGATGTATGTTAAGGGTATCGGCAACACGACAGGCTCTTCCGGTGCTTCGATTAAGCCGCTTAATAAAGTCGGCAAACTCGAGACCGAGTGGTTTGCAGATTACAGCTTATACAGCGATAATCGCAAAGGCGGTCCTTGCTCCCACGAAGCATATATAATTTATTTCAAATAAACACAAAAATGCACTTCAAAAGCCAAACGCTTCTGAGGTGCATTTTTAATTAGTTTTTCTTAATAAAATTAAAATGACTGTTTACAAATCAATAAATCTCTCGTCCCATCAGAACACCCATTACCGATGCCATCATAAGACCTCTTGTCCAACCGCTTGAGTCACCGAGACAGTGGAGATGCTCGACATTTGTATTGAAATGCTCGTCCATCTTAACACGGTTACTGTAAAACTTAAGCTCGGGGGAATAGAGCAAAGTTTCATATGAAGCAAATCCCGGAGCAACATGGTCAACAGCCTGAATAAAGTTGATAATGTTTGTCATCGCACGGTACGGCATAGCTGCTGTGATATCGCCCGCAACCGCATCGGGAAGTGTGGGCTTGAGGTTGGAATGGTGAAGCTCCTTTTCCCATGTTCTCTTTCCGTCAAGGATATCGCCGAAACGCTGAACAAGGATGTGACCTGTACCAAGCATATTTGTCAGCTCGCCAACCTTCTGAGCATATGCAATAGGCTGATTGAACGGATATGAGAAATTATGCGAGCAAAGGATTGCAAGGTTTGTGTTGTCAGATTTCAGTTCCTTATAGCTGTGACCGTTAACAACAGCAAGATCATTGTCATAGTTCTCCTGGCTAACAAATCCGCCCGGGTTCTGGCAGAATGTACGAACCTTGTTTTTAAACGGTCTCGGATAACCGATAAGCTTTGATTCATAAAGCACATCGTTAACCTTTTCAATAACCTCGTTTCTGACCTCAACACGGACACCGATATCAACTGTACCGGGAAGATGAGCGATATCGTGCTCGCCGCAGATTTTTTCAAGCCACTCAGCGCCGCGGCGACCTGTTGCGATAATTGTTTCGCCTGCACGGATTTCTGTTTCCTTACCGTGCTTATCCGTAATATATACGCCGTTGCACTTTGTTCCTTCAAGAATAATGTTGGTGCATTCGTACCCGAAAAGCATATCAACCCCGTTTTCAGCAAGATAATTTTCAATTGAGAGATAGATATCCTGAGCCTTTTCCGTACCCATATGACGGATAGGGCAGTCAACGAGCTTAAGACCTGCCTGAATTGCGCGCGCACGAATTTCACGAACAGCTTCTCTGTTGCCTACGCCCTCAACCTTTGTATCTGCGCCGAATTCAAGATAGATACTGTCAGTATAATTTATTGTTTCCTGTGCAAGATTTTCACCGATAAGTGTCGGAAGGTCACCGCCAACCTCATAGCTGAGCGAGAGCTTGCCGTCAGAGAATGCACCTGCGCCCGAAAAGCCTGTTGTAATATGGCAGTAGGGCTTGCAGTTCATGCATTTATTTGTCAGTTTTTTAGGGCACTGTCTGTTCTCAACGGACTGACCCTTTTCAACGATTGTTATGTGTTTTTTTGTACCTTTGCGAATCATTTCAATTGCTGTGAAAATACCCGCAGGACCTGCGCCGACAATTACAACATCTGTTTTCATTTTATAACCTCCAAAAAAAATAACCGATACCTCAAGCCCATCGTAATGGACTGATGTATCGGATAAATCAATCTCGTTACAATCTATTTTAGCACTTTGTTATACAAATGTCAATAAAAAACATTTAAAAAGGACGGAGCAAAACTCCGTCCTTAATCTTACATATAGCTTTTAATGCTTTCCTTGCCTGCTGAAATGTTCAGAATGATAAGCGAATCTGAAGATGTGATTTTTCCGTTTTTATCAATATCAGCGGCCTTAGTCTGAGTTGAAGTAAGTGTCTTTACACCTACCGAAGCCTGGCAGACAATCAAAGCGTCACTTGAATTGATTTTGCCGTCATTATTGACGTCACCGAGATTCACCTTGGGTGCGCTCAGCGCATTCGCACCGTACTTCGGCCAATAGTAATCTCTTGCTCTTGCGCCGCGATTTTCAGACTTTGCTGTTTTATTAGCAGGGCGCTCAAAATAATAGCACCAGTCATAGCCTGCCTTATATGCACCGTCTGCTGTATTCTCAGCACTTTTAAGCTTGTCTATTATGTAGCCTGTGTCACTCTTGTTTGTAGCAAGCTCATACTTGAGGAAGTTGAGCTGACCGTCAAGAGATTTCCAGTCATAGCCGTTCTTTGAACAGTAGTTCTTCATATTTGTAAGTCTTTCATTGTGCCACTGACAGATACCGTAGCTTGTTCCGTTATCACCTGAAAGATTGTAGTTAAAATCGGACTCATACTGAATGTTTGCAAGCACACCGCACGCAGCGGCAGGAGTAAGTCCCATATCATTTACAAGGAAGTCAAAAATTGTCTGAATATCTGCGGTCGCAGCTGAAGATGTAAACGGAATAACCGCCAGCATCATTATAACCGCAAGAAATGCTGTAAAAACTCTTTTGATTTTTTTCGATATAGTCATAATCAAATACCTTTCAGTCTAATTTGCCGACTTACGACAGTATCGTTTATAGCATATAAATGTTACAAAATTATGACATTTTTAGAATTTTTGTAACATTTTGTAATCTTTTTACTTTTTCTACCGGCTTGCCCACCATTATATTCCGTACAAATATAAAACCGTGCGCCGAAAGACACACGGTTTATTGATATTAAAGAGTTACTTTCAACGGTTCTGACTGCATTCCGTAAGCGTTTTCGGCAACAACCTTAATTGAAGCCGCACCGTCGGGAAGCTTACCGATTTTGATTGTTTCGTTATCGTCAAGAGTATATGAATAATATTTCGGCATTTTCCAGCTCATACCGAGCTCGTTTCCGTCCTTGTCAAGAACATATGCTCTGTAAAGCACAACAGGCATTCCGTCAGTTGAATCCGCTCTGTCAACCTTAACCTTGTATGAACCGAATGGGTGGCTAACCTTGACTTTATCAGAAGTGAAAACAGGAGCTGATGACTTTGCCTCCTGCTTTTCAGGTGTAAAATCACGGCTCAAAGGACCATCAATAATATACTCGGTGAGCATCTTCTGTTCCATAAGGTCGTATGCACGAAGTCGGATGCGGTTGTTAGCGTCAACCTCGACAATCCAGAATTCGGATTCCTGCTTATATCCGCTCGGGTGAATTTTTCTTTCGCTGTCAACAGTAAATTCAAGGTACTTGATTGCACCTGTGCCTACAGCTGTGAACTCGCCCTGCCAGATTGAACGGGGATCATTTACAGGATAGTGAGAATGACCTGAGAAATGAACAATCTGCGGATACTGATTGAAGATATCACGGAAATAATCAATTCCCCAGCCGTCAACATCACGACTGCCGTAAACTGTATCCTCAACGTGCTCGTGATGTGCAACAAAAATCGGCTTTGACGGATCATCCTTAACAGCGGCGTCAAGCTGAGCCTTAAGCCACTCGCGCTGATACTCGCTGTAATGCTCGCCGGGTGTTTTTGAGGCTGAAAGTGTGATGAAATGATAGCCGTTTATAACAGTATGAATATCATTTTCAAGACCCGAAATTGACTTAAAGTATTCAAGTGAGCCTTTATCAAGTGTACTTCCGTCATGTGACTTTGCAAGAAGCGCAATGTACTGAGTGCCGTCACGAAGTGCAGAGTTGATTGTTGACTGGAAGCCGCAGAACTGATCACGTCGACCGTTATCGGTTACATCACCGCAAAAAACAACCGCATCAAGATTGTTGTATTCCTTATCCGCCTCAGCAATAGCATAGCTGAGCTTGAGCGCCTTGTTGACACGCATACAGAGTATGTCGCCTGCGCTTCCGACGTGAGTGTCGCTTGCAACCATAAAACGGATTACAGGGGTAAAATCCGTCTTGTCCTCAGGTACTTTTACGGGGGTAAATGTGTTTACAATAGATGCAAAGAAAGTAAAAAATGCAAGAACGAATGAAATAAAGCCGTTCATATATTCTCCTCCGATTTATTTAATAGCATAATCGTTATCCGCGAGAGGTTCACGGTTCTTATACTTGCCGCGTGTGAAATCGGGAATTTCAACTGTCTGTCCGCCGTTCTTGATTGACTGTTCGCTCAGAGCAGTTATGCTCATCCAGGCAGCGGCATCATAGACATCAATCGGAGGCAGAGCATCTGTCTTAACGGATTCAACCCATGCACGAAGAACGTGCCAGTCCATTCCGCCGTGACCTGCTTTGAGCATTTCCTCGGTTGTATTCTTCCACAGATCAGAATGGTACTCATCCTCAAACTCCTCAGCTTTTCCCCAGAAGTTTTTCTGCTCCCACTCGTTCTTTCTGTATTCTTCTTCGTCAAGATAGATTGTGTCGCCGTCCTCCTGATAAAGCCCCTTTGTACCTCTTACGGTAAATCCACGGCTGTAATAACGGGGAAGAGTTGTATCAAGTGTAAGCTCGATAAGCTCACCACGCTCGGTGTTAATGATAGTCTTAACAACGTCAGCCTGAGCAAACTCCTTGCCGAGAAGCTCCTCATGAAGATCCTCGTGCTCCTTTACATATTCCTTAAGTCCGTATGAGCCTGAGCAATAGGATGCCATTGAAACCATTCTGTTGCCGCGGTTAATTTCAAGAATCTTTGCGATAGGACCAAGCTCGTGTGTGGGATAGTTTTCGCAGTTTCTTGACAGGTAGTTGCGAAGTCTGTAATGGCGATTTTTTGTGCCGTAGCTGACCTCATTACGCAAGTCATGAGCATACTGACCCGAGCAGAAAACAATCTTTCCGAAAAGTCCGCTGCGAACCATATTGTGAACCATCATTTCACGCTCACCGTAGCAGCAGTTTTCCATCATCATTGCCCATACGCCTGTTTTTTCGTATGTATCAACAAGCTCCCAGCACTCCTCAAGTGTGTAAGCACCGCCGACCTCCATAGCCGCAGGAATACCCGCCTTCATTGAATCAATCGCAATGCGCACGTGCATCTCCCAGTCGCTTGCAATGTAAACGCTGTCGAGTCCCTCAAGCTTGAGGATTTCATGATAATCAGTAGTACCGAACGGCTTGAAGCCTGTATCTTCCTCAACCTTTTTCTGAGCATCTTCAACTCTGTCCTGATAAAGGTCACAGACACCGATTATCTGAACATCCTCGTTCATTTTATTGATTGTGCCAACCATGCCGTTGCCTCTGCCGCCGACACCGATTACACCAACTTTGATTTTATCTTTCATTTTAAACACCTCTTGAAAGTAATTATACCATAGAGAGAAATTATTTCAATATTCAAATCAAAAATTGCAAAAGAAAAAAGGCGGTCAAGCTGACCGCCTTAATGTACTCATTAGCCGTTAAGAGCTTTGAAGGCTTCCTTATTATTCTTGTAAAGTGTTTTGAAAACTTCAAAGTTCTTATCATATACTGCCTTGTTAGCCTTATTGGGCTTGTATGTCTTGACAGCAGGAACAAACTTTTTGACATCTGAGATATCACCGATAACTCCGAGACCGATACCGATAACAGCCGCCGCGCCGACAGCGCCGACATCCTGCGGACGGTTAACTGTTTCGATATTCTTACCTGTAACATCTGCAAGAATCTGACAGGTTACGCTTGAAAGAGCACCGCCGCCGACAAAGCGGATTGTATCGCTTGTCTTAACCTTCTTGCCCTCCTGCTCGAGCATCCATCTCTGGTGGTAGCAAACGCCCTCAATTACAGAACGGAGCATCTCGGATTTGCCTGTATCAATGTTAATATTAAAGAACATACCTGCGGCATTAGGATCCTCAAACGGACAGCGGTTGCCGTGAAGCCAAGGAGTAAAGATAACTCCGCCTGCACCTGCAGGAACACTGTCAATAACCTCTGACATATAATCATAAAGGCTCGTGTATTCTTTTTCCGTACCCTCGGTAATGTTTTTCTTTTCAATGAACATACCGATTTCATCAAGACAGAGATGGTCACGAACCCATTCAAGGCACTTGCCCGCTGTTTCCATTTCAGCAAAGTAATTAAAGCTGTTTGGGTCTGCGCCGACAATAGCCGCAATCATAGCGGATGTGTCAACAAGCTGTTTATCGACAACTGTGCCGACCCAGCCTGAAGTGCCTGAGTAAATGTGAGTATCACCGACACTGCCGCTGCCTGCACCGACACCGATAAGTGAAGCGTCACCGCCGCCGCCGAAAACAGGTGTGCCCTCTTTAAGTCCGAGCTGTTCAGCCGCCTTCGCAGTAATACCGCCAACCTTGTCGGTTGACTTGATAATCTCGGGCAGATGATTCATATTGACCTTGAATATATCGGCAACAGTCTTGCTCCAGCCCTCTTTGCCCTTACGGGTATCATAAAGAAGTGTCGCAAAGGCTGAGTCCTGAGTCATTGTGAATTTATCTGTGCAGCGTGAAATAAGGAAATCCTTAACATCAAGCCACTTGTAAGCTTTCTTAAAGTTTTCGGGCTCGTGATTTTCAACCCACTTATACTTATATACAGGGTCCTTAACACTACAGGAAACCGCACCTGTTACAACAAGTGATTTTAACAGAGGAATAAGATTTGCGCCTGCAATCTGAATTCCGTATGCCATATATTTTTTAAGTTCTTCCTTAGCACGCTGATCCATATAGCTCATCGGTCGACGGACTGTGTTTCCGTCCTTGTCAACAAGAACGAGAGCCTGCATCTGTGAGCAGAAAGAAATACCTGCAATCTGGTCGGGAGTTACATCACATTTTGTAAATATCTCCTTTGTAGTGGTGCACATCGCATTCCACCACTCGTCACCGTCCTGCTCCGCACCGCCGTTTTCAACCATATAAAGATTGTATGAACCGTAAGCATTGGTAATCGGCTTAATTGTTTTATCAATTTCAAAAAGACAGGTTTTAAGACCTGTTGTACCTACATCATACGCAATAACATAAACACCCATAATTTACTCCTCCATCTTTCGGCATACAAGAATTACCGATGATTTGTTATATTGTAACACAAAAAAATTGATTTGTAAAAAAATTTTTGAAGAAATTTGAAAAAATTGTTTAAAAACGCATTTCATTATGTTATACTTGTTTGGAACACAGCAGTTTTGGCTGAATAAATATACGGAGGACATAAAAATGGGCAATAATTTTGCAATTTCAAAGTATCTCGATGCTGACGCTGTAACAAAACAGCTTGACGGTCTTATCAAAAAGCCGATTTACAGTATTAAGCCTGAGGCACTTAAGAAATACGAAGAAGAATACTACGCAAAGAAGTGTACAAAATCAAAGGAAATGATTGAAATCGCTAAGGGCAGAATTCCCGGCGGTGTTCAGCATAACCTTGCATTCAACTATCCGTTCCCCCTTGTTTTCACAAAGGCTAAGGATAACAAACTCTACGATATAGACGGAAACGAATATTACGACTTTCTTCAGGCAGGCGGTCCGACAATTATCGGAAGCAATCCCGACGCTGTTCGTGAGAAGGTTATCGAGCTTCTCAATGACTGCGGCCCTTCAACAGGTCTTTTCCACGAATATGAGTACAAGCTCGCAAACAAGATTTCCGAGTGCGTTCCATCAGTTGAAATGTTCCGTATGCTCGGTTCAGGTACTGAGGCATGCATGTGCGCTGTTCGTGTAGCACGTCTTGCAACAGGCAAGAAGAACATACTTAAAATGGGCGGTGCATATCACGGCTGGTCTGATCAGATGGCTTACGGTATGCGTGTTCCCGGAACAAAGAACCTCCAGTCAAAGGGCGTTCCGATGTTCGTATTTAAGCACACAGATGAATTCTTCCCCGGCGACCTTGAGGATCTTGAGAGAAAGCTTAAGAAGAACGAGCTTATCGGCGGTACAGCCGGCGTATTTATTGAGGCTATCGGTCCCGAGAGCGGTACACGTCCCGTAAGCAAGGCTTTTGTTAAGGGTGTTGAGGCTCTCTGCCGCAAGTACGGCGCACTTCTCATCTGTGACGAGGTTGTTACAGGCTTCCGTATCGGTCTTTCAGGTGCACAGGGCTACTTCGGAATTGATCCCGATATCACAATCTTCGGTAAGATTATCGCAGGCGGTTATCCCGGCGCAGGCGGAATCGGCGGTCACAGAGATGTTATGGCTCACCTCGGTGCAGGTCTTGATTCTTCAGGTAAGAAGGTTAAGAAGGCAATGTGCGGCGGTACAATGGCTGCAACACCTATTTCCTGTGTTGCAGGTTACCACGCAATCTGCGAAATTGAGAGAACAAATGCCTGTGAAAAGGCAGGTCAGATGGGTGACAGACTTATCAAGGGTATTCAGAAGTCAATCGAAAGACACAACCTTCCGTTCGTTGCTTTCAATCAGGGCTCAGTTTGCCATCTTGATACAGTTGGTACAATGCACTTCGCAATCGACTGGTCAAAGCCGTGGGAAATCCCCAACATTCTCAAGCAGACAAGCGCACGTCAGAAGGAAATGGAGCACATGGGTGCCGCTTACATGGCAGAGGGTATGGTTACTCTCGCAGGCAGCCGTCTTTACACAAGTGCTGCATATGACGAGGAGTCAATCGACGACGCAATTTCACGTTTCGACCGCATCTTTGACAACTGCGGCAGACTCGTTTAATCAATAGCACACATCAGCCGCTGAGTTAACCCGATTTAACTCAGCGGTTTTGAAAAAGGAGATATATAATGGTTTACACAGAATCACAGGCTCGCGAGCTTGTTGTTGAGGCAGGCAAGGTTCTGCTTGAAACAGGTCTTATCGCACGTACATGGGGTAATGTCAGCGCACGTATTTCCGAAACTCAGTTTGTTATTACTCCGAGCGGAAGACCGTATGACACACTCACTCCCGAAGACCTCGTTATTGTCAACATAGATGATTACAGCTATGAGGGAGAAATCAAGCCGTCAAGCGAAAAGGGTATTCACGCTGACGCTTACAGACTTCGTCCCTCAGTAAATTTTGTTATTCATACGCATCAGATTCGTGCTTCTGTTGTAGGCACGGCAGGCGTTTCAATTGATAATGTGCCCGAGAAGTATAAAGAAATTCTCGGCGACTGCGTTCCTGTTGCCGCTTACGGTATGCCCTCAACAGAAAAACTCAGGAAAGCCCTCGAGACCGCATACATGGAATATCCGACAAGCAAGGCATTTATGATGGTGCATCACGGTGCCTGCTGCCTTGGCGAAAGCTATGAGGAAGCATTCAAAATTGCAGAATCACTTGAAGCTCTCTGCAAGGAGGTTACTCATAAGGCATACAGACTTTATGAAGGCACAGCTGATTATTCAAGAAAGGCTATGCTTGAAAGCTTTATAAAGGCAAGCGGCGGCGGTAAGCTTCCGAAATACGTTACCGACTTCGGAGAAAGCGAAAGAAGCGGTGACAGCTTTATGCTCAAATTCAAGAACGGCAAGGAGTTCAACGTTGACATCAAAACTCTCAGGTGTGACAGTGAAGATACTCTTCCGCCGACAGCGATGATTCACGCAGCGATATATAAATCATCCGACATCACCTGTATCAAACACCTTACAGACAACGAAATTATCGGTTACAGCGTTATAGGTCAGCCGATAAACCCCCGACTTGATGACTTTGCTCAGATTGCAGGTACAAAAATTAAGTGCGCCGTATGGGACGGTTCAAAGTCAAGCGCCAAGAGCATCGCAAACGCTGTCAAGGGCAAAAATGTTGTACTTATCAAGGGCTCGGGTGCAATCTGCACGGGTACAAAAAAGAGCGACCTTGAAGCAGTCGAGCTTGTTCTTTCCAAGGAATGTCAGACTCAGATGGGTGCTGTATTCTTCGGCTCAGGCGATACGCTCAGCCCGGTTGACTGTAACCTTATGCGTATGATTTACGTTAAAAAATATTCAAAGAAAGCTGAATAAACCAAAAGGGTCTGCGCTAAATTTAGCGCAGACCCTTTTCAGATTTATTTGTGATATAGCTTCTTGGTCTGATAAACAGGTTCGCAGGTGATATTTACACCGAATTTTTTAAACAAAGTTTCATCAGTTGCCGCAAGAATAACCGTTGCGTGAGCTTCCATGCCCTTAAGCTTCGGAATCTGCTGCATCGCAAGCTCGGCAAGCGGATTGGTTGCCGCCGAAACGGAAAGTGCAATCATAACTTCATCAATGTGAAGTCTCGGATTGCTATTGCCGATATACTTAACCTTCATTTCCTGAACAGGCTCAATAACCGCAGGAGAGATAAGATGCATATTCTCGTTGATTCCCGCAAGAGCCTTAAGCGCATTAAGAACTGCCGCCGCACTTGCACCCATAAGAGATGATGTCTTACCTGTAACAAGTCTGTTTTCGCCTACTTCGATAGCAACCGCGGGAGCTCCTGTCTGCTCAGCTTTTTTAAGTGCCGCATCAATAACGGGACGCTCATCAAAAGAAATACCTGTCTGCTTCATAATGAGCTTAATCTTATTTACGCTGTCCTGACTGCCGAGACCCTTTTTAAGAGCGCACTGCTCAGCATAGAAACGGCGAATAATTTCCTGTCTTGATGCTTCACGGCAAGCGTCATCATCGACGATGCAGTTACCTGCCATATTAACACCCATGTCTGTTGGTGACTTATAAGGACAGTTGCCGTAAATCTGTTCAAATGTAGCCGCAAGAACAGGGAAAATTTCAACGTCACGGTTATAATTAACCGTCGTCTCACCGTATGCTTCAAGGTGGAACGGGTCAATCATATTAACGTCATTAAGGTCAGCAGTTGCCGCCTCATATGCAAGATTTACAGGGTGCTTGAGCGGAAGGTTCCATATCGGGAAGGTCTCAAACTTCGCATAACCTGCGTTTACGCCACGCTTATGCTCGTGATAGAGCTGTGAGAGGCAGGTTGCCATTTTTCCGCTTCCGGGACCCGGAGCAGTAATAACAACGAGTGAACGTGTTGTTTCGATATAATCGTTCTTGCCGAAGCCCTCATCACTGACGATTTTTTCAACATCTGACGGATAGCCGTCAATCGGGTAGTGATGATAATATTTTATTCCGAGTGCCTCAAGACGCTTGCAGAATGCATCCGCAGCAGGCTGACCCTGATAGCGTGTCATAACAACACTGCCGACATAAAGTCCGATACTGCTGAAAGCGTCGATAAGTCTGAGAACATCAAGGTCATATGTAATACCGAGATCACCGCGAACCTTATTCTTCTCAATATCAGCCGCATTGATAACGATAACGATTTCCGCCTGATCCTTAAGCTGCATAAGCATCTTAACCTTGCTGTCGGGAGCAAATCCCGGAAGAACTCTGGATGCGTGGAAATCATCAAAAAGCTTGCCGCCGAATTCAAGATAAAGCTTGCCGCCGAAAAGCTTGATACGCTCTTTGATATGTTCTGACTGCATACTCAGATATTTGTCATTGTCAAATCCTATTTTTCTCACGTAAATACACCTCCAAAACAAAAACCTCAAACATTATAATATAATTATAGTAAAAATACAACATAATTCGATAAAAAATATGCGTTTTTATTTGACGAAACAAGTCTCAATGATTATAATAAAAATATATTATTATGGGAGGTATCACCTTGAACGGACAAATGCATAAATGGGAAAATCCCTGCTTTTTCAAAGATAACAAGCTTGACGGTCACAACCTCGCTCTGCCCTTTGATATCGGGGATAAAGCGTGCTTCGACACCTCTGAATATAAACTGAGTCTTAACGGCACATGGAAGTTTTTCTGGCAGATGGGTATTAAAAATCCGCCCGAGGGATTTGAAAAGGAGGACTTCTGCGACAATAGCTGGAACGATATTCCCGTTCCGTGCGTATGGCAGACACAGGGCTACGGCAAGCCCATTTACATCTGCTCGTTCATGCCGACACAGGTTTCCACTATTGAAAGTGAAATTCCAAAGGTCAGCCATAAAAGAAACGAAATCGGTTTCTACCGCCGTAAATTCACTCTGCCCGAAAGCTTTGATGGCAGACGTCTGATTCTTCACTTCGGCGCTGCGAAATCTGCGCTTTATGTCTATCTCAACGGTGAATATATCGGTTATTCTCAGGGTTCTATGACACCTGCGGAATTCGACATAACCGACTTTGTAAAAGACGGCGAAAACACTCTTGCCGCAAAGGTTATGCGTTTCAGCGACGCTATGTATATTGAAAATCAGGATATGTGGCAGCTGTCGGGACTTTACAGAGATGTTTACATTGTTGCGGAGCCGGAAATCACAGTTGAGGATATGTATGCCGCCACAACACTTGACGATACATATACAGACGGTCTGCTTGATTTACAGGTCACACTCAGCAAAAAGGCTGAAATCACCTGCAAGGTTACGCTGGACGGCAAGCAGATTTACAGACAGAAAACAAATGAAAAGACCTTTCATATAAATCACACAGTAAAAAATGTACGCAAATGGTCAGCTGAACAGCCTGAGCTTTATACGCTCTGCGTTATGCTGTATGAAGGCAGAAAATGCATTGTAAAAAAACAGATAAGAATCGGCTTCAAGCGTGTTGAAATCAAGGGAAATGTTTTTTACATTAACGGCGAAAACGTAATCATCAAGGGCGTAAACCGTCACGACTTTGACCCCGATAAGGGCTGGGCGGTTCCTCGTGAAACCTTCTATAAAGACCTTTATCTGATGAAAAAGGCAAACATCAACGCAATCCGCACAAGTCACTATCCCGATGATCCGTTTTTCTATGAGCTTTGCGACGAGCTCGGATTTTACGTTATGGATGAGTGCGACGTTGAAAGCCACGGTGTCCGCCGTAAGAACGTACCGGGCGACAATCCGCTGTGGACAGGCGCAGTTGTTGACCGTGCACAGCGTATGGTTCTGCGTGACAGAAGTCATGCGTGCGTTTGCTTCTGGTCGCTCGGCAACGAGGCAGGCGACGGAACAAACTTTACAAAAATGAAAAATGCTATGCTCGAGCTTTGCGGCCTCTACCCCATTCACTATGAGGGAGACTTTGACCTCACAAAATCCGATTTTATCAGCCGTATGTATCCAACCGAGGGCATTGTTAAAAAGCTTGTTAATCAGCAGGAAATCAAAACAAATATGTTTGACAATGTGGCAAATCAGCTTGCCGCCGACAACAAGCCTGTTTCTGCCGAAAAATATGCCGACCACCCTGTTATCTACTGTGAATATGCTCACAGTATGGAAAACAGTCTCGGCAACTTCAAGGAATATGTTGACGACTTCGAGAAATATCCGCACATGACAGGCGGCTTCATCTGGGACTACGTTGACCAATCGCTGAGAGTTGTTGAAAACGGAGTCACCAAATGGCTTTACGGCGGCGATTTTAAGGAAGGCAAAACAAGCTATTACTTCTGCGCCAACGGAATCATCGGTGCCGACCGTGTGCCCCACCCTGCTTATTATGAAGTCAAGCAGGTTTATTCAAACATCAGCGCACGCGCAACTGACCGTTCAAAAAACGAATACGCAATAAAGAATAAAAACTATTTCACAACGCTTGACTACTGCTATGTCAGGTGGGAGTTGTCCCGAAACGGTGAGGTAAAGGAAAGCGGAATAATCAATATTGACGGAATCGCTCCGCAGACCGAAAGGGTTATCACCGTGCCGTACAGTCACAATTACACCGACGGCGAGTATCTGCTGACACTTTCATATTGCTATAAGGAAGCAAACGAGTGGCACGAAAAGGACGAAGAAATCAGCTTTACTCAGTTTGATGTTATGAACATCCGTGTTCCCCGCATAAAGCCCGAAAAAATGGCAAAAATGTATACAAGAAACGGCGAACATACAATTATAGCAGGCGGTACAACAGCGCTTATAAAAAATGATCAGATTGTAAGCCTTGACTTCGGCAACGGAAATATTTTAAGCGGTGACAGCTTTAAGCCTAATTTCTTCCGTGCGCTCACAGACAATGACCGTAATTATTTCAACTTCTATCCTGCACTCAGAAGACTCAATCCCCTTTACACTTGGGACTGCGTAAGCCGACTCATAAAGCCGACGCTTGTCAATCTTGACGGCTTCAGCGGTTCATCGGTTATCGCAACATACAAGTGGCGCAGTCCGCTGACGATGAACGTAATAACCGAGTTCATTTTCAACTCGGACGGAAGTGTTGATATCAGCCAGAATATGACAGGTCTTGTTCTTCCGATGCTTAAGGCAGGCGCAAGAGTGGGTATCAGCAGGAATTTCTGCAATGTGAAATGGTACGGCAGAGGTCCGCACGAATCATACTGCGACCGAAAGACGGGTCAGAAAATCGGCATTTATGAGATGAGCATTGACAAGCTCGAGCACCGATATATGCGGCCGCAGGAAAACGGCAACCGTACCGATACACGCAGGCTTGAAATTACAGACAAAAACGGCAACGGCTTTGCCGTAACCACAGACAGCACGTTTGATTTCAGTATTCATCCATATTCACAGGAAAAGCTTGAAAAAGCCAAACACCTTTATGAGTTGGAGGAAGATGATTTCCTGACGCTCAACATTGACCACCGTCAGAGAGGCGTCGGCGGCGATATGCCGGGTGCGGCATTCCTGCACGATAAATACAAGCTCAGGAGCGGTGAGTATTCATATCACGTAAGACTTGAGAAGATAAGTAAATAAATTCAACCCGTTGTCCATAGTGGTCAACGGGTTATTTTTTGTAACAAATTACACAAAACAGTCGAATTTTTTGTAACGGTTGTTTGAACAAAATAATCAAATTCTCTTGCATTTTGCGCGGCTGTTTGGTAAAATATATAATGTATAATAAGATTGGGAGGTATGTCTATGGGCAGAAATGTACCCGAAGCACAGCAGAACTCAAATGATGTTCCGATTTATCTGTTCCACCAGGGAAAAAACGCAAAAACCTATCAGTTTCTCGGCGCTCACAGAACGGATAATACAGACAGCGTTGTGTTCCGTGTGTGGGCACCTCACGCAGGCGCGGTAAGCGTTGTCGGCGATTTCAACGAATGGAATTCCGACCGCACACCTATGCATAAGCTTTCCGACGGTTCGATATGGGAATGTACCGTTGAAGGCATAAAGCAGTTTGACACATATAAATATTGCATTACTACAGCGGATGGACGCAAGCTTATGAAAGCCGACCCTTACGGATTTCATACTGAAACACGTCCTGATAACGCTTCAAAATTTTATGATATCGACAACTACGAATGGCATGATTCAAAATGGCTGAAAAAGCGCAGGGAAATCTCGGCATATGACAGCCCGATGAATATATACGAGGTTCACGCAGGCTCGTGGAAAATGCACGAGGACGGAAATTTTCTTTCTTACTGTCAGCTTGCAGACGAACTGACAGAATATGTCAAGGATATGGGTTATACTCATATTGAGCTTCTGCCCGTACTCGAACATCCGTTTGACGGTTCATGGGGATATCAGGTAACCGGATATTTCGCGCCGACCTCACGCTACGGCGAACCCGAAGACTTCATGTACTTTGTGGACAAGTGTCACAGGGAGGGAATCGGCGTAATTCTCGACTGGGTTCCCGCACATTTCCCCAAGGACGCACACGGACTTTATGAGTTTGACGGACAACCTCTTTATGAATACGAGGATATGCTTAAGGGCGAGCATCCGCAATGGGGCACAAGAGTTTTTGACTTCGGCAAAAATGAAGTAAGAAGCTTCCTGACCTCGAGTGCTATGTTCTGGCTTGAAAAATATCACATTGACGGTCTGCGTGTTGATGCAGTTGCTTCGATGCTTTATCTTGACTACTGCCGTGAAGACGGTCAGTGGCGACCCAATAAAAACGGCGGACACGAAAACCTTGAGGCAATTGAATTCATTCAGAATCTGAACACCTCGATTTTCCGTGAGTTTGGCGACGTGCTTATGCTCGCTGAGGAAAGCACAGCATGGCCGCTTGTCTCAAAGCCTGTCCGTGACGGCGGTCTCGGCTTTAACTTCAAGTGGAATATGGGCTGGATGAATGATTGTCTGCACTATTTCTCGCTTGACGGAATCCACCGCAAATATAATCACAGCAATCTGACATTCTCTTTTTTCTACGCATTTTCAGAAAATTTTGTACTTCCTATTTCTCACGACGAGGTTGTTCACGGCAAGTGCTCACTTATCAATAAAATGCCGGGAAGCTATGAGGAAAAGTTCGCAGGTGTGCGTTCATTTATGGGATACATGATGGCTCATCCCGGCAAAAAGCTGATGTTTATGGGCTCGGAGTTCGGTCAGTTCATTGAATGGAACTACAAGCAGGGTCTTGACTGGCTTCTGCTTGACTACGATATGCACCGCAAGCTAAAGCATTTCAACAAAACTCTTAATGAGCTTTATAAGGCAACTCCTGCTCTGTGGCAGATTGACTATGACTGGAGCGGTTTCAGCTGGATAAGCAATGACGATACCGACAACTCAGTTATCTCATTCCGACGCATTGATAAGGGCGGCAGAGAAATTGTAGCGGTCTGCAACTTTACACCCGTTGAACGTCAGAACTACCGTATAGGTGTTCCGCGCGCAGGAAGCTATAAGGTTCTGCTTAACACCGACAGCGAGGACTTCGGAGGCAGCGGCAAAGGTCCTTATGAAAGCGTTAAGAGTCAGAAAACTCCGATGCACGGATTTGACAACAGCATTTCACTCACCCTACCGGGTTTGAGCGTTATATATTTAAAAACCCCTGCAAAAAGAAAAACAAATAAAAACCATTAGAATAAAAGGAGGCAGCGTAATGTCACGCAAGCACGAATGTATTGCCATGCTCCTTGCCGGCGGTCAGGGAAGCAGACTCGGCATTCTGACAAAAAACATCGCTAAACCTGCCGTACCCTACGGCGGTAAGTACCGTATTATCGACTTTCCCCTTTCAAACTGTGTGAATTCCAACATCTACACAGTCGGCGTTCTAACACAGTATCAGCCCCTTGAGCTGAACGATTACATCGGTAACGGCTCCGCATGGGATCTTGACAGAACCGACGGCGGTGTCCACATTCTTTCACCCTATCAGCAGATTAAGGGCACTGAGTGGTATAAGGGAACAGCAAACGCAATCTATCAGAATATCAATTTCATTGACAGATATGACCCCGAATATGTTCTTATTCTTTCGGGTGACCACATCTACAAGATGGATTACTCAAAGATGATAAACTTCCATAAGGAAAAGAACGCAGACTGCACAATCGCTATGCTTGAGGTTCCGTGGGAGGAGGCTTCACGCTTCGGTCTTATGCTTGTCAATGAGGACGGTTCAATCTCCGAATTTGAAGAAAAGCCGAAAAATCCCCGTTCAAACAAGGCTTCAATGGGTGTTTATGTTTTCTCGTGGAAGAAGCTCCGAGCATATCTGCTTGACGATGAGGCGAACCCGAATTCAAGCAATGACTTTGGTAAGGATCTCATTCCCGCTATGCACAACGCAGGCGAGAGAATGTTTGCTTACGCGTTTGACGGCTACTGGAAGGATGTCGGAACTATCGACAGCCTCTGGGAGGCAAACCTCGACCTTCTCAATCCTCAGGTCGACCTCGACCTCACAGATTCAAGCTGGAAAATCTATTCAAAAAACCCTGTCACCTGTCCTCACTACGTTGCTGATACCGCAAAGGTTCAGAATTCAATGATTGCCGAGGGCTGTGAAATCGCAGGTGAGGTTGATTTCTCTGTTCTTTTTGCAAATGTTACTGTTGAGGAAGGCGCAGTTGTAAGAGATTCAATCATGATGCCGGGCAGCGTTGTTAAATCGGGTGCTATTGTTCAGTATGCAATCGTTGCCGAGAATGCAGTTATCGAAAACAATGCCGTTGTCGGCAAACGTCCCGAAGAAACCGAAAACAAGGATGAGTGGGGCGTTGCGGTTGTCGGCGCAGGCGTTAATGTTGGAAAGGGCGCAGTTGTTGCACCAAAAGCCATGATTGGCGAAGATGTAAAGGGGGCAGAATGATGAGAGCGAATAACGTACTCGGTCTTATATTTTCCAATACCTATGACCATTATTTAAACGAGCTTACCGCAATGCGTTCAATGGGTTCAGTGCCCTACGGCGGACGTTACAGACTTATCGACTTTCAGCTTTCCGCAATGGTAAACAGCGGAATCGGCAAGGTAGGCATAATCACAAAAAGCAACTATCAGTCACTTATGGACCATGTTGGAAACGGCCGTGCATGGGATCTTTCAAGAAAGAACGGCGGTCTGTTTATTCTTCCTCCGTTCAACACTTCAACCGCAAGCGGAATTTATTCGGGCAGAATTGAAGCAATTTCAAACGCTATGGACTTTGTTTCACATTCTGACGAGGAATATATCCTTATGACAGACTGCAACACGCTTTACAATTTTGACTTTGCAGAGATGTTCCGTCAGCACGAAAAGACAGGTGCAGATATCACTATCGCTTACATCAACGGTGTTGCGCCGAAAATCGTTGAGCTTGCTGAGCTCGAAACAGACGATGGCAACAGAATTACGGGAATTTCACGAAGCCGTTCGGGCGTTGAATCAAACTACGCAATCAACGTATATCTTATGAGAAAGGCTTTGCTTGAAAGACTTATCAACGAAGCTATGAGCCTCGGATACCACTCATTCACAATGGATATCCTCCTTAAGAATATTGACAAGCTTAAGATGTACGGCTTCAAAGCTCCCGGCTATGTCAGAATGCTTGACGATATGCAGAGCTACTTTGAAGCAAATATGTCTCTTCTTGATTCCGATAACAGAAAGGCTCTTTGTCTTTCACAGCCTGTTTATACAAAGGTCAAGGACGACGTTCCCGCTATCTACGGTCTTAACTCCGAGGTTAAAAATTCGCTCATTGCTGACGGCTGTGTTATTGAAGGACAGGTTATCAACAGCGTTCTCTTCCGCGGTGTTCACATCGGCAAGGGTACGGTTATCAAGGACAGCGTTCTTATGCAGAATACCTATGTCGGCGATAACGTAAGCCTTAACTGCGTACTTGCAGACAAGGACGTCGTTATTAAACCCGGCAAGGTTCTTTCAGGCGACAAGACATTCCCCATTCATATCGGCAAGGGAATTGTCATCTGATTATGCCCGATAATTACTTTTACAGAAAGGATTATTTAAAATGAAGGTTCTTTATGCTGCTTCAGAAGCACTTCCCTTTATGGCGAGCGGTGGACTCGGCGATGTTGCAGGCTCGCTCCCTCAGGCACTCAGGAAAAGACTTATCGGCTGTCGAATTGTTATGCCACTCTATGATACAATCCGTCAGGAGCTTAAGGACAGCCTTAAATTTATAACCCACATTTCAGTTCCCGTTGCATGGCGCAGACAATACTGCGGTATTTTCGAGGCAAAGCACAACGGTGTTATCTACTATCTGCTTGACAATCAGTATTACTTCAAGCGTGACACAATTTACGGTCACTATGATGATGCGGAAAGATTTGCCTTCTTCTCCCGTGCAATTCTTGAAATCATCCCCTACATTGATTTCAAGCCCGACATTATACACTGCAATGACTGGCAGACAGCACTTACACCTGTTTACTATTCTGCAATGTATGCAAATGCACCGGGATATGAAAACATAAAAACCATTTTCACAATTCACAACATTCAGTATCAAGGTGTTTACGGCAAGGAGATTCTTGAGGATGTTCTCGGTATCCCTGCGGACAAGACTTCGCTTCTTGAATATGACGGCTGTATCAACTTTATGAAGGGTGCAATTGAATGTGCCAACAGAGTTACAACGGTCAGCCAGTCATATGCCGACGAAATCCTTGACCCGTGGTATTCACACGGACTCGACAGCATTCTCAGTGAAAGACGATTCAAGCTCAGCGGTATCCTTAACGGTATTGACACACTTAACTATGACCCCGAAACCGACAAGGCTATTCGTGCAAATTACAGTGCAGAAAACTCTGCTGACAAGAAGCTTGACAAAGAGGATTTGCAGCAGGTTATGGGACTTCCCGTGCGTGCGGATGTTCCCGTTATCGGTATGGTTTCACGTCTTGTTTCGCACAAGGGTCTTGACCTTGTAAAAGGAATACTTGACGAGCTTCTTTCAACAACTGAAATACAGCTTGTTGTGCTCGGTTCGGGTGACTATGAATACGAAAGCTTCTTCCGTGACATAGCCGCAAGATATCCCGATAAGGTCGGTCTGCGTATCGGCTTTATCCCCGACCTTGCAAGAAAAATCTATGCAGGTGCTGATATGTTCCTCATGCCGTCAAAGAGCGAGCCGTGCGGACTTTCACAGATGGTTGCTCTGCGTTACGGCACAGTTCCGATTGTCCGTGAGACAGGCGGTCTGCGTGATTCAATCACCGACTGCGGTGACGGTGAGGGCAACGGCTTCACCTTCAAGAGCTACAACGCTCACGATATGCTTGACGCTATCCGCCGTGCTGTTGAAATTTACTATAACGGCAACTGGGCAGAGCTTACTCAGCGTGCGCTTGAATGTGATTTCAGCTGGGGACGTTCGGCAAACGCATATATCAAATTATATAAAGCACTTTTAAAGGAATAATAAAATGAAATCTTACTATATTCAGCTTATCAGAAACGGTCTGACCGCAGGCAATCTTGACGGAAAATACATCGGTCACATTGACGAACAACTTAACGCAGAGGGTATTGAACAAATTAAGCAGATGAAGCAGGACTACACCTACCCTGTTGTTGATGCCGTTTTTTCAAGCCCACTTGCCCGCTGTACTGAGACCGCAAAGCTTATCTATCCGGGTCGCGAGCCGATTATTATGGATGGACTTATCGAATACAATTTCGGCGAATTTGAGGGCAAAACCGCAGAGGAGCTTGAGGACCATCCTGTTTTTGCAAGCTGGCTTGCAGGTGACAAGGGTGTGGCACCTCCGTTCGGTGAAAGCAACGAGGACTTTTCAAAGAGAATCGCAACAACCTTTATCAAGATTGTTGACGGCCTTATTGAATCTGGCGTTACCAAGAGCGCAATCGTCACACACGGCGGCGTTATTATGGCTCTGCTTTCACTCTTTGGTCTGCCTGAAGCACCTATGCACGAATGGCTGACACCCGGAGGCTGCGGATATACAGTACGTGTTACTCCGTCGCTTTGGTCGCAGGGCAAAAAAATGGAGGTTATCGCTCAGATTCCCGAAATCCCGGGTGAGAGCGGATTCTCCGAAGACGATTTCAACGTTGAAGATTTTTTATACGATTAAGGAGCAGATAAATGAAAAGAAGTAACAAAATTTACCGCATCGGCAGATTTCCTCAGCTTACACGACGTGTTTTCACAACAGAGCAGGGCTTGAAATCAAATGTCGCAACAGCAATGTGCTTTGACATGGACGGCAACCTCTATGTCGGTACTGACAAGGGAATTTCTAAGAGAGACGGCGACAAGTTTGTCTCATTTGATATAGGTCTTAAGGACCCGAAAATCACAATGCTTTACTGCACAAAGGACAATCACCTTTTCGCAGGTGTTGACAACAAGCTCATTGAGTTCAAGGGCAAGAAAAAGCTCAGCACACGCACATATTCATCAAAGCCTGTTGATATGATTGTTGACGGCGACAATGTAACATGGGTGCTTACAGAGACAGTTCTCTATCGCTATCCAGAGGGAGCAAAGGACTTTGATATGCAGATTGGTGTTCCGGGTAAAGGAACCTGCATTGCCGCTCTGAAAAACAATAAGGTTTATATCGGTACAGACGGAGACGGCATTCACGCTCTGACAGGCAAGCGTTGGCATTGGTGCGAGCTTAAAAGTGACTATACAGGTCTTTCAAGCGATAAAATCAGCAGCGTTTATCTTGACCCTGTCGGCAATGTTTGGGTCGGCACATCAAAGGGTGTCTGTGTTTATGACGATAACAGCTACTGGGTTGATAAGAAGGATGTTTTCCTGCTTCCGGATGCAAATGTTACAGGAATGGCAGTTGCTGAGGATGGCGATAAGTATTTTGCAACCACAACAGGACTTATTCACCAGCACAACGGCAAGCTTTCATATTACGGCTATAAGCGTTGGCTTCCGAGCCCGAACGCAACAGGCGTTGTTATTGCTCCCGACGGTACAGTCTGCGTTTCAACTGATGCAGGCATCAGTATTTTTGAAACAACAATGATGACGCTTGAGGAGAAGGCAAACTATCTTCGTGCTCAGACTGAACGACTCAACATACGCAAGGATGGCTATGTTCTTTACAGAAATCTTGACCACGAGGGTGTTACAGATGAGAACGAGGGCTGGATTACAAACTCCGACAATGACGGTATGTGGACAGCACTCTATGTAGGCGCACTCTGCTTCCAGTATGCCTGCACAAAGGACGAGCAGGTACGCAAGGATGCTCAGCGTTCACTTAAGGCTCTTATCAAGCTCACAACCATAACAGGTATCGAAGGCTTCACCGCCCGAGCAATCCGTTATCCCGATGAACGTGAATACGGCACAGGCGCACGTCATGAATGGCACGATGCAGTTGATGAGGACGGCAACAAGCTCGAATGGCTCGGCGAAACCTCATCTGACGAGATGGTCGGTCATTTCTATGCTTACTCAATGTACTATGACTTTGTTGCAGATGAGGAAGAAAAAGAGCTTATAAGAAAGACTGTTAAGAAAATTCTTGACCATATACTCAACAACAATTTCCATCTTGTTGACACTGACGGAATCCCGACAACCTGGGCAAACTGGAATCCCGATCTTCTTAACAATGACCATAAATGGATATTTGAAAAGGGAACAAACTCACTTCAGATTCTCACATTCCTCAAAATCGGTGAGCATATGCTCGGTGAAAAGAGATACACCGATACATTCAACTACCTTGCAGGTGACAGACACTATGCAATGAACCTGATGTATTACAGAATATATGACGGTCATATGCTTCACATTGACGATAACCACGACTTCCTGATGATTTATCTTCTTATGAAGTACACAGATGATCCTCAGCTTCGTGCTATCTTCTCAATGGGTCTTACCAACCATTGGAATGACGAAAGAGTTGAGCGCAACGCATATTTCAACTGCGTTTACGGTGCAGTTACAGGTGAGCATTGCGACATTGAAAATGTCGTTGACGAGCTTACCGACTTCCCGATGGACCCCGTAATGTGGTCACTTTATAACAGCTACCGTCCCGACCTCAAATGGGATATGGCTCCCACAGAAATGGGAATGACGCCTCAGCTTTTCGAGCCGCTTGAAGCTCACGAACGCAGAATCATCTATGCTGACTGCAATCGCTTTACAGCTGACAGCGGCGCAGAGGATGTAGCCGCTCCGATATTTGATAAATCGGATGACCCGACAGCATTCACAATGTTCCCGTCAACGGGTGATGACAAGGGTATGGAAGCCGCTCCTGCGACAACATTCCTCCAGCCTTACTGGTTTGCAAGACTTCACGGGCTTATTGAGGAAGCAGAATAAAAAACAAGGGGAGCATCTGCTCCCCTTTTGATTGGATGTTAATATGAAATACGTAATTGACCACGACTATCACATACATTCTTTTCTTTCACCATGCTCATGTGACCCCGAGCAGAATCCCGAACGCATACTTCGATACGGCGTTGAGAACGGATTTAAGCACATCTGTCTGACAAATCATCTGTGGGACACAACGAAAAAGAATTTCTATCTTGACCCTCCCGACCAGAAGTATTCCTACCTTTCGCAGGCACTTCCTCTGCCACAGGCTGAGGGAACACGGTTTCACTTCGGATGTGAAACCGATATAGACAAGAACCTTGTTCTCGGTATTGAAAAGGAAACGTTTGACAAGCTCGAATGGGCAATCATTTCAACCACCCACTTACAGCTTACAGGTAAAACGATTGACGCTGACGCAACACTCTCCGACCGTGCGAAAATCTACATAAAACGCATTGAAAGAGTACTTGACAGCGGACTTGATTTTCATAAAATCGGTATTGCCCACCCTGTCAGCAATCACGCTTCACCCGATAATCCGTTCAACGAGCTGTTTGATAAAATCGGCAGAGATAATGTAAAATACATTTTCACAAAGGTTGCACAAAGCGGCGCAGGTGTTGAAATCAACTCAATTGATTTCAGTCTTGAGAATAAATCCAAAAAGCACATTGACGCTATGATTGAGTTTTACGGAATACTTAAGGAATGCGGATGCCGTTTCTATCTCGGCAGCGACGCACATCATCCGATTACTCTTGAAAATGCCCCGAAATGCTTTGAAACAGCAGTCAATGAACTCGGACTTACAGAGGAAGACAAATTTAAAATGTGGTAAAAAATAACGGTGCAGATCAAAAATTCTGCACCGTTCCTTTTATGGAGCATATTTGTTTTCGATGTTTCTGATAACTGTCTTATAAAGATAGATAAAGAAAAGAATTGTAACTGTCAGCGAAAAAACCTCGGCAATGGGATACGAGAACCATACAAGATTGTCATTGCCGATTTTCAGTCCGTATCGTGCAAGCAGGAATGCCGCGGGAGTGAGAACAACAAGCTGACGGATGAGCGATACAATCATTGAGAATACGCTCTTTCCCAAAGCCTGAAATGCCGCACCGAGCGAAATGCAAACGCCTGCGAAAATAAAGCTTGCGCCAACAATTCTGAGAGCGGGAATACCGATTTCAAGCATCTTTTCCGATGCGCTGAAAAATCCAAGAAGCGTTTTCGGAATACATATAAATGTTGCCGCACCGATAATGCTGAATGCACCTGCATATATAGTTGAAATCTTTATCGCCTTAATCAGGCGGTCTTTTTTCTTTGCGCCGTAATTAAACGCAATAATCGGAATTATACCGTTATTAAGTCCGAAAATCGGCATACAGATAAAGCTGTTCAGCTTGAAGAATGCACCGAATACGGTAACCGCTGTTTCCCTGCCGACTGTGTAAGCAACAAGTATTTTGTTCATACAGTAGGTCATAACCGAACCGATTGCAACCATAAGAATTGACGGAACACCAATCTGATAAATCGCTCCGATAATCTTTCCGTCGGGGCGGAAGCCCTTGACCTTAAGCTGAAGCTCAGGATTCTTTTTAACATTGAATATGAGTGCAATTATCGCCGCCACAATCTGACCGAGAACCGTTGCAATTGCCGCACCTCGAACACCCATTTTAAACACAAAGATAAATATCGGGTCGAAGATGATATTCAGCACTGCGCCGATTCCTTGTGTAAGCATTGTGTAAAAGGTTCTTCCTGTTGCCTGAAGAAGCCTTTCGAGCATAATCTCAAAGAAAATGCCGAATGATGCACACATAACAATGCTCAGATATGCTGTACCCTGCTCAACGATTTCCGACACGGCTGTCTGTGATGCGATAAACGCTCCGCTTCCGAAAAATCCGAAAACCAGAAATACTATATAGCTCAGAAATGCAAGGAACACACCGTTAGAGGCGATTTTATTTGCCTTGTCAAAATTTTTCTCACCAAGCGAACGGGATGCAAGCGCATTAACGCCGACAGACGTACCCGTTGCAACCGCAATCATAAGATTCTGCGCAGGGAAAGCAACTGAAACAGCAGTAAGCGCCTGCTCGCTGACCATTGCTACAAAAACCGAGTCAACAATGTTATACATTGCCTGGACAAGCATTGAAATAATCATCGGCAGGGACATATTGATAATAAGTTTATTCACGGGCATAACGCCCATTTTGTTTTCTTCCACGTCTTTTCTCCTTGTCGTTTATTTACGGCGGATATTATACCACAGATTCCGCCATTTGTCATAACAAAGATTACACGGCAAGCCTTTCATATTTTGGTCAATAGCACAAGAAAAACGGATGCACAAGGCATCCGTTTACTGTCTTATTTGAACTTTCTCTTACGAGCAGCCTCAGACTTTTTCTTACGCTTTACTGAAGGCTTTTCATAGTGTTCTCTTTTACGAACTTCCTGAATAACGCCGTCTCTTGAAGTCTGTCTCTTAAATCTTCTGAGTGCGTTGTCTAAAGATTCGCCTTCCTTAACTTTTACCTGACTCACTGTATTCCCTCCCTCCGCAAACTTGCAGGGGCAAATTTCATAATATATGGTTTATTTTATCACAAGCTAATTGACTTGTCAACAAAAAAATGCAGATTTTGCACATTAAATCTTGCGATTAAAGCTCTTCGACAGATACAACGCCCTCCGAAGTGGAAATTGCGGTCATAATCTTATCGTGTGAAAACTTTTTAGGCAGCTGTAACGAGAAAATAGCACACGCATTGTTGCCCGATTTTGTAATTTCAAGATCAATGATTACAATTCGATAGCCCTTTATCATTCGAATTACGTTATCAAGATTTTCGCTTCCGTTGTATTCAACATAGATGTTCAGGTTCTTTGAATTGACAAGCACCCAGTATTCAAAGCGTGAGAAGAAAATCTCGGCAAGAAGAATAACGGCAGTCGCAAGCACACCCGCTTCAAAATATCCTGCACCGATTGCAAGACCTATAATAGCACAGGTCCACAGACCTGCCGCAGTCGTAAGACCCTTGACCTGTCGGCGCTTGGTAACAATAATCGTACCTGCACCGATGAAACCGATACCTGCAATAACCTGTGCGCCAAGACGGGCAATATCGGTATAGAGGTTCATATCAAGCAGAAGAAACTCGCTGACCATTGTTGTCATAGTTGCGCCAAGGCAAATAAGAATGTGCGTTCTGAAGCCGGCCGGGCGGCGCTTATGCTCACGCTCGATTCCGATAAAACCACCGCAGAGAACAGCAATAAAAAGTCTTACAAAAACAGACAGAGTTGTTATATCTCTTAGAAAATCAAGACTGTGTATCATTGTGCTCCCTCCTTATATCTCGTCAACAAGAGTGACAAAGTCAAATTTTGAAATTGCTGACATAACGTGCGAATGTGTCTGACCCTTCGGCAATCTTGTTGAGAGAACCGCACCGATTGTTACACCGTTTGAGGTTTTTTCACGTTGAATGTCAACGTCAAAAATCTGTATTTCCATTCCCTTTATCGTTGAAATGATTTCACCGAGATTCTCCATTTCGGAAAACTCAACATACAAATCCATATTTCTTGCTCTCATAACAATCCATGAGCCGAGCTTATTGAAAAGAATTGTTGTTATGAGAATGAGAGCAAAGCCCATAATCGCACATTCGTAAAATCCTGCACCGATTGCAAGACCCATACAGGCGGATGCCCACAGACCCGCCGCAGTAGTAAGTCCCTTAACCTCCTGTCGGCCTGTGACGATTATTGTACCTGCACCGAGGAAACCGATGCCATTGATAACCTGTGCGCCAAAACGGGAAACATCGGTTTTGATTCCGAGCGCACTTGAAATAGCTTCCCAATTGTTTGAAAGCATATAAAATTCATACTGGCTGAGTATCATTGTCAGTGCCGCACCGAGACACACAATCATATATGTACGGCTTCCTGCCGCACGGTGCTTCTGTCCGCGTTCAAGTCCGATAAGACCGCCGAACAAAACCGACAGCGATATTTTAGCAACTAACGATATCAACCCTATATCACGAATAGGGTCAAAAAGTGAGATAAGCGAACCCACGGTATTCACCTCAGAAATAATAATACTGAAAATATATTCAGCGGGCGTGAGAATGTTCACGCCCGCGCAGGTTATCAGATATAAAATAATACTATATTTTTCTATTTTTGTCAAGCATTTTTAGCTATTTTTATTGTCGAATGTGAAAATACTAATCTCAGGGTGATTTTATGAACAAAGAGTACAAGAAGTTTTATCGAAATGTTACAGATGCGGTTATGGGACAGCCCGAAACCTGCGACGAGCTTCTGCACAAGTACGGAACCTATGAAATACAGCCGACAAGCGATTCCGATAATGAGTTCCCCGAAATCTCGCAGGGACTTGCTGAAAACGAAAAGGATAAAACAATTATCAGACGTAAAGGTAAATTAAAAAAGTTCGATTAAAAAACGGAGCTGTCACATTTAGCGACAGCTCCGAATTATTTATTTAACTACAATATTTACAAGTCTGCCCTTGACGTAAAGCTCCTTAACTACGGTCTTTCCGTCAATCAGCTGTGCGATTGCTTCGTTCTTCTTCGCAAGCTCGATTGCATCCGCCGCTTCAATTTCAGCAGGAATCATAAGCTTTGCTTTAACCTTGCCGTTAATCTGAGCAACAATTTCAATCTGCTCGTCAACGCACTTTGCATCATCATACTCAGGCCACTCGCCGTTAGCAAGCATTCTGCCAAAGCCCTGTGCCTCCCAGATTTCCTCAGTTACGTGAGGAGCAAAGGGATTGAGGAGAGAAACAAATGTCTTAAGCTCCGCCTTGTTGATTTTGCCATTATCGGAAATTGTATTGATAAGAGTCATCATAGAAGCAATTGCGGTATTGAACTTCATGTTTTCAATATCCTCAGTAACCTTCTTGATTGTCTTATGGAATGCAGATTCAAGCTCCTTTGAATACTCGTCACCGTCAACGAGAATATCCTGTAATGCCCATACTCTGTCAATAAATCTCTTACAGCCCTTAACAGATGACTTTGACCACGGAGCAGCCTTTTCATAGTCACCCATAAAGAGTACATAAGTACGGAGAACATCTGCGCCGAACTCTGCAACAACGTCAAGCGGGTCAACAACATTGCCCTTTGATTTACTCATCTTGTCGCCGTCGGGTCCGAGGATAAGTCCCTGTGCTGTACGCTTTGCATACGGCTCGTCAAACGGAACCTCGCCGAGGTCATAGAGGAACTTGTGCCAGAAACGTGAATAAATCATATGACGTGTAACGTGCTCCATACCGCCGTTATACCAGTCAACCTGACCCCAGTATTTAAGCTTCTCTGCGTCTGCAAAAGCGTTCTCATTCTTCGGGTCGATATATCTTAAGAAATACCATGAAGAACCTGCCCACTGAGGCATTGTATCTGTTTCACGTCTTGCGTCACCGCCGCACTTGGGGCAGGTGCACTTAACAAATGTGTTAATCTTTGCAAGCGGGCTCTCACCGTCTGAGCCGGGTTCAAAGTTTTCAACTCTCGGCAGCTTGAGCGGAAGCTGGTCATACGGAACGGGAACCATACCGCACTTTTCACAGTAAACAATCGGAATCGGTTCGCCCCAGTAACGCTGTCTGTTGAATGCCCAGTCCTTCATCTTGAACTGAACACCCTTTTCGCCGACACCCTTCTTCTGAAGGAACTCAACAACAGTTTCAATTGCTTCCTTTTTATTGCTGATGCCGTTGAGGAACTCTGAGTTTACAAGCTCGCCCTCGCCTGCATATGCTTCCTTTGTGATGTCGCCGCCCTTGATAACCTCAATGATATCAATGCCGAACTTCTTTGCGAAATCGTAGTCACGGTCATCATGTGCAGGAACAGCCATAATTGCGCCTGTACCGTAACCCATCATAACATAGTCAGATATGTAAATGGGAATCTCCTTGCCGTTGATGGGATTGATGCCTGAAAGACCGTCAATCTTAACGCCCGTCTTATCCTTTACAAGCTGAGTTCTCTCAAACTCTGTCTTCTTTGCACATTCTTTTCTGTACTCTGCAATCTCGTCCATATTGGCGATTCTGTCAGCATACTTGTCAATCATGGGGTGCTCGGGAGCCATAACCATAAATGTAACACCGAAAAGAGTGTCGGGACGTGTTGTGTAAATCTTGAGCTTTTCGTTGTCTGAGCCTTTAACCTCGAAATCAACGAAAGCACCTGTTGACTTACCAATCCAGTTCTTCTGCTGAAGCTTTACGTTGGGAAGATAGTCAACCTTTTCAAGTCCTTCAAGGAGCTTGTCGGCATACTCTGTAATGCGGAGATACCATACGTCCTTTGACTTCTGGACGATATCGCTGTGGCAGATGTCGCACTTACCGCCCTGTGAATCCTCGTTAGAAAGAACAACCTTACATGAGGGGCAATAGTTTACAAGTGTCTTATCTCTGAAAGCAAGACCCTTCTCAAACATCTTGAGGAAAATCCACTGTGTCCACTTGTAGTAACCCTCTTCTGTTGTATCAATTACACGGTTCCAGTCAAAAGAAAAGCCGACCTTGCGAAGCTGATTTGAGAATTTCTCAATGTTCATATCAGTAACTTTTCTGGGGTGGATACCTGTCTTTATTGCATAGTTTTCGGTAGGCAGACCGTATGCGTCAAAGCCGATGGGGAAAAGTACGTTGTATCCCTGCATTCTTCTTTTTCTCGAAACAACCTCAAGACCTGAATAAGCCTTGATGTGTCCGACATGCATACCTGCGCCGCTCGGATAAGGGAACTCAACAAGGGCATAGAACTTCGGCTTTTCCGAAAAATCCTCCGCATGAAAAACACCTGTTTCCTCCCATTTATCCTGCCACTTTTTTTCTACCGATTTAAAATCATAACCCATTTCAATAGTCCTCCGATGGCTGTCCTTACAGCCGTGTAGTTTATGTAGGGGCATCGCTGCCCTTATTATCAGTCCTCGGTGAGAATGTCCGAGATATCAACCTTTGACGCATCGCCCCAAAGTCTTTCAAGGTTATAGTATTCTCTGCTTTCGGGCTGGAAAATGTGAACAAGAACACAGCCGTAGTCAAGAAGAATCCAACCTGTTGCACGACCCTCAACGTGGTCAATTTCAACGCCGAGCTTTGTCATGGCGTCCTCAACATCATCTGCAAGTGAACGAACGTGGGTATTTGAAGTACCGCTTGCAATTACAAAATAGTCTGACATAACTGTCAGCTCCTGTGTTTCGATAACGGTGATGTCCATTGCCTTTTTTTCGTCAAGAATCTTAACGATACTTTTTGCTGTTTCAAGTGATGTCATAAACTATTCCTCCTTATTGATTGTTTTTATCATAACCTCGTTATAGAGGTCAATGCTGTCGGGATGAATGACCTGGCATTTTTTTACAAGGTCGGGAATACCGAACCTGAGCGCATAAAGAACTGCTGCGTCCGATGAAACCATACACAGTCTGCGCATATCCTCAACTCCGGGATAGTCACGCTCAGCCGAGATATAATCGGCAAGATAGACTGTTGTTTCAAGCGGTGTCATCCCTGCCCTGCCTGTTGTGTGGTATCTGACAGCGCTGATTATCTCAGCGTCATCAATAGCCATAACATTTTTTATATATGCTGCGCCTGCCATTGCGTGCCACAGCTTAGGATTGGCACGTTCAACAGGTGTCAGCTCAATTCCTGCTTCGCTCATCACCTTAAACTGTTCCTCGGGTGAAGCATTTTTCATTACGTCGTGCAGAAGACCTGCGGTAAAAGCCTTATCCGAATCTGCGCCGTAAAGCTCCGCAAGCTCGGACGCGCTCTGCGCAACATTCAGACTATGCTGAAAGCGTGCTGTCTTAAGCCTTGACCTTATGAGTTCAATTATTCGTTCATCCGTCCAGCCGTTCAAGTGAAAAGCTCCTTTTATAGAATTATCTGATATTTACCTTTTTGCTCATAAGATAGAATGTTCCGTAGAAAAATCCGATACCGAAAAGAACCGAAACAATTACCGATACAAGATCAAGCGGAAGTGAATTCGGTGTATAAGCGGTACTGTTTGTAAGAACACCGACAGACTCCTCTGTGATGACAAGACCGAATGTGATAGCCTCAGAAATCATAATTGCGATTTTTTCTGAAATTGCGATGATTGCAACTGAGAAAACCATTGTCCAGAGAACATAGTGCTTCTGGAAAAGTCTTGTGTTTGCGATAGTGATTGCAAAATAAACCTCAATGGTAAACATTGCAAAAGAAACGAAAAGTGAAATAAGTCTGTAAAGCACATAAGTAACAACCGTCGCAACTGATTTACCGCCGAGAATAAGCGGAAGCATTGACTCGATTGTTTCGTAATTATCACCAAGCATATCTTCCTTGACAACGAACATTGTCAGCGCCATTGTTCCGATAAGAGTGGCAAAAGCGGCAATGAACCATACTGTTGATGTAATTACCTTTGAAGCGAGAAGCGAAACGCTCTTGACGGGTAGCGTAAAGGTCAGATAGCCCTGATCGCCGTACAGCGTTTTCTGGAAATTCGTAACCATAATAACCGCCGTCAGAACGAACATACACATTGAAATCAGCATAAGAACTGTGATTCCGAGCATCTGTCCGATAGACGCTTCATCTCTCTGAACTGCGAAATACGAAATAAGGATGTATCCCATTATCAATGCAACAACCGCATAGACTATACCCATTATTCTTCCTGTTGCAATAAACTCATGCTTTAAAAGCTTCCGGAGCATAGCGGAACACCTCCCTGAATAAATCTTCGACTGTACCTGCGCCGTCGGCAGTAATCTCTTCAACACTCTTGTTTACTACAAGATTGCCGTCCTTAATCATAATTACTCGGTCAAGTACCTTTTCAATATCATAAATAAGATGAGTGGATAAAAGGATTGTCGAGTTTTCAGCGTGATTTCTCATAATTGTGTCAAGGATAAACTCTCTTGAAACAAGGTCAACACCGCCGAGAGGCTCGTCAAGAATATATATGTCTGCCTTTCTGCTCATAACAAGGAGAAGCTGGAGCTTTTCCTGCTGACCCTTTGACATAGTCTTAATCTTCTGCTTCAGAGGAAGCTGGAAGGTTTCTGCCATTTTGATAGCCTTTTCCTTGTCAAAGTTGCTATAGAAATCAGCCATATAGTTAATTGCATTCTGCGGAGTCATCCAGGGTGCAAGGAAATTTCTCTCAGGCAAGTATGCTACAACTGCCTTTGTTTCCATTCCCGGCTTAATTCCGTTGATAAGAATTTCGCCCTCGTAGTCATTGATAAGACCGACGATAGATTTAATCATGGATGTTTTACCGCATCCGTTAGGACCGAGAAGACCGACAATGTTATTCTTTTCAATGTCGAACGATACTCCCTTAAGCACTTCGTGAGTACCGTAGCTCTTCTTCAGGTTTCTGACTTTTAATAAAGTCTCACTCATTTATATTTACCTCCAAACCCGACTGTCGGGGATTAGTCATCCTGCTGAGCTTCCTTAATGATTTCTTCTGAAATTGTTCTTGTTTCGCCGTGCTTAACCTGTGACATGCAAAGAAGCGCAAGTGCGAAGCAAATCGGGCAATAGAAGAACAGTGACCAGTAATTTATCTGACCGTCAGCGGCAAACGCCTTTGTAGCGTCGAACATTGAACCGACAAGAACAGGTCCGACAATAGAAGCTGAGAATGTAGCTGTGTAATAATAACCCGTGAAAGTACCTACACGGTCAACACCGCCGATTTCAAGAACGAGCGGCAATGTGTTGATTGTAACAAATGCGATAAGGATACCGCCGCAGATGATTGCAACATAAAGAAGCGGCTGGAAACGTGTAATAGCGTAAAGAAGGAAGAGTGAAAGAACTCCGACCCAACCTGACATAATTGTCTTCTTTCTGCCGAACTTCTGACCGAGCTTACCTGCGGGAATAGCGCCGATAACGGTTGCCGCTGCAAAGAGTGTGATGATAAGAGAAGCGTCAGACTCCTTGAAGTTAAGCTCATACTTTGCGAATGTTGTGAAATAAGTCTGAATTGAATCTGTTGCGTTTGAGTTGAAGAAAAGAGCGATAAGCATAAAGATTAGGCTCTTCTTCTCGCCCTTTGAAAGACCGAGCTGCTTAAGTCCTGTCTTGCCCTCTGCCTTAGCCTTTTTCTTCTTGAAATCAGCGTCAAGCTTAAGTGAATCCATCTTTGAAAGTCTGTTGTCAGGTTCTCTTACAAGGAAGATAACAACAAGAAGGCAGATAACCATTACAATCGCGCCAAAAAGGAATACATTGTTTCTGATTACGCTCTCGCTTGTGCCCTCGGGCATAAGTGCTGTGATAATCTTACCTGAAACAGTACCGAGAACAACGCCGACACCGCCCATGATATTGATAACGGCATTTCCCTCGCCGCGAAGCTCAGAGGGAACAAAGTCGGGCATCATTGCAACAACAGGCGAACGCCATGTTGACATAATGAAGTTAAAAACGATAATATCGAGCATAAGGATTCCGAGAAGCTGAATTCGCGGAATAAAGATGAAGAACAGCGCACAAAGCGGAATGCCGACCATCATAAACGGAGTTCGTTTGCCGAAGCGCGTGTGTGTTCTGTCAGATATCTTACCGAACAGCGGCTGGAATACAACACCGAAGATGTTGTCGATAACCATGATGATACCAACTGCGGTGCTTGACCATGCAAGACCTGAAATAACGCTGTTCTCTCTCAGAATAAGAGGAACGTATGCGTTATAGATAATCCATGCAATCTGGACGGACATAAAACCGAAACCGATCAGCATTGTTTTGCCGTAGTTCAGCTTTGCTTTTTTTATTTTTTCAGCCATAAAAGAACAATCCTTTCAGGTTTTTTCAAAGATTGACACAATGCACCAATCTTATAGTTCAGTTATTATACCACTTTTTAACAACTTTGCAAATGCTTTTATGACTATTTTATAATTATTTTTGTTCAAATATAATATCTCATACATTTATTAAGCGGATTTATACTGAATAAAAACTGTTTATGAACAAAAACTGACCCCGAAACGGAATCAGTTTATATGCATATTATAATTTTTACAGTTCACCAAGTCCTGCGTCCCTCTGCGCCGCAATGATTGAGTCATCGGTATTGATAATTTCTGATGAAATCCTCAATGTGTTTTTCAAATTACTGTTCTTTCCTGCAAGTGATTTAACCCATCTAATTACCCAGAACAGCGGCAACAGAATTTTTACCTTTTTAAGAATCGGAAACCATTCTGACATCAGCGCATAGCTCGGGAAAATCATTGAAAAAATGCTTTTTATTTTTCCGACAGCCATATTGTCGTTACTGTTAATCATATTGTTTACAACATACAAATCCTTTGTACCGTAAACTCCGCCGGAAATGATATACGCCGAAACTGAATTGAATTCTCCGTTAAAAGTTCCGCCAAACCATTCGTCAGCAACCTGCTCAGCAGTTTTCTGAAACTTATCAAGCCCGATTTTTGCTGTTTCATTTAATATATATGTCATATCAAGCGACGGAAGCGCCTTGCGGAATACGTATAAATCAAGCACCGTGCGTATTCCGGTTCCGCCGTAGCGATAATGCTTGGCAAGGTGAGCAAGCAGGAAAACGTAAACGTCCTCATCGCTCATTTCATAGCGGCAGTTATATCCGTCAGCCTTTTTTGCGTGAACAAATCCGTCGCCGTAATATGCTGTCAGATTTTTATATGAAGTGTTGACAAGCGCACGATGAAATTCAAAATGAGCCTTGCCCTTTTCAATGTTGCAATGAAGATCTCCGTCACTTGAAAACTTAAAACCGTCATCAACACACAGCTTAACAGCTTCCTCAATCTTATTCGGTTCAAGGAGAACATCAATGTCGCTCATCGTTCTCATATCGGGAGACGGATAGTAATTCTTAACGATATAGCCCTTAAGCGGCATATGCTTTATACCCTTTGCCTCAAGCATATCAAAAACATCGCCTGCAATAATTTCCTGTTCCGCTTCGATAACAATCTTCTGCTTTCTGAATTCACGCAAAAATTTAAGCGTATCCCCTGTCGGCTTAGTTGTTAAAGTCTCGCACGCATAGGAAACGAGATTTAGCACACTCTGCTCCTTGGCAAATTTTATTATGTCTTGCCACGAAATGTTCTCGGGCTTTTCAGGGGCTTTTGCAGAATTGACCGCCGCCGCAACAAGATTGATAACATATGCAGCGATTTCCTTTCGATTAGAAGATACTGATTCAGGCATAATCTGACCCCCAAAATGACAAAATAAAATGTTTTTCTCATTATATAATAGAAAAGATTAAAAGTCTATAAGAAATTTTGCATTTTAGGTATTGACAAGTTGAAAAATATGTGATAATATAATCGAGCATTCGGAGAGATACCGAAGTGGTTATAACGGAACGGTCTTGAAAACCGTCGTATGGCAACATACCGTGGGTTCGAATCCCACTCTCTCCGCCACTTTCAAGACTTCCCTCGCGGAAGTCTTGTTTATATGAACTGAATATTCTTTTGGTTCACCAATGGAGGATTACTCAAGTGGTGAAGAGGCTCCCCTGCTAAGGGAGTAGGTCGGGTAACCGGCGCGAGGGTTCAAATCCCTTGTCCTCCGCCAAAAAACAGTTATCACTTTTGTGGTAACTGTTTTTTCTTTTTTGCTCTATACTGTTTAATGGTTGATAATATTGGAAAGAACTGTCAGAAGAAATCGCTTTTTATCATTGCGAGGGAGCCTGTGACCGCGGCAATCTACGCTTTAATAGAGCAATATTTCCGGATTGCTTCGCTTCGCTCGCAATGGCATTGATTTTATTATGTACAATAGCAACTGCAAAATGATACAGAGCATTCTTTTTAGACAATTCGGCTCAGATAAGATAAATAACCTCCTGCTATCCGGCAACTCTAATGTACCGAATAGTAGGAGGTTTGGCGAATATGCAAATTTTATATCATCTTAAAATGTTTAAATGCTTTTTTGATTACTTCTTTCTTTTCAGTAGTACATTCAGCAACTTTATGTTCATATTTCCTCTTATTATAGTTTTTCTCATCATAATTACTTTTTGCATAACATTAATATGTATTTGTCTCGTCTCATACAAATATCAGCTCCTTGTTTACAACTTCCATCGCTCTGTTTCTGATATTATTCATCTTCTGTACCCAGAGCATCTGATTCTCCGCTTTCAGCTGTTCCGTTATACCTTCTGTTTTCGCCATATCATTAACCAGCCGGAAGAACATATCATCTGCCTGTTCGTTGATGTCAGCAAGATGAGTATGCAGGGCGTTGTCCATTATCATAATAGTGAACAGAGCCTTGTTGTGGTTCATCAGGTACTGTTTGCGGCGTTTACCCCAAACGCCAATAGGCCTTGTATCTTCTTCAGGTGGTAAAGCTAAATCCGGCAGGTAATAATCTCCGACCCTTGTGTAAGTAATTTCCATAATAAAAAGCCTCCTTGTATTTGGTAGTTTCATTCTACCGAATACAGGGAGGTTTGTCGAATGTGCGAAATCAAATATTATCCATTATTTCATTTATATTCTGTTGATATTCATCAAAATCAATCTCGCCAGAGTTAAAACGTTCTTTCAAAAGTGCCAATGACTTTTAAGTTGAATGTGTCTCCGACTTATTCTTTTCATTAGTTTTACCCGACACTAAACCTGAAAGTTTAGGTAAAGAAAGTTTCTTTTTATGGAAAAGCTCATTTTTTGAACTGGAGTTATATTCATCAATTTCAAATTTTAAACGTTTATATTCCGCTTCAACATCATGAAGCTGTATATCATTTCCGAAAAAAACATATTTTTCTTTTGCAACAATCTGTAATGCAAGAATAATGTTTATCGCAGGGGCAATGGGTTCACCAAGAAGCGGGAATAATTCATCATTTTTATGAACATCCGAAGCCTTGCCGTCCTGCCGCATTATCAGTGCAGGAACATCCTCTAAATATGTTGTAAATTTTCTGCCGGCTTGATTTATACAAATGTACTTTTTAGAATTAATCGCTTTGATGTGAAATTTTTCACCTATAGTTGTTACGACACCTTCTATTAAATCTTTGCCCAAAGATTCCTTAAAGTCTTTTGCTTTATATTCTTTGAGAGATGAGTGTTTTTCATTCTCATCAACTATAGCCGCATAAGGCTGCATTCCGAAAAAATTGTATTTTTTATTACGACTTAAAAATGTCTTTTCTGCCTCCATATAGGTAGGACGATATATATATTCTCTTTGAACAATTCTAAAGCTCTTTATTTCAGAAATTCTTATCGGTGTACCACAAATATCAAAATATTCACTCATTTTTTATTCTCCAATCGTTTTGTTTTCATTATATAGATTGTAGTTTTCGCGAATCAAAATCATATCACCCTAAACCACTTCAACGCCTCAACGATAGCCTTTTCTTTATCTTTTGGACAGTTCGGTTGCTTTGAATTTTCCGACTTCGGTTTATTATAGCTATCTCCAACCTCAAGTCCGAGTTTTCTCTTGACCTGTGAAATGTAAAGCGTTGATACTTTTAGACCGAGCTTTTTGAATACGTAGTCTTTTATTTCATCATAAGTTGGTTTTGTCTCTGCCGAGGTTAAATCAAGCTTTGTTAAGTCGAGTTTTATGTCGATATGTTCATCGGCTCTGCGTTGGGACAGCAATACTACCGTCTCAACGTGCTGAGTATGCGGGAACATATCAACGGGCTGTATTTTGCGGACCTTATAGCCGTTGCTTGTGAGGTATCTCAGGTCACGTGCCTGTGTTTCGGGGTTACAGGAGATATAAACTATTTTCTCGGGCGAAAGCGTAACAACGGACTCGAGGAACGGAATGTCACTTCCGGCTCTCGGAGGATCCATAAACACAACGTCTGCCCTTTCTCCGTTTTGTGCCATTTCGGTCATAAACTTACCTGCATCGGCGCAATAGAAACGAATATTTTCCACGTTGTTCCGCTGTGCATTTGTTTTTGCATCACGGACTGCATCCTTATTTAACTCAACACCGACAACGCTGCCTGCATTTTTTGATGCAATTATTCCGATTGTTCCGATTCCGCAATAAGCATCTATTACCGTCTCCGTCCCTTTAAGCTCAGCAAACTCAACCGCTTTGCCATAGAGAACCTCTGTCTGAACAGGGTTAATCTGATAAAACGATTTGGCGGAGATTCTGAACGTACATCCGCAGAGAATGTCCTCAATGTAGCCTTTGCCGTACAGAACCTTTTCTGCATCGCCGAGAACCATACTTGTTCTGTCACGGTTAATATTTTGAATAATCGTTGTTATCTCGGGAAATTTTTCGCGCAGAGCTTTGACAAATGAATTCTTACCCGGGAACATCGGGGTGCCTGTAACAAGTACAACCATTATCTCGTTGGTGGCAAATCCTCTTTTTACAAGAACATGTCGAAGGAAGCCTGTTCCCCTGTCCTCATCGTACGGAATCATTCGGAATTTCGGCATCATTGCGCGGATTGCGGTAATGATTTCATCCGCTTTTTTGTCCTCAAGTCTGCACTTGTCAACACATACAATGCGGTGCGACTTCGACTGATATACACCTGAAATTATCTTTCCGCCACGCGTCATACCAAATGCCGCCTGCACCTTGTTTCGATAATTGTACGGGCAAGCCATTCCGATAATTTCATCAACGTGATGATATCTGCCGAGAAGCTTTATCACCTTTGCCTGCTTATAGCTGAGCTGCTCGGGATAGTTCATATTCTGAAGCTGACATCCGCCGCATTTCTTAGCGACAGGGCAGAAATCAGCCTTGATTTTTGCGGTTTTTTCTTTCATTTTTAAGCGTCCTTTGGCTTTTTCATTGTAAGGGAAATTCTACCCTTCTTGGTGTCAACACCGAGTACCCATACCGTAACAATCTGTCCTACCTTAAGAATCTCGGACGGATGCTTTATATATTTATCGGTTATCTGCGAAATGTGGACAAGTCCGTCCTGGTGAACACCGATATCAACAAATGCACCGAAGTCAATTACATTTCTTACGGTTCCCTGAAGCTCCATACCTGCTTTTAAGTCGTTCATATCCATAACATCTGTACGAAGCATCGGCGGCGGAAGCTCATCACGGGGATCACGTCCCGGCTGTTTGAGTTCTTTGATAATATCGGTCATTGTCGGCACACCGACACCGATTTTTTCGGCAATCTTTTCCTCGCCAAGTTCTTTTACTTTATCTGTAAGGTCAAGTCCACCCTTTGCATCCTTTACGCTGTATCCGCAAAGCTCAAGCAAAGTCTTTGCCGCATCGTAGCTCTCAGGGTGAACACCTGTGTTATCAAGAATATTTTTACTTTCGGCAATACGCATAAAGCCTGCGCACTGCTCATATGCCTTTGCGCCGAGCTTCGGAACCTTCTTTATCTGTGCACGGCTTGTAAATGCGCCGTTTTCCTCACGGTAGGCAACAATATTTTTTGCAACAGTTGAGTTGATACCTGAAACTCTTGTCAAAAGTGACGGTGAAGCTGTGTTTATGTCAACACCGACATTGTTAACAGCGTCCTCGACTACACCGTTAAGTGCGCTGTCAAGCTCCTTTTTCGGCATATCGTGCTGATACTGACCGACACCGATTGCTTTCGGGTCAATTTTAACAAGTTCAGCAAGAGGGTCCTGTAAGCGTCGTGCAATTGAAACTGCGCTTCTGAGCGATACATCGAACTGCGGGAATTCCTCAGCGGCAAGCTTTGAAGCAGAATAAACAGAGGCACCTGCCTCGCTTACAACCATATATGCTGCATTTGAGTCAATTTCTTTAAGAAGATTTGCAGTGAAAATTTCGGTTTCCTTTGATGCTGTACCGTTGCCGATAGCGATAATCTGAACACCCCAGCGGCGAATAAGATTTTTGATAAGTGTCTTTGCCTGCTCCTGCTGCGCGGCTGAATGTGTGATATATGCAACACCTGTGTCAAGCACACGTCCTGTTGCGTCAACGACTGCAACCTTACAGCCTGTACGGTAACCGGGGTCAAGACCGAGTGCGACCTTACCCTTTACAGGCGGCTGTAAAAGAAGCTCTCTGAGGTTTGAAGAGAACACCTTAATCGCCGCCAAAGCAGCATTCTCGGTAAGCATTGAGCGGATTTCACGCTCGATTGACGGATAAATCAGTCTGTCATATGCGTCTGCGCCCGCCTCACGAACTGTCTCGGTACAGAGCGAACCGCTGTCGGAAAGAGTTGCGGAATTGATAACATTTGATGACTTCACGTTATCAAGTGTCACGCTGACCTTGAGGAAGCCTTCACGCTCACCACGGTCAATTGCAAGCACTCTGTGACCCGCAATCAACTTGACAGGCTGTGAAAAATCGTAATACTGCTCGTAAACACTTTCGGTTTCAGCGTCAGCAGCTTTAACATTTACAACTCCGAGAACCGTAAATAAATTGCGAAGCCGGCGACGGATATCAGCATTATCGGAGATATCCTCCGCAATAATATCCATTGCTCCCTGCACAGCATCCTCTGCTGTTTCGACGCCCTTTTCCTCATCAATATAATCCGCAGCAAGTTCAACAGCCGACGGGCTGTCGGGAAGCTGAGAGTAAATTGCGGCGGCAAGCGGTTCAAGACCCTTTTCACGTGCAACAGAAGCACGTGTTTTTCTCTTTGGTCTGAACGGTCGGTATATATCGTCAATTTCAGTTACGGTTACCGCCTTGTCGAGCGCCTCGCTGATTTCATCTGTCAGCTTTTCCTGAGCTTCGATAAGTGAGCGAACCTCTTCACGTCTCTTATCAAGATTGCGAAGATACTCAAGTCTTTCGGAAATTTCTCGAAGCGTCTGGTCATCAAGAGTGCCGTGTGCCTCCTTACGGTAACGTGCAATGAAAGGAATTGTGTTGCCGTCATCAATAAGGCTGACAACATTTTCAACCTGCCATTTCTGAAGTTTGAATTCGTTTGTAAGCGTAAGAATAATATTCATAATTTACCTCGTTGTTAACTGTCTGATGTCTGCTCCGTCAAACTGTAAAATTACATAGTTGCTGAGGATTCTTGAAGCAATTCTGTCACTGTATGTGTCCTTAAGCTTTTCGGGCGTAAGATTTGTGCTGATGATTGTCGGTCTGCCTTCAAGATCACGGCAGTTGATTATATTGTAAAGTGCGGATACCGTAAACTGAGTATTGAATTCCGCACCGAGATCGTCAATTATCAGAAGCTCGCAGTCAAGAATTGACTGTTCTGTGTTGCGGTCCTCTGCCCTGCCGAACTTTTCACGTTCAAGCTGGTTAAAAAGATTCTGCGCCGAAGTGTAGATTACACCGTAGCCCTCCTCAACAGCCTTGCCTGCGATTGCAAGAGAAAGGTGCGTTTTGCCAAGACCTGTCTTGCCGTAAAGCAAAAGGCTGCGTGACTTTCTGCTGAAATCCGCCGCATAAGCCTCGCAGTAGCTGAGCACACTTTCCATTCGCTTTCTCGGACTGATTCCCGCACCGTCGGGATAGTAGTCAAGCTTAAAATTATCGAATCTGCACTTATCAACAGGAAGCTTTGAGCAGAGCTTTTCATATTCAATTGAGCGCAGGAGATTCTTATAGCACTCACAGACAAGTCCGTTCACCGAGCCCTTGTCCTCACAGATTTTGCAGGTGTACTGCACATCGAGCCAGTCTTCAGGAAAGCCGTTTGCCTTAAGAAGTGCCTTTCTTTTTGTCTGAGCCTCGAGATTTATTCTTGCGAGATTCATTATATACTTTTCACTGTCATTTCCCATACCGACAGCCTTGATTGTATCAAGACCTGCACGTGCCATTATATCCTCCTGCTCGAGAATTTCGGGAACAACACTCACAGCGGCATCGTGGTTAGCCTGACGTCTGAGCAACGCCTCCGAGCGGCGGCGCTTCATTTCCTTTTCCGCTTTAACATAGGTTTCCTTGCTGTATGCCAATGTTATTCCCCCTTCTTATATACAGGAAGCATATTTGCCCTGCGATTGAATTCGTCCATATCATAAGAGGTCTGCTCGTCCTGCTTCGGCTTTGCGTCCCTGCTTTTTGCCTTACGGTATTCCTGTTTATCACGTTCAATATCCTCAGGAGTTTTAATTCCTTTTGAGTACCAGTTTGTGAGAATTTTATTCATATATGCAAAACTGATTTTGCTTGAATGGTTGAGCATTTCCTCATATGCCATATATATCATTTCGACATTGAATTTCATTTCGACCGTCCATGTGTAGAGGAATGCCGACTGCACACTTGTGGGACGGGGATTCTGTATACCCGCCATAGTCGCAAACTGTTTCCACGCACCCGAACAGGTGTTGAGATTTTTTATCTGTTCATCCGCTTTTTCTATTGTATCAATTTCCTTTTCGCCCCAGTCCTTGCCGACCTTGGAGATATACGCAAAGCCGCTCTTGCCTACTGATACGCAGTAATTGACAAGCATATATATTACCTCAAAGGGCAGCCCGTACTGGTCATGAATCATCAGCAGAATACATTGACCGTCATAACCGATTGTCTTTCCTAAAATCTGCTGAATATCTGTAAACATATTAGCAATTTCAGGCGATTCCTTACAACGCTGAACAACCTGCTCATAGGTTGGTTTTACAACGGCAAGCTCGGGTAGCTCTTTTTTCTGTTCAACCTTCTCCTCTGCCTTTTCCGGCTGAGGTATAACCGCAACCGTCTTGCCGTCATTCATCAGAATTCCCCACTCGCAGAGTGCAACAAGAGCATCACTGACATCCGCAGGTTTGTAACCGATTTCTCCCGAAATTTTTTCAGGGTCAATTTCTTCGGACGCATGGCGGAAAATCCACAACATCGTTTTCAGCTGTGACGCACTTGCAAGCTTTATAAAATTGTCGACCACCTGTGACGGAACAGCAAACATTGAACCGAACACGGCAGGACTGATTGAGTATGCCATTTTATACATTCCTTATCTTTATCTCTAAATTTAGCCACATATAACCAAATACAATTATACAGTAAAATAAGTCAAAAATAAACACTAAAAGACAGATTTTACACCACCTGTTTCAATATACAATAAGTAGTGTTTAAATCTGTCTTAAATCACAAGTCAATTGACAAATTGTAAAAACCTTAATGTCAAAAGAAAAGACCGACACCGAAGTGCCGGTCTTTTGGGCTTGAAAATAAATTAGTACTTAACTGAATAGTCGATAACAGCCTTTGCGCCCTTAAGAGTTGCTGAAAGGAATGTAACCTTAGCTGTAAGCTCATCCATGTTAACATTAACCTGATGATGCCATTCGCAGCTGCCCTTTACAAGCTCACCTGTTGCGTTCTTAACCTTAACCTTGATGTAAGCGTGGTCATAAACGAGTGAGAACTTAGCGTTATCAAAGTCAGCTGAAACGCCGTCCATCTCATCAAGAGCTGTCTGAACACCGTCAAGAACACCGATTGAACGACCAACTGTACCCTCGTTTGACTTGCCCTTTGCGCCGTCAGTCTGAGGCTTAACATTGATTGTGATTGTTGTGTATGTGCCGTCATTTACAGCCTTAGCATTTTGCCAGTCAGAAGCCTGAATCTTATCAAGTGTTCCGGGGATATTGTCACCAGCTGTAGAGTTCTTTTCAAGAGCTTTCTTACCGATAGGCTCGATAGCTGAAACAAGCTTACCTACTGCACCGCTGCCGCCGTTAAGAGAAACAAGTGACATCTTTGTAACGTACTGACCCTGCTTCTTCTTGTTGTGCTCAGCAACAAGCTTGTAATACTTAAGAACTTCGTTTACATCTGTGCTGTTAAGACCTGATGTAAGTGTGATATTCTTAGCTGCTGCGCCGCCCTTGTTATCAGCCGGTGTGCTGCCGTTATCTGCAGCAGGTGTATCTGTCGATGCGCCGCTGTTATCGTCAGCCGGTGTGCTGCTGTTGTCATCAGCTACTGTACCGCTGTCATCACCGGGAACCTCAAATGAAGAACCGCTGTTGTCAGCAACTGTACCGCTGTTTGATGAACCGCTGTTTACCTGCTGTGAAATCTGAGTTCCGCCGAGCTTTGCTTTAGCTTCTGCTTCAGCCTTGACAGCTTCACAGTACTTATCCATAGCTCCGCTTACAGAGAGACTGAAAATACCTACGCAGACAACAGCTGTAACAGCCTTAATTATGTTCTGCTTAAGCTCAGCATTTTCGGGAGTGTTGTTAGCCTCTCTCTTCTGCTTCTTATATTCTTTTTTTTCTTCTTTGGACATTTTGGGTGCTTTTTCTTTCTTGCTCATCGCTAAATTCCTCCGTTAAAAAATTTCTTCAATTATTAAATCATATCATTTCAAAAAATCTGCAAATGATATGTTTTAAATGAAAATCGGATCGCGGCTGATAACAACAACCGCAAGGACTACGCAAAGTGCTACCATAATAAAATTGAGGTTACCGGAAAGGTAGCTCTGTTTTTTCTTATATATACCGTCAAGCAATACCATTGTTCCGACTATCAGGATAAGGATTCCGAAGAACAGGTATGCGAGCTTTCCGAAGTACATTGCCACGAGAAATGCTATGAATACAACCATAGAGGCAACTGTTACAATCAGCCACGGTAACGACATTTTATCTTTCAACATTGTACTGATTGCTGATTTGTTGTCACTCTTTTTCACGGCTATCCCTCCTTATCTAAGATAGAATACCAAATATTACGAAAATAGTCAAGCGTAATTTATGGAATCTAAGTAAAAATATGTATAAAAGCGTGTCAAATTGTCATTTTATATATATCTTGCTTTAAAATTATGTGAAATATTCCCGATTTTTTTGCTGTTGATAGTGACTTTTTATAAAAGATATGCTATAATAACATACACAATACATTTTGTAATGAAACGAGGTTGTTCATTTGTTTGAACAGATAATAAACTTTGACCGGATGGAACAGGCTGTAAATCTTTTCGGCAGTTTTGATGAGAATATCAAAATGATTGAAAAGAAGTATTCCGTTTCGGTCGTCTGTCGCGGAGCTGACCTTAAAATCAGCGGCGAGGCTGAAAACGTTTCGCTTGCCGTGCGTGCAATTAACGGTCTGCTGAATCTTATCAACAAGGGTGAAGCTCTGACCGAGCAGAATGTGCGCTATGTCACAGATCTTGTTGATGACGGCGATGAGCTTAAGCTTCAGGAAATGAGCGGCGACTGTATCTGTATCACAACAAAGGGCAAGCCTGTCAAGCCGAAAACAATCGGTCAGGAAAAGTACGTTCAGGCTATCAAGGACAACACAATAGTAATCGGCGTCGGCCCCGCAGGTACAGGTAAAACCTACCTTGCGGTTGCAATGGCTGTCAACGCATTCCGCGCAAAGGAAATCAACCGCATAATCCTTACCCGCCCTGCCGTTGAAGCAGGCGAGAAGCTGGGATTTCTTCCGGGAGATTTACAGCAGAAGGTTGATCCCTATCTGCGTCCGCTTTACGATGCGCTGTTCGATATGCTCGGTGCGGAAGCGTTTCAGCGATATCAGGAACGAGGCAACATCGAGGTCGCTCCCCTTGCGTATATGCGAGGCCGAACCCTTGACGACAGCTTCATAATTCTTGACGAAGCACAGAACACAACTGCCGAACAGATGAAAATGTTTCTTACAAGACTCGGCTTCAATTCAAAAATGGTAGTAACCGGCGATGTCACCCAGATTGACCTGCCCGACGGTAAGCGCTCGGGTCTTGTTGAAGCCACAAAGATATTAAAAAATGTTGAAGATATCAAGACAATTCATTTTTCCGAAAAAGATGTCGTACGTCACAAATTAGTTCAGGATATCATCAAGGCGTACGAAAAATATGAGGAGGCAAGGAAAAGAAAATGAGTGATAAGATTAAAGTAATTATTTCAAACGACCAGAAAAACGTCAGAATTCCCACAGGTGTCAGAATGCTTGTACGCCGCTGCTGTAACGCAGTTCTTATAAACGAGCAGTTTGAGGGCTCGGCTGAGATAAGTGTGCGCTTTGTCGATGACGAGACAATTCATCAGCTCAACCTCGAATTCAGAAACGTTGACAGAAGCACAGATGTGCTTTCATTCCCCCTCGGCGAAAACGGTGAGTACGATATCAATCTGGACACAGGTGCAAAGATGCTCGGTGATATCGTAATCTCAATGGAGCACGCTGTTATGCAGGCAAAGCTCTATGACCACACGCTTCAGAGAGAGATTGCATTCCTTACAGTTCATTCCATGTTCCACCTCCTCGGCTATGACCACGAGGCAGGCGGTATGGAAATGGTTCGTATGCGTGAAAAAGAGGAGGCTGTACTTACTCAGCTCGGTCTTAAGCGCAACGACAGCTATTACACGGAGGATAACTGATGACAAAATCAGCTTTTATCGCAATAGTCGGATGTCCGAATGTCGGCAAATCTTCGATTCTTAACCGACTTCTCGGCACAAAGATTGCCATTGTTTCGGACAAGCCGCAAACTACAAGAACAAAGATTATGGGCGTGCTCACAGAGGGTGACACTCAGCTCGTGTTCACCGACACACCAGGCTTTCACCGTCCCCGAACAAAGCTCGGTGAGAAAATGGTTCAGGCTGTTTCTGACAGCGTTTCGGGCGTTGACGCCTGCCTGTTTGTAATCGAGCCTGAGGGAGAAATCCGCACAGCCGAGCTTGAGCTTATCGAAAAATTCAAAAAGCAGAAAATGCCCGTTATCCTTGCAATCAACAAGGTTGACACTCTTCCCGATAAGGAAGTTCTTATGGCACGAATTGCCGAGGTTACACAGCTTTATGATTTTGAAGCTGTTGTTCCTGTTTCGGCACTTCGCGGAATCAATATGAATGCACTTCTGGATGAGTTGAAACAACTTGCGGAGGAAAGTGTATTCTTCTTTCCCGAGGACACTCTTACCGACCAGCCCGAAAGAGTTATCGCCGCAGAAATTATACGTGAAAAGCTTCTGCGTAATCTTGACCGCGAAATTCCTCACGGTACTGCGGTTGCAATCGAAAAAATGCACGAGCGTGACACAGGCGATATCATTGATATAGAAGCAACCATTTACTGCGAAAAGGAAAGCCACAAGGGCATTATCATCGGCAAGAACGGTGAGATGCTTAAGCGCGTTTCCACAAGAGCACGTGAAGACATGGAAAAATTTTTCATGTGCAAAATCAACCTGCGCTGTTGGGTTAAGGTCAAGGAAGGCTGGCGCAACAGAGAGGGCTTAATTCATAATTTTGGATTGGATTAAAACCTAATAAAACAAAAATCCCTGCAAATAATTTTATTTGGAGGGATAAATTTATGAATGACGGTTTTAACGGAATTGCCGCATGGAACAGGTTTGCAAAGAGCGGCAAAGTAAACGATTATCTTATATACAGACAGATTTCCGAACAGGAGAACAAGGATGAAGCTGAACACGGACGGATTGATAATAAGGGAACAGCAGACGGGCGAGGATGACCGTCTTGTTACCCTGCTTACACGTGAATACGGTGTTATCCGTGCGTTTGTCCGCGGAGCGAAGCGAATCAAAAGCAGGTCGCAGAGCTCAACTCAGCTCTTTGCCTACGGCAATTATTCAATTTACCGCGGCAAGGATGCATATTCTATCGACGAGGCTCAGCCCATCGAGATTTTCTTTGACCTTAGAAACGATATAGTTGCGCTGTCTCTTGCTCAGTATTTCTGCGAGCTTGCGGGTGAGCTTGCGCCCGTTGAGGATGATGCGGAGGAATATCTCCGGCTTATTCTCAACGCATTACATATGCTTATGAAAAATAAAAAGCCGCACAATCAGCTTAAGGCTATCGTTGAGCTTCGCCTGCTCACACTTTCGGGTTATATGCCCGACCTTGTCGCCTGCGGTGACTGCGAAAGATTTGATGATGAGGGAATGTTTTTCAGTCCTGTTGAGGGTCAGATTTTCTGCGGTGAATGTGTCAAAGACCATACCTGTATTCCACTGCCCAACGGAGTTCTTTCCGCAATGCGGCACATCTGCTACACAGAGGACTTAAAGCTTTTTTCGTTCACACTGCCCGATGAAAGTATGCAGTATCTTGCCGATGTGGCAGAACAGTTTCTGATTGTGCAGACCTCAAAAAAATACAAAACACTCGATTTTTATAAAGCAATGAAAGGATGAGCGATATGAACAGACATCATAAATCGCTTGAACTTGATAAGGTACTTGAAATGCTGTCCGCCCACACCTCCTGTGAGGATGCGAGGCAGCTTGCTCTCGAATTAAAGCCCGAAGCAAATCTTGATGCGGCTCAGGCTCTTATGAATCAGACCCGTGACGCACATATGCTTCTTGCACGCTTCGGCGGTCCGTCATTCGGCGGACTGACAAACGTCAACAACGCTCTTTTCCGTGCCGATGCAGGAAGCACTCTCAGCCTGCGTGAGCTTCTTGATGTTGCCTGCGTGCTTCGTGTTATCCGAACAATTGTGCAATGGCGCAGTACCAACGAGGGAGTTCAGACAGTTCTTGATATTTATTTTTCCGCACTTGTTCCGAATAAATTCCTTGAAGATATGATCACAACCGCTATCATCTCCGAAGAGGAAATTGCAGACAATGCCTCTCCCCTGCTTGCCGACATCCGCCGCAAAATCAGAGCGCAGGAGGGTAAGGTCAAGGAGCAGCTCGGCAAGTTCACACACAGCTCAAATTACTCGAAATATCTTCAGGACAACATCATTACCACAAGAAACGGACGTTATGTTGTTCCTGTTAAAAACGAATATCGCGGAGAAATTCCCGGTCTTGTTCACGACACCTCGTCAAGCGGTGCAACAATTTTTATTGAGCCCATGCCGATTGTTGAAGCAAATAATCAGATTAAACTCCTCAAAAATCAGGAGCAGGATGAGATTGACCGTATTCTCGCCGAGATGTCGGCAACCGTCGGCAACTTTGCAAACTCGATCAAAGACAGCTATGAATGTGCAGTCGAGTTGAATCTCATTTTTGCAAAAGCTCAGCTTGCATATGCAATGAAAGCATCTGTTCCCGAAATGAATGACGAGGGAATTATCGAGCTTCGCCGTGCACGTCATCCGCTGATTGACAAGAAAAAGGTCGTCCCTGTTGACATTCAGCTCGGAAAAGAATTTGACACCATTGTAATCACAGGTCCGAACACCGGCGGTAAAACAGTTTCAATAAAAACTATCGGCATTATGTCGCTTATGGCGATGTGCGGACTTATGCTTCCTGTTGATGACCGAAGCCAAATTTCGGTTTTCCGCAATGTCCTTGCCGATATCGGTGACGAGCAGAGCATCGAGCAGTCACTTTCAACCTTCTCGTCACATATGACAAACATTATCAAAATTATTGAGCAGACCGACGATAACAGTCTTGTTCTGATTGATGAGCTCGGCGCAGGTACAGACCCTGTTGAGGGTGCGGCACTTGCAGTTGCAATTCTTGAGCAGCTCAGAAATCAGGGAGCAAAAATCGCCGCCACCACTCACTACGCTGAGCTTAAATCCTATGCACTTCAGACGTCAGGCGTTATCAACGGAAGCTGTGAGTTTGACGTACAATCACTCCGTCCTACATACCGACTTCTTATCGGCGTACCCGGACGCTCAAATGCCTTCGCTATTTCGCAAAGGCTCGGTCTCAGCAGTGATATTATTGAACACGCACAGGAGCTTGTTTCAACTGAAAACACCCGATTCGAGGATGTTGTTGACCGACTTGAACAGAGCCGACGTCAGATGGAAGAAGAACACAACGAGGCACTTAAAATCCGAAGCGAAGCCGAAAAGGCTCTCGAAGAAGCAAAGAAAATGAAGTCCGACATTCAGGTTCTGCGTGAAAAGGAAATGGAGAAAGCCAAAGCTCAGGCATCTCGTGTAACCGAGCAGGCAAAGCGTGAGGCTTATCAGCTTCTTAACGACCTTGAAGCACTCAAGAAACAGCAGGCAAAGGAGAAAAATGCCGCTGAGCTTGCACGCCGTGCAAAGGCGATGATAAAGAAGGATATTGACGCAATCGAATCCGCATCCGACCCGATTATCGGTACATACGATGCAGACGAAAACTACGTTCTTCCCCGTCCGCTTAAAATCGGTGACACCGTCATTGTCGCAGACATCGGCAACGAGGCAACCGTCGTTACGCTTAAGGACAAAAAGGGACTTGTCACAGTTCAGATGGGTACAATGAAAACCCGTATCAAGGAGGATAAACTCCGCCTTGTTGAAAAGCAGAAAAAAGTAAGTCCGGGCAAACGGAGTCTGCACACAGGCAAGCTCGAAAGCAAAATGAATATGTCGGTCCAGACCTCGGTTGATCTCAGAGGTATGACCGTTGAGGAAGGAATTATGGAGCTTGATCGCTTCATTGACCACGCATTAAGAATGGGACTTTCCGAATTCACGGTTATCCACGGCAAAGGAACAGGTGTTCTGCGTACCGCCGTGCGTGAATATCTGAAAAAAAGCAAATTTGTTAAATCTCACCGTCTTGGAACATTCGGAGAGGGAGAGGACGGAGTAAGTATTGTCACACTCAGATAACAAAAGCAAACTTCTTATGATAGTGTCAATGCTCACCTTCGGCACTATCGGACTTTTCGTCAATAATATAAACCTGCCATCATCGTTTACGGCTTTTTCACGTGCACTTATCGGCTCGGTTTTTATCGGACTTTTTATGCTTGTTACACGTCACAAGGTTGACGGAAAAGCGGTAAAAAAGAACCTTAAGCTGCTGATTCCCTCGGGAATTGCAATGGGCTTCAATTGGATATGTCTGTTTGAATCCTACCGTTTTGCCGGTATCCCTGTCGGGACACTCTGTTATTATATGGCGCCTGTAATTCTCGTTTTCATTTCGCCGTTTATTCTTAAGGAAAAGCTGACCCACATTAAAGTAATCAGCGCAATCGTTGCAATCGGCGGCGAAGTTTTGATTTCGGGTGTTCTGTCAGGTTCTGTGCGAAGCGGAAAGGGAATTGCACTCGGACTTGCCGCCGCTGTTCTTTATGCAAGCGTTATCACTATCAATAAATTCGTCAAAGAGCTTTCACCCGTTGAAACAACGCTCATTCAGCTGATGTCTGCCGCTGTGGTTATGATTCCGTATGTGCTTATCACCGAAGATATCAGCTCATTTGTCTTTGACGTAAAATCAATTGTCTTCACTCTCATTGTCGGCGTAATTCACACGGGAATTGTTTACATGGTTTACTTCTCATCCGTGCAGAAAATCCCCGCACAGACAACAGCGGTTTTCAGTTACATAGACCCTGTTACGGCAATCATACTTTCCGCAGTAATCCTGCATGACAGCCTCTCTGCTATGCAGATTATCGGAACAGTTCTTATCCTCGGCGCAACGCTTTTCAATGAGCTTGCCCCGACACTTAAAGACAGAAAAAAGAGCGGCTGAGCTGCTCTTTTTTTTATTTGGTTATTCCCTTATATGTCGCCTTTACATTTTCATAGCTTTCAAGGTTGCCGATATCATATCGGCTGCCGGGCATTTCCATTGCATGGACAGTAGTCTGACCGCAGAGCCAGGCTATATAGCTTCCGGGAGCATCCGTGCCGCAGCCCGAGTCAATACCTTTCTGCACAAGCTTTGCATCCTCTTTTGTGTAGAAATAGAACGGAGGACAGCACCAGTTTGACGGCGGTTCTGACGGCTTTTCTATCATTGAAAGAATTTTATCAGCTTCATCAATCGTAACAATGCCGCTCTTTGTAAGACGTTTTCTGTCCGCTTCATAATAACGCATAATACAGGACGTACCTTTTTCGCGGCAATATTCAATAAACTTCACAAGTGAGAAATCAAGCACGTTGTCGCCTGCAATAACAAGCATTTCATCGTCAAGCTTTAACTCATCAATCGCAAACTGAATATCCTTAACCGCACCGAGTCTTGTTTCGTTGGAGCTTGTTCCGTCGTCAAGAACGGTGATTTTTTTGTTGCTCTTCTCTGCCCAGTCATTAAAATGGTGTGCGAACTTGTGATTTGAAATTACAACGTATTCATCAACAAGCCCTGCACCGTCAATGTCATCAATCAACCAATCGAGAATTGTTTTTTCTCCAACCTTGAGAAGCGGTTTCGGGAAATTTTCGGTCAACGGATAAAGGCGGGTTGCGTAGCCTGCCGCTAAAATCAAACATTTCATCTTTTTCACCTCTTACAGTTTCACGCCATTTGCGCTGTGACAGATGTGCGCGCTGTATTTTTCTTTAAGATTCGGGAATGCCTTTGTGTATTCAGCCTCAACATTTCTGAGAATTTCTTCTTCCTTGTCTGGATCAATCAAAGCCATACAACAGCCCTTGAAGCCTGCTCCCGAGAAACGTCCGCCGTATATACCATCAGTTTCAGTCATAATCTCATAGAGCTTTTTCAGCTCAGGTGAACCTGTTTCATAATTGCAGATACTGCTTCTTCCGCTTTCAAAAACAAGCTGTCCGAACTTTTCGATATCACCGTTTCTCCAAGCCTCCGCGCCCTCCTGAACACGGCGGAACTCAGAATACCAATGCTCAGCACGCTTTCTCCAGCTTTCGGGAATTCTATCCTTATATTCAAGATAAACCTCATAGGGAACATCACGCAGATTTGTTTCCTCAAACTTGCCGTATTCCATGCCTGAAAAAGCCTTAAGTGCATACGCAGCCGAACGGCACTCGTCAACACGCATATTGAACTTACTGCCTGCAAGGCTTCTTTCAAGTCCGCTGAAGAAAATCGCAAATTCATACGGCTTCATATTCGGATTAGTCGGAATGTTCTCAAAGCTGTCATCTGCCAAATCCATATAAAGCAGATTATCCTTTCGGCAATAAACCTCGCATGACTGGTCAAGCTTACCGCAGGAAACACCGACATATTTATTTTCGGCTTCCTTTGAGATTTTTATCATCTCACGCTCAGTCAGCTTGATATTATTCAGTTTGCAAAGAGCCGACAGAAACGTAATAATAACAGCCGCCGAGGAGGAAAGTCCGCCAATCGGAAGCTCGCCGTTGATTATGGCACATAATCCGACACGAAGCGGATAGCGATTATTAAGAGCAATTGTTGCACCTCTGAGGTGGTCTGCCCAGTCGTTTTCTTTCTGTTCGGGAGTTGAGGAAACGTGCCATTGCGCACGCTTCGGAAACTGCATTGAAGCAATCTCAACAACGCCATTCATCTTCGGTCCGTAGGCAATGTGTATACCCTTGTCAATTGCGAAGCCCGTTATCTTACCGAGCTGGTGGTCGGAATGTGCGCCGAGCGGACAAATTCTGTACGGTGTGAACGCAGTATGCGCGGGAGATTTTTTATAGGTTTCTTCAAATTTTCTGATTACAGAAAGTCCTGCGTCAGACGGATTGAACGCAGTTGCCGCTTCCTGCTCAGCTTCTTTTGTGCGACCGTCAAGCGGTTTTTTAGCGTTACTCGGAATAAGCCATTGGTTGCCCGACTTCTTTGCCTCGGGAATTCGTCCGTTTCGGCAAAGAGCGGTAATGCGTCTTTCGCTTAAGTTCCAAAGCTCAGAAGCCTCTTTAACGTCGATATACTCCATTACATTTCCTCCTTTTTATCATACACATATTATAAATATAACGGAGTATAATGTCAAGATATATTTTGATATTTATTGCAATATCAAAATATAACCATAAAAGGAAAATCCCCGAATCCGAAGATTCGGGGAATACCAAGCTGCAAATTAAGCTTTTTTCTTTTCGCTTGCACGGCGGAAAGCCTTACCGATTTCAAATACAGGAATAGTTGAAAGAGCAAGTGCAAATGAAATAGCAAGCTCTTCAAGATCGAAGCCGTCACCGCTCCACTGGAATGTAACACCCTTGATTCCGAAAATATCACGAAGACCGGGAACATAAACAGCAGCAAGAGTAAGAAGCGTGGTAACAAAGAATGCACCGACAAGCCACCAGTTAGTATTCTTAAGCATATCCTTTGAGAAGAGTGAACCTGTTCTTGAACGCATATTGATAGCACACATCATTTCAGCAAAGTTAACTGCAAGGAATGCCATAGCCATAGCATTTGCACATTCAAAACCTGTACCTGTTCCGAAGAAGTGCCAATTTCCGATTTCGTGGTAATATCCGATTGCATAAGCTGCGATTTCAATAATAGCAAGATAAATACCCTGCCATATCATGTCGACACCTGCACCGTTGGAGAAAATACCGTCAGTTGTAGCTCTCGGCTTTCTCTTCATAAGGTTGCCTTCTGCCTTTTCCATACCAAGTGCAAGACCCGGAAGCGAGTCGGTAACCATGTTAACCCAGAGAAGGTGAACAGCACCGAGAAGATTGAAGTTCAGGATTGATGCAATAAACATAATGAGAACTTCTGAAAGGTTTGTTGAAAGCTGGAACTGAAGAACCTTAAGAACGTTATCGTAAATCTTACGGCCTTCCTCAACAGCATGAACGATTGTTGCAAAGTTATCGTCTGCAAGAACCATGTCTGCAACGCCCTTTGTAACATCCGTGCCTGTGATTCCCATACCGATACCGATATCGGAAGCCTTGATTGACGGAGCATCGTTAACGCCGTCACCTGTCATAGCGGTAACCATGCCGCGAGCCTTCCATGCCTTAACGATTCTTGTCTTATGCTCCGGCTGAACACGAGCGTAAACCGAATACTTAACAACTTCTTCAATAAGCTCTTCGTCAGAATACTTATCAAGCTCGGCGCCGACAATAGCTTCGCTTGCGTCATTGATGATGCCGAGATCCTTACCGATTGCAACGGCTGTATCCTTGTGGTCACCTGTAATCATAACAGGTCGGATACCTGCACAGCGGCACTCCTTGATTGCGTCATAAACCTCAGGACGGCAGGGGTCAATCATACCTGTAAGACCGATAAAGATAAGGTCAAATTCAAGAGCCTCAGGGTCGCAGGATTCGGGCATTGTGTCGTGTGCCTTATATGCGGCACAGAGAACACGGAGAGCACGGTCAGCAAAAGCCTTGTTCTGCTTGTTGATTTCTGCCTTAAGCTCGTCAGTCATCGGAACAACTTTACCGTCCTTAAGGTAGCCTGTGCACTTTGAAAGCATAACATCGCAGGCACCCTTTGTATACTGCACGAACTTGTCGCCAACCTTATGAACAGTTGACATCATCTTACGGCCTGAATCGAACGGAGCCTCGCCGACACGGGGAGTTTTTTCATCAAGCTCATACTTGGGAAGTCCAAGCTTGTTTGCATAATTTACAAGAGCACACTCTGTGGGCTCACCAACTGAATTTTCTTCGCCGGGCTTGATTTCTGCATCCGAGCAAAGAGCCATAGCTGTTGCAAGAAGCTCCTTGTTATCTGTGAACTCGTCAACAACTGTCATCTTGTTCTGTGTAAGAGTACCTGTCTTATCAGAACAGATTATCTGCGTACAACCGAGTGTTTCAACAGCGGTAAGCTTTCTGATAAGAGCCTGACGCTTTGACATGGCTGTAACGCCGATTGAAAGAATAATTGTAACAACTGCGGGAAGACCTTCGGGTATAGCGGCAACCGCAAGAGCAACCGCAGAAATAAACACATCAATTACAATGTTAAAGATTTCTGTGTCGCCGCCCTTGTTAAGAACAAGATTTTCAAAAATACCGACAGCAAAAACAAGAATACTGATTCCGAGAACAAGCTTTGTAAGGAACTTTGAAAGCTCTCCCATCTTCTTCTGAAGAGGTGTCTGCTCCTTCTCTGCCTGTGAAAGTGCGTCAGCAATCTTACCCATTTCGGTATCCATTCCGACGCCTGTTACAACAGCCTTGCCTCGACCGTAAACGATTGTCGAACCGCTGTAAAGCATATTTTTTCTGTCACCGAGAGCTACGTCACCGTTTGAATCCTTGCACATAAGCACATCCATAGCCTTGGTTACGGGAACAGACTCACCTGTAAGAGCAGCTTCCTCAGCTTTGATTGAATGTGATTCAAGTACACGGCAGTCAGCAGGAACTGCGTCACCTGCTTCAAAAACAACGACATCGCCTACAACGATATCTTCGCTCTTGATAACAACTACTTCACCGTCACGCATAACCTTGCTTGTTGCGGCGGTCATCTGCATAAGAGCTTCCATAGCCGCTTCGGCTTTGCTTTCCTGAATAAGGCTCATTATTGTGTTGATGATAACAACAACGAGAATAACAAGAACATCTGCGAAATCACTGACTTTCGGAGTACCCTTTGCTTCGATAACAGCAACTATAGCCTGAATAGCAGCTGCAACGATAAGCATGATAATCATCGGGTCAGCAAGAGAGCCGATAAACTTTTTGAAAAGAGTTTCCTTTTCAGCCTCTTTCAGCTTGTTCTTACCGTTTTCGCTCAGTCGCTTTTCAGCTTCAGCGGAGGTAAGACCGTTCTCGTTGGTTTTCAGTTCGTTAAGTACGGACTGAGCATCTTCGAGATAATGCTTCATTTACACCATTCCTTTTCTGTTTTTTTCAATTAAAAAACCTCTAACATAGCCGAAACTATGTTAAAGGTCTTGCAAACATATCACTATGTACCGCACGCCAGTCATAAAGACGGTTGTTGACATGCGGTTGAAAAATCAGCGATTTTCCAAAGCTACTCCCCTCTAACGAGGTAATTTATGTTGTAGCAATATTTTATAACGAATTGTTCTGATTGTCAATATTTTTTTGTTTTGTCAGAGAAAACCTGTCTGATTGAAAATAACACTAAAAACAGCCGAAAACTATGCACTATTTCTGATATTTTTTTCGATAACCCCTTGTCAAAGTGTTACAATATTGGTAAAATATATACATCTTTATAAAAGGGGATATTTGTTATGTCAAATTTTGCCAGAGATGCTTATTACAGAACTTATCAGAAAGTTTATATGGTCGCAGAGTGCTTCTTTGACTGGTCAGAGCCTGAGCTCCTTAAGGGACCCGGCGCAGTAAAGGAACTTCCTGCTCTTGTTAAATCAAAGGGTATTTCCTCAGTGCTTGTTGTTACCGATAAGGGACTTATGGGTCTTAACCTTCTTCAGGGTCTTTTCGATAACCTCGACGCACAGGGAATCAAATATGTAGTTTATGACGGTGTTCAGCCCAACCCCTCAATCGAAAACATTGAAGAAGCTCGCCGTCTTTACCTCAAAAACGCTTGCGAAGGCATTATCGCTTTCGGCGGCGGTTCACCTATGGACTGTGCAAAAGCAGCAGGCGCACGTGTTACAAACCCCAACACAACTGTGTCACAGATGCGCGGTCAGCTTAAGATTCGTCACAAGCTTCCTCCTTTCTTCGCAGTTCCCACAACAGCAGGCACAGGTTCGGAAACAACACTTGCAGCTGTTGTTACAAATATGCAGACGCACGAAAAGTATGCTATCAACGACCCCAAGCTTCGTCCGAAGTTTGCTGTTCTTGACCCCGAGCTTACAACAGGTCTTCCGCAGAAGATTACTTCAACAACAGGTATGGATGCTCTTACCCACGCAGTTGAAGCTTACATAGGTCTCAGCGGTGTCAAGTCAACAAATGACTTTGCTGAGAAAGCAACAAAGCTCATTTTCGACAACCTCGAAACAGCTTACAATGACGGTAAGAACCTTGAGGCTCGTGAGAACATGCTTATCGCTTCTTACTATGCAGGTATGGCATTCACAAGAGCTTATGTCGGTTACGTTCACGCAATCGCACATAACCTCGGTGGTATGTATGGCACACCTCACGGACTTGCAAACGCAGTTATTCTTCCCTATGTCCTTGAGTATTTCGGTGAGACAGCTCACGCAAAACTTGCAAAGCTCGCTGATATCGTCGGTATCACAGGTGCAAACGATGCTGAAAAGGCAACAAAGTTCATTGAGGAAATCAAGAGAATGAACAAGGATATGAACATCCCCGAGCACTTTGATTTCATTAAGGATGAGGACATCCCCACAATCGTTGAGCGCGCACTTAAGGAAGGCAATCCCCTTTATCCCGTTCCGAAGATTATGGACAAGGCAGACTGCGAAGCAGTTATCCGCAAAATCAGAGGTTAATTCTGAACACAATATTATTAAAGCGTCCTCGTTTGAGGGCGCTTTTTTCAGAGAAAGAAATGTCATTCTGAGCATAGCGAAAAATCTCAAAACACAACAAGAGATTCTTCGTCGTTCCTCCTCAGAATGACATTATTATTTACTTATTTTTAGTTTTCGTTTGATGCCTTTTTGATATATTCACGGAAGAAACGAACAGCCTCATCAAGTGCTGCAATCGGAAGACGCTCGTTTGTTGCGTGTGTGTTAAGGAAGAGTTCAAGTGTAACATTAAACGGAGCAAAACGAAGAATATTTTCGCATACAGGCTCGTAGAAGCAGGCATCTGTACCGCCCATTACGAGGAACGGAGCAACTGCAACTTCGCCCGGATGGAATGCCTCTTCAACTGACTCGATTGCCTTAAAGGCTCTTGAATCTGTCGGTGAGAACTTTGTAGCTTCCTTTGTGCTGAAGCGTTCAATTTCGATATCCTTATTCTTGATTACCTTACGGATGTGAGCTTCGACGTCCTCTGTTGTGTCACCCGGAAGCATTCTGAAGTTAGCTGTAATGCTCGGTCTCTGAGGAAGAACATTGGGCGCAGGGCTACCCTCGCACTGCGAAACGCTGGTAACAGTTCTTACCATACTTGCAGCCTCACCGATGCTGCTCATAACCTTTTTAACAACAGGACGGAGAATCGGAAGGTTGCTCATAACAATACGGCCGGGAAGAGTTGCGTGTCTGCCGATTGTGCCGAAAAGCTCGTCAAGGAACGGAAGCCAATGTGACTGGAACTGATTATTCTCAAGGTCCTGAACTGCGTTTGCAAGCTTTGCCATACCTGAATGCTTCGGTGAAGCAGATGTGTGGCCGCCCTTGTCGTGCATTGTGATTTTCATATCAACATAGCCCTTTTCAGCTGTACCGATAGCGGCAATGTATGTATGAATAAGTCCGGGAATATCAAGACGGAGAAGTGCGCTTCCCTCGTCAAGAACGCTGTCAAGATGAATTCCTCTTTCAACAAAAGTCTGAACGATTGAATTTGCACCTGAGCAGGAGCTTGCAACTGTTTCCTCGTTATGGCCAAAGCAGAGATATACATCTCTGTCGGGCTGGAAACCGTCCTCTATAAGAGTTTCAACAGCTTCCATAACGCAGATAAGGTGATTCTTCATATCAAGAGCACCGCGGCCCCAAATGAATTCATCATCAATATGTCCGCTGAAAGCATCGTAAGTCCAGTCTTTTTCTGTTCCCTCAGCAACAGGAACAACATCCTGATGCGAAAGAAGTGCCATAGGCTCAAGCTCGGGATTCTTACCCTCCCAACGATAGAGAAGGCTTGCCTTGCCGATTGTTTCTTTGGTAAGAGTTTTTGCAACATTCGGATAAGCTTCATCAAGGAAGCTCTGAAGCTTGTCAAACTCGCCCCAGTCAACGCCCTCGTCATACGGCATAGAAATAGTCTTGCACTGAATTGCTTTTGAAAGATGCTCTGCAACCTTTTTAACGTCAATTTCTCTATTGTCAACCTCTGCAGGCACAATCTTTTTAGGCTTGAATGCGGCTGCCTTTGCAACAACTGCTGTACCTGCGGCGGCAACGGTTGCTGTAGGTATTATCCATTTTTTTGATTTCATTGATCTTCCTCCAATAAAAAGTTAATTTGTATTTTAGCACGTTGTTATGATTTTGTCAATCGTGTTTAAGTATCCTCATATTAGTCATCATAATCTTCTTTTGAAAAGTCAAAATTCTTATCAATCTCTACTCTGCCGAATTTTTTTCGTTTTGAAATATCATTTTCATCGTGACCGAAGATATTGTGAATAAAATATGTGCTGTGTCCGCCATCGTATGGGCATGCCTTTCCTATCTGATCAACAGTAACAAGCAGATTTCTGTAATCATAATCAGCGGTTATTGACACGAGCTTCTGCACATTGCCCGAGTGTTCACCCTTCATTCTGAGTCCGCTTCCGTCACTATTGCAGTACCACGCCTTACGTGTTTTGAGCGTGTACGCAAAAGCCTCTTTGTTCATGTAGCCAAGCATCAGCACCTTACCGCTCATACTGTCAACAGTTACAACGGACATAATATCCCTCATCTGCCACAACTTACTTAAATCAATCATCTTATTTTTCTCCTCTTTTCATATTAAAATCCGAAGAAGCTCATCTGTGTACTTTCGGGAAGACCCTCAAGTGCACCGCAGGCTGCAAGGGATTCAATTACAGATTTACTTACACCTGAACGCTGCTGCAAATCTTCCCTTGACATATATTCACCCTCGCCGTCATCACGGGCTTTCATCAGAGCAATAGCCGCCGACTCACCTGTACCCGACATTGAAGCAAACGGAAGTCGGATTTTTCCGTCCTCTATAAGATATGTCTTTGCGTGGGATTTATAGATATCAACAGGCAGGAACTCAATTCCTCTTGCCATCATCTCATTGACAACCTGCATTGCGACATATGTGCCTTCTTCCTTTGCGGTTGCGTCGTTACCCTTTGCTTTGATGTCCTGCATACATTGCTTTACAGCTTCACGGCCGTTGATAATTGCAACTGTATCAAGGTCATCACCTCGAACCGACATATACGTTGCGTAATACTGGAGCGGATAGTAAACCTTGTACCACGCAAGGCGCATTGCGGCAATAACGTAAGCCGCGGCATGAGCCTTCGGGAACATATACTTAATTTTCATACAGGAATCAATATACCATTGCGGAACATCATGCTCCTTCATAGCTTTCATATGATCCTCTGTAAGAAGCTTTGTTGCGTTGCCCTTACGGACAATTTCCATTATTTTAAATGCCATATCGGGTTCAAGACCCTTATGCATAAGATAAACCATAATATTATCTCGAGTACCGATAACCTCGGAAATCGTGCAGGTTCCGTTTTTGATAAGCTCCTGTGCATTGCCGAGCCAAACGTCAGTACCGTGCGACAGACCTGAAATCTGAAGCATATCCGAAAAATTCTTCGGCTTTGATTCCATAAGCATTCCGCGAACAAACGGAGTTCCCAGCTCGGGAAGTGAAAGCGTTCCTGTTTCACAGTCAATATCCTCAGCTGTAACACCGAGCGGTTCGGGTGAAGTGAGAAGCTGATACAGCTTCGGGTCGCAGACATCAGCCTCAAAGACCTTAATGCCTGTCGAATCCTCAAGATGCTTGTAAAGGGTCGGAACATCATGACCGAGGTTATCAAGCTTAAGAATTGTATCATGGAGTGAGTGGAAGTCGAAGTGCGTTGTTCTCAGACCGCCGCTGACATCGTCGGCAGGATGCTGAATCGGAGTGAAGTCCTCCGCATCGTTACTTGCAGGAACAACAACCATTCCTCCGGGGTGCTGACCTGTGGTGCGTTTAACGCCTGTGCAGCCCTTTGCGAGCCGCTCCATTTCTGCGTTGCTTGCTGTTTTGCCGTTAACCTCAAGCCACTTTTTAACAAAGCCGAATGCGGTTTTATCGGCAACCGTACCGATTGTGCCCGCTTTGAACGTATGGTCAATACCGAAAAGCTCTTCGGTATATCGGTGAGCATAGAACTGATATTCACCGCTGAAGTTAAGGTCAATATCAGGCTGTTTATCACCCTTAAATCCGAGGAATGTTTCAAACGGAATATCGTGTCCGTCACGGTGCATCGGAATTTTGCAGTACGGACAGTCCTTAGGCGGCAGGTCGAAGCCCGAGCCAACAGAGCCGTCCTCGATAAACTCGCTGTGCTTGCACTTTTCGCAGACATAGTGTGGAGGAAGCGGATTAACCTCAGATATACCTGCGGCGTGTGCAACAAACGACGAACCGACAGAACCTCGGGAACCGACGTAGTAGCCGTGCTCCTCGGAGTTATAAACAAGCTTCTGCGCAATCATGTAAAGAACACCGAATCCGTTGGATATGATGGATTTCAGCTCTTTTTCAAGTCGTGCCGCAACATTCGGCGGAACAGGGTCGCCATAGTCACGCTTTGTGCGTTCCCAGCAGATACGGGTCAGATCCTCGTCTGCACCCTCAAGGCTCGGCGGGAATGTTCCTCTCGGGAACGGCGGCATATCTGCCTCGCACATATCGGCAATTTTATTCGGGTTGGTGATAACAACCTCTTTTGCCAGATCCTCACCGAGATACCGGAACTCGGCAAGCATTTCATCCGTGGTTCTTAAATAGAGAGGTGCCTGCTGTGAAGCATCCTTGAAGCCCATTGTTGTCATAAGAATTTCACGGTAAATTGCATCACCCGGGTCACGGAAATGAACGTCACAGGTTGCACAAACAGGCTTGCCGAGCGTGTCGGCAATGTGAACAAGCTTTCTGTCGAGGTTTTCAAGATCCTCAACGCTTTTTATATCAGCATATTTTTCGTCATTGCTTCTGAGCATGAACATATTGTTGCCCGTAGGCTGAATTTCGATATAGTCGTAGAAATCCGCAACTCTCAGAAGTTCCTCATCGCTTGCTCCGCCGACCATTGCACGGTAAAGCTCGCCTGCTTCACAGGCACTTCCGATTATCAGACCCTCGCGATACTGCATAAGTCTGTGACGCGGAATACGGGGACGCTTTTTATAAAATTTAAGATTTGAATCTGTAATAAGCTTGTAAAGATTTTTCAAGCCCTGCATATTTTTTGCAAGGATAATAATATGATATGTCGGCTGTGCGCGAACCTCCTCAATATAATCGGCAGGTACTTCATCATCAATTCCGAAGCCGTAGTTATCGTAGAAGCTGTCATCGTCAACAAGATAGCCCTCCATTCCGAGGATAACCTTGATACCCTTTTTAGCACCCGTGTTGTATGCCTCGGGGAACGCCTGAACGCATCCGTGGTCAGTAATGGCAATCGCCTTGTGTCCCCACGCAGCCGCACGGCTTACAAGGTCGGCGGCACTTGTCATGCCGTCCATAGCCGACATATTTGTATGTAAATGAAGCTCAACACGCTTTTCAGGAGCGTTGTCCTGCTTCTCTATTTTCTCAATTTCGGTAATTGCACGCGCCGTAATTATGTAGCAATGCATATAGGTATCCATACTGATTGCTCCGCGGACAAGAACAGTCTTGCCCTCCTTAAGCTCGCTCGTAAGGTCACCGCATTTTTTCTTTTCTCCGAACACCTTAACCGTATAGGACGAGGTGTAGTCTGTGATATTGAAATTTATGATACTGTATCTGCCGTCACGCGATTCACGTGCATCAACCGTGAAAATGTCACCCCAGATTATAACCTCGCCGTCATCCGGCATACAGTCCTTAATCGGCTTCGGCTTGCCCTTAACCATTCCGCCGTAAAGCGGTCTTGCATTTGAAATTGAAATCGGCAAATCATCATAAGCCTGCTGCTTAGGCTGTTTCTGAACAGGAGCCTTTGAAGCTTCCTTTGCGGATGGCTGAACAGAGGTAGGAATAGGCTTTGAAGCAATAATCTTTTTGTTTTCGTTTTCCTGAAATTTTTGCAAATCGGCAATCTCGTCATTTGCAGAAACATTGCTTACAAATTCAACGTGAACAAGTCTTTCAAAACGGCTGTCAAGTGTTTTGCGGATGAATTTGTCACATCCGAGATTTATCAGCACTTCCTTACCGTTAGCGGCAAGGTTGACCGTCAGCTTGTCTCCGTCAAGCTTGTATTCAGCACCGTCAAGAATTGCCTTTGCCGGAGGAAAGTTCTCGTATATTTCCTTAACAAAGCTTTTCAGGTAACTCATATCGAGAGTTTCGGGCGGAAAACGGTATGCAAAATCAAGGGTGCGCAAATTCATCACCCTTGTAATCTCCGCTTTCGCATTTTTTATAACAGACGAATCAACAGGCTGAGGAAATCTGATAACCATGTGAACACTTCTGTCCGCAAGACTTGCCTCAATGCTCTCAACAACAGCTTCGCTGAAATAAGCCGAAACACTTTCATCTATGTAATTTCCGAATAGCTCTAAAAAGCTGTTCACGGTTTCACTTCCTATTCTCTATAAAAACAATCTTTTTCCCACTTAGCGGCATTTGAATCTATATATTGCCATATCTTCTCGTAATCTTTTTCATCTCTTATTATATGGTCATAATAAGAGCGCTCCCAGATATTCTCTCCGATTTTCTTTCCAACCATCCTCTTAAATGTTGATACATAAAACGGAACAAGCTCATTTGTAGGGGACGGCGTCCTCGACGTCCCTTTCCGATTTTCTATCGTTAATATCAAATGAATATGATTTGGCATAACAATATATTTTTCTGCACTTATCTCAGAATAAACGGTATTCATCTTTTCAATTTGTTTAATACAAATGTCTCCGTATTTCGTCAGCTTTACCGCAGGGACGTCGAGGACGCCGTCCCCTACAATACCATTGCCCAAAATACAGATTCTGTTTTTAGTGCATATTGTAATAAAATACTTTCCGTTTTCACTGTAGCACCAATTCGTAAGACGATTAGATTTTCTCGAACAAATGACTTTCATCACATCTTATCTATTTTATCTCAGACTGTTCGTAGCTTTTCAATGGCACTCCATTGGAATCTTGCCATCGAAAATCTTCATTTCAATGGTTTTATTAAAAGACTTCATAGACAAATCATCCTTTACATCTTATCAATTTCCTTAAGCAATTCCGTTACAATATCCTTTTCATCAATTTTTCTGATGACTTCGCCCTTTTTGAAAAGCATTGCGCAACCGTCGCCGCCTGCGATTCCGATGTCTGCCTCTCTTGCTTCACCGGGGCCGTTGACAACGCAGCCCATAACCGCAACCTTGATTTTCTTTGTGCAGTCTTTCAATGCTGTTTCAACTTCGTTTGCAACTTTGATAAGGTCAATCTTTGTTCTTCCGCAGGTCGGACACGAAACAATCTGCACACTGTCAGATTTAAGTCCGAGCGCCTTGAGAATATCAAGACCTGCGTAAACCTCGTTTACAGGGTCATCCGTCAGAGATACACGAATTGTATCACCGATACCGTGCATAAGCAGACTGCCTATACCTGCGCTTGATTTAATGAGTCCCATTCTCGCCGTACCTGCCTCGGTTACCCCGAGGTGAAGCGGATAGCTGCACTTCTCGGCAACTATCTCATAGGCACGAATCATATTCTCAACGTTTGACGATTTGATTGAAATTACAATATCGTCAAAATCAAATTTTTCAAGTAAAGATGCATGATACATTGCACTCTCCGCCATTGCTTCGGGCGTAGGTGCACCGTACTTCGCAAGAATTTCCTTTTCAACAGAACCCGAATTAACACCGATTCTTATCGGAATATTTCTGCTTCTGCAAGCGTCAACGACAGCCTTGACTCTGTCATCTGAGCCAATATTGCCCGGGTTAATGCGAACCTTGTCAACACCTGCGTTTACCGCTTCAATCGCAAGACGGTAGTCAAAGTGAATGTCCGCAACAATCGGAGCACTGACTGCCTCCTTAAGAGCAGGAATAAGCTTAACCGCATCCATATCGGGAATAGCTCCGCGAATAATCTGACAGCCTGCATTTTCAAGCTCGACCGCCTGCTTCACGCTCGCCTCAATATCGTGCGCGGGCTTATTCAGCATTGACTGCACACTTACGGGCGCGTCACCGCCGACAAATATATTTCCGACTTTAACTTTTTTTGTTACTCTGCGTTCCATAAAAACCGTCCTTTATTTGACAACAAGTGTATAAATATCCTTGAATGTGATTGCCGCCATAAATAACAGCAAGAGTGCCATACCTATTCCGTGAACAAGCGATTCATACTTCTGATTGACAGGCTTACGTCTGATAAGCTCAATAACGAGGAACAGAAGCCGGCCGCCGTCAAGAGCAGGAATCGGAAGAAGGTTGAAAAGTCCGATATTGATTGTAATCAGCGCAAGCATTGTAAGCAGTCCCGATGGGTCAGACTCCTTGACGGATTCCTCCGCTGTCTTTGAAACAACATCAACAACACCGACAGGACCTGAAACATCCTTAACCGAATACTTACCTGTTACAAGGTCAAACAGACTGAGCCATACCATGCGGCAGATGCTGACCGATTCCTTGAAGGTATCCTTAAAAACCGTAAGCGGAGTTTTATTTATACCCGTGATAACAAGTGAGGATGACGGAAATTCAATTCCGTTGAGTTCCATCTTTTTGCCGTCACGGATAACTGTAACATCTGACGTTTTGCCTGCGTCACGGCTTGCAAGATAATATACATCCGTGTAGTAATAAACATTTTTGCCGTCAATTTTCAGAATTTTATCCTGCGACTTAAGTCCGTTCATTTCAGCAACCTGTTTGCCGTTTGCATCGTAAAAGCTGTGAATATAGTTTGTTCCGGCAAGACTGTCTGAAATGCCGAGTGAAACGGCAACAAGGATAAGACCGATTATTATGTTGACAAGCGCACCCGCAACAACAATAACGATTCTCTGCCAGCAGGGCTTTTTGCCGAAAGCACGTTCATCCTCGCTGTCAGAATCCTCGCCCTCCATGCTGACATAGCCGCCGATTGGCAGAAGTCGCCACGAATAGCGTGTCTCGCCCTTCTTGCGACTGAGAATTTTGGGTCCCATGCCGATAGAGAACTCATTTACCTTGACTCCGAAAAGCTTGGCAAAGGTAAAGTGTCCTGCCTCATGCACCATTATAATGATTCCGAAAAATAATATTGCAACCAAAACTGTCCATTTGCTTGCAATCGCCGATAAAATACTCAACTGATCACATCCAGATTGAATTATTGTTAGTTAATTTTTGTCTTAACGTATTCCCTTGCCCAGTCATACATTGAAAGCACATTGTCAAGGGTGTACTGATTATATTTCTGAGAAGCCTCAACCGCTGAACGCACAAGCTCCTCAATCTGCAAAAACTTAATCTTTCCGTTTCTGAAAGAGAGGTTCGCCTCTTCGTTCGCGGCATTAGCACAGGCGGGATAAAGACCGCCGTCATTGATAGCCTTTCGGCAGACATTGATAAGACCGAAGGTTTCATAATCGGGTTTATCAAATGTAAGTGTGCCGTAATCCGTCAGAGAAAGCTGTTTAACAGGTGACGGAATTCGGTTCGGGTAGGTCAGAGCGTACTGAATAGGGATACGCATATCGGGAACACCAAGCTGAGCGATAACCGAATTATCGCAATACTCAACGAGCGAATGAACAACGCTCTGACGGTGAACAACGATATCAATATCATCGGGCTTCATATTGAAAAGCCACACAGCTTCAATTAGCTCAAGTCCCTTATTCATCATTGAAGCAGAGTCAATGGTTATTTTTGCGCCCATGCTCCAGTTCGGATGATTGAGAGCCTCCTTGACGGTTACATCAGCAAGTTCGCTTCTCTTCTTTCCGAAGAACGGACCACCCGACGCAGTAAGGATAAGCCTTTTGACCTCTTTACGGTCAACACAGCCCTGAAGTGACTGAAAAATTGCCGAATGCTCGCTGTCAACGGGCAGAATGCTTACGCCCTTTTCCTTAGCCATACCCATAACGAGCTGACCGCCCGCAACAAGAGTTTCCTTGTTAGCGAGAGCGATATCGTTGCCTGCTTCGATAGCTGCAACGGTAGGGCGAAGTCCTGCCATGCCCACAATGCTGTTAAGCACATAATCGGCCTCAAGCGAAGCGCACTCGCACACACCGTCAATACCCGAAAGCACCTTTGTATCGGTATCCGCAACCTTGTCTTTCAGCTCAGCCGCCGCTTTTTCGTCAACCATAGCGGCATACTTCGGCTTGAATTTTCTTATCTGATTTTCTATAATGCCGACATTTGTACTTGCCGTGAGTGCAAGCACCTCGTAACCCTGCATCTCGATAACCTCGAGTGCCTGTGTTCCGATAGAGCCTGTCGAACCGAGAATTGTTATTTTTTTCATAAAATCACCTTAACCGTTCAGCAGTCCCGCAACAGTATAAATTGCGTAAAGTGACGGGAATACAAAAAGCATACTGTCAAATCTGTCCATAATTCCGCCGTGGCCGGGAATCAGATTGCCGTAATCCTTGACACCAATCTGACGCTTGATAACAGATGCTGAAAGGTCGCCGAAAATACTGATAATTGAAAGCGAAATTGAAATCGGAACTACATAATACCAATCCCAGAGCAGTTTTCCGTCACCAAGAAATTTCGATGTAAAGATAAGATGAAAAGCAACATTTACGCCTGCGGTAATAACGATTCCGCCGATTGCGCCCTCCCATGTTTTCTTCGGGCTGACAACAGGTGTCATCTTGTGCTTGCCGAACGCAACACCGCAGAAATATGCGAAAACGTCGGAAAGCCATGCACAGGAAACGGCAAGCAGAATATAATAATAAGCCGCACTTTCAAAGAACTCAGCTTCAGCGAATCGAATCCAACAGCTGAGTGAACACGGAATTGCAAGCGATGAGATAATTGAAACTGCAATCTGCTCAAACTTCAGCTCACCGTGCCATTTGACCATCATAATCAGCATTGCGATTATATAAAAGCCTGCAACCTCACCGAAAAGAGATAAATCCCAAAGTGAAAGCCAGAACGGAATAACCGCCGCCATTGCAATCGAAAGAACCATCGCAGGCTTTTTAACCTTAAAAATATTGTTCAGCTCATACACACCGATTGCGCTGACCAGTGAAATAAACACAGTAAGAACAGGTGTTTTCATAAATACAAGTGTAAGCACAAGAATACCTATGATAACCACACCTGAAATTATTCTTTTTAACATTATTAAACTCCTCCGAAACGTCGGTTTCTGTTGTTGTAATCATCAATTGCCTTATCAAGGTCAGCTTCGGTAAAATCGGGCCAGAGAATATCTGAGAACCAGAATTCTGAATAAGCTGACTGCCAGATAAGAAAATTTGAAAGTCTGTATTCGCCGCTCGGACGGATAATAAGGTCGGGGTCATCCTGACCTGCCGTATATATATTATTGGAAATATCGTCCTCAGTTATGTCCTCGGGTTCAATTTCTCCGTTCCTGACTTTTTCGGCAATTTTCTTGACAGCATCAACAATTTCAAGTCTGCCGCCATAATTGATTGCAATATTTACATCAATTCTGTCAGCGTCCTTTGATTCCTCTTCAGTTGTATCAAAAAGAGCAAGAATATCCTCGGGAACGCCCTCGCGGTGACCGAGAAAATGAATTCTCATGCCCTTCTCTCTGTTCTCCTCCTGACGCTCCTCTGCTTCACGCAGATATGCACGGAACAGATCCATAAGTGCGCTTACCTCTTCGGGAGGTCTGCGCCAGTTCTCGGTTGAAAAAGCATAGAACGTAATATACTTTACGCCGATTTCATCCGCATAGTCGCAGATTTTTCTGAAAACATTTGCGCCCGCCTTATGTCCCTCGGAACGCGGCAAGCCTCTCTGCTTTGCCCAACGTCCGTTGCCGTCCATAATAATACCTATATGCTTCGGCACATTTCTTTTTTCCATATTTTTGCACCTCTAAATCAACAGGGCAGACCGTGAAGCCTGCCCTGATTAAGCTTAACGAAAAATGAAGGTAACAGACTCAGATTTCCATTACTTCTTTTTCTTTTTTCTCTGCTTCCTTGTCGATGTTCTTTACAAACTCGTCTGTAATCTTCTGAAGCTGTTCCTCGCCGTCCTTGAGAGCATCCTCTGTAATCTCGGAAGCCTTCTGCATCTTCTTGATTTTATCAATGTAGTCACGACGGATTGAACGGATAGTTACCTTTCTTTCCTCGGCAATCTTCTTGATTTCCTTAACAAGCTCCTTACGTCTGTCCTCTGTAAGGGGAGGGAAAACAAGACGTACAACAGAACCGTCGTTTGTGGGGTTGATGCCGATGTCTGATGTCTGAATTGCCTTGTAGATAGGTGTAAGTGTTGACTTATCCCACGGCTGAATAACAAGGATTCTTGCCTCTGAAACGGAGATAGCGGCCATCTGATTGATGGGTGTGGGAACTCCGTAATAGTCAACCAGAACCTTGTCAAGAACAGATGCGTTTGCACGGCCTGCTCTGATTGATGCATATTCGTTTACAAGAGCATTAACTGTCTTGTTCATTTTTTCTCTTGCTGCATTATAAATTTCTTTCATAACAAATACTCCTTTATGAATTATTCTTTAACCAAAGTACCGATGTTCTCGCCCTTGACAGCTCTGATGATATTCTCAGGGTCTTCAAGATTGAAAACAAGAATTGCAATTCCGTTGTCTCTGCAAAGTGAAGCCGCTGTGCTGTCCATAACCTTAAGTCCCTTTGCAAGAACCTCAGAGTGTGAAAGCACATCGTACTTTACTGCATCGGCAAATTTGTTGGGGTCTTTATCATAAACGCCGTCAACGTTTGTTGCCTTGAAAATAACGTCTGCCTCAATTTCAGCCGCACGCAGAGCCGCTGTTGTGTCCGTTGAGAAGAACGGACAGCCTGTGCCGCAGCCGAAAATTACAACCTCGCCTGCTTCAAGATGCTTAACTGCATCACGTGCAACATACTGCTCAGCGATAGGCTGCATAGCAACCGATGACATAACCCTTGCCTTTACGCCGAGCTGCTCAAGAGCCTCGCAAAGAGCAAGAGAGTTCATAACCGTTGCAAGCATTCCCATATTGTCAGCACGGGTTCTGTTCATTGTGCCGCTGCTTCTGCCGCGCCAGAAGTTTCCGCCGCCGACAACAAGACCGACCTGAACGCCCATTTCAGAAACACGCTTTACATAAGTACAAACATTAGTTACCATGTCGAAGTCAATGCCGTGACCCTGTGCACCTGCAAGAACCTCGCCGCTTAACTTAAGAAGAATTCTCTTATACATAAATACATACACCGCCATTATGTTAATTGATAATATTTTACTTTATATCGGCAATTATGTAAAGCCTTTAATGCAAAATTTCACACTTTTTTTATAAATTTGCTTTATTTATTCGCAAACAGAATGTATAATAATATACAATACGTCACAGGAGAATAAATATGATTGAACTTATCAAACGAAACACCCCGAAAATAAGCGACAATTTTATACTTAAAAACATAGAAAACGACAATGGCTTTGACCGTTATGAAATATATTCAGAGAACGGAAAGGTTGTTCTTGCCGGCAACAGCAATCTGAGCCTTGCCATGGCATACTACCGCTATCTTAACGAGTACTGCGGTATCGTTATCACAAACGGTGATTACGATATTTCGTCAACAGGTACAACCCCCCTGCCCGAAAAGAAAATCAGCTTTACGGTAAAACAGAAAATCCGTGCGCGTACAAGCTATGAGTTTTTCGCTCTTGAGGGAAACTACTGGGGCTTTGACCGTTGGGAAAAGGAAATTGACTTTATGGCAATGCACGGCATCAATGCCGCACTTCAGCCTGTCGGATTTGACGGTGTCCTGTTTCATTTCCTCAATGATATGGGGCTTGACGAAAAGCTCTGCCTTGAATTTTCAAGCGGTCCTGCGTTTCTTATGCGTCAGCTGACCGGCAATGTCGCAGGACTTAACAGCGTCAACAGCAAGGAGTATCTTGACCGAAAGGTTTATATCGGTAAAAGAATTGTTGAGCGTGAAAACGAGCTCGGCATTTCTCCTATTCTGCCTGCCGCACTTCCGAGCGTTCCGTTCAGTACAAGAAAAAAATACATCAAAATGAATATTTTCAAGGCTCCGCAGTGGTACAATTTCCCGCCGATTTTCTTTATCAAGGCGGATAACCCGTTCTTCGGAATATTCAATCTGAGATTTCTCAAAAAACAGCAGGAGCTGCTCGGTGAAACAAAGAGCTATTTCTTTGAGCCGCTTTATGACGTCAATCCGAAGGGCTTCAGCTCTCATCTTGCCGCAATCGGTGAAAGTATTTCCGAGGTGCTCCACGAATTTGACCCCGAGGCTGTGTGTTATACACATCTGAGCTCAATCGGAGCTGATTTCTTTAAGGAAATTTCGGGCAAGAAGTTTATCTTCATCAACGATTCGGGCGATGAGTCTCTTCTTAGCGGAACAAAATATATAACAGCAATCAAGGGTAACCTTTACGGCAGAACAGCTATTTACGGAGATATGAACAGGGTCTGCGGATGTCCGTTCTCAACGGATGAGGGTTCACTCGGAACTGCGGTCGAGCTTGACACATTCAGAGAAAATCCTCTCTACTGCGCCGCTGTACTTAAGTCTGCGACAGCTGACGAAGCCTTTGACAGCGATGAATTTACAAAGGATTTTGCACAGAAGCGATACAAGACAGACGCATATACAAATGACCTTATCAAGCTCAAAAATCTCTGCTACACAAGTGACGAAAGCGTTGGCTCGATAATCTGTGCAAGACCAACCACAAAAATTGAACATACCGCTCTGTTTGATACAATGGAGCGCAAATATGACCCGAAAGAGCTTTTCAAAATCGCAAAGAGTATGCTTGAAAACGAGGCAAGAAAGGTTGACGCAGTCCGTGCAGATATCCAGTCGGTGCTCCGTCAGGCTCTCAGCGACTTTGCCGCTCCAGTTTACAAAACCGCAACTGAGTTTTTCAAAAGTCAGAATGTTCATAACTTTGAGCAGGCAAGCAATCTTTTCCTTGAAATATGTGAAGACCTTGACAGACTTTTGAAAACACGAGAGGAAACAAACCTTTCAACAAGATATGAGGAGGCGCATTTCCTCGGTCAGAACAAAGAAGAAAAGGAAGCGATTGACATCAACTTCCTTATGCTTCATACAATATGGGGTCCGCTCGGTCATACTTTCCTCTATGACACAGCATGGGCTGAGTGGGGCGGACTGATTAAGGACTATTACGCAAAGCGCTGGTTTATGTATTACCGTTCGCTTGCAGTCTACTTTGACAACCCGAAAAAGCTTAAGGATAATTCAAAGAAACGTCCTTATGAGCGCAATGATTACAAGGGCTCGTATCAGCTTAAGCGACTTGCAAATTTTGATAATCAGTTCCTCGAGGATTATATTCCGCGCAAGGACGGCATCGGAGAAGAGGATGTTATCGACGTTGCAAGGGAGCTTGTTGAAAAGTATTCCGAAGTAATAAACCAATTCTGATAAAAAGGTCCTTTAATCGCAGACCGAAAAACAAAATAATACAAAAGGGATTTAAGATCATTATCTGAAACTCAGATTTGAATCTTAAATCCCTTATTTTAATCAGAGAACAAAAATTCCGACAAGAATTGCTGCAATGAAAATCAGCAGACTGACTGCGTGCTTTTCAAGCCATGCGGAAACAATGAAGTAAACCGACGGAATGAAAGCAAGAATCTTTACAATAATATTAGTCTTTTCGTTCTTACCGTAAAGCAGATCCCAGTTATTGAGCGCGTCCTCATAGAGAGGAGCGTTGTTGCAGAGAAGCGAAGCCCCGATGTAAAGCAGAGCGATGCAGACGCCGAACAGAGCAGCATCAGCCGGAAGCTTAAGAATAAACAGAGCCGCATAGCTTCCGATAAACATTCCGTAGCCGAAAAGTCTGTTCATAAAACCGGGCAGATAGCAGAGGAAAAATGCCGCGCCCTTACGCTTTGTAAAATCGTGCTCAACGTGACCGCAAAGCTCGTTTGCCTGAAGATATCTTGCGTCCTGAACAGGAACAGCAAGCATACGGCAGAAAAGATGCTCCCAGAAGCCCTTAAGAAGTGAGCCTAAAACGGTCAGATATTTTGAAATAACATAAATTACGTTCATACTAAATCGAAATCTCCCTTCATAAAGATATCGGAGAACTCAATCTCGCCCTTGATGCAAAGCTGTGCCTTTTCGTCAAGCTCAATGCCCTGCTCCTTAAAGATGCTCATAATGCTCTTGTAGGTCTCATCCTCTGCGCCGTTGCACAGGAACATGATAAGAGCTGTTGTGTTGACAACGTCAAGTGACATCGACTCTTCCTGGCTTGTATTCACATTAAGCATTTCAACGTCATAAGCCTGCTTTGCAGTTTCGGCAGCCTTTGCGGTGTTGTCAAGAAGCATATAAGCGATTGACTGCTGACGGTAAAGCTCGGAATTTTCTTCCTTTGCAATGCCCTTTGTGCATACCGCAATTGCATCCTCAAGCTTGCCCTGTCTGCGGCAAAGCTCAGCCTTGAGCACATAATAATCTGTTGTATCAGGATTGCCCTTTTTCATATTTTCAAGGCACTTATCTGCGCTGTCGAGGTCGTTCTTTGCAAAATAAGCATTGATAAGGTAATAATATGAATAAGTATCGTTTGCGTTTTTCTCTATTCCGCCCTTGGCAACCTCAATAATCTTATCATAGTCCTTTACACGGTTAGCCGCGTCAATGTAGTAAGGGCTGAACATATAGCTGTACTCGCCTGCATTTTCCATAAGTGCATCGAGATAGCCGAACAGCTTATCCTGACCCTTTTCGGTATAAACAATGATTGCTGAGCGGTAGTAGTCCTGCATACACTTTTCAGCCTGAGTTTTTGCCTCAATGCCGTCAAGGTACTTCATTGCTTTATCGTAGTCAATAACAATCTGTGAATTATCGTCATAAGTATAGTAATCTCTGAGAGCCTCACCGTACTCATTTCCGAGTGAATAAAGCTCCTTGTCAAGGTCATAAACCTTTCTGATTTTATCATACTGCGGCTTTTCAATCATCTTATGGTCAAACTTTCCGTTGTCATCAACAAATGTGCTTTCAACAAGAGCGATATAGTTTGAATCCATAACAGTAACCATATTTGCATATGATTCGAGCGTGATTACATCAGCGGCTCTGCCCTTTTTGAGCCATTCCTTTTCTGCATAGCTGTTTGTATTTATGGAAGTAAATATCGCATTTATTCCTGCATTGACGGTTGCAACGTCATCATCCATTTCCATGCAAAGATTCATTGCATCCTCGTAACGCTTTTCAGCCACAAGCTTTTCAGCATTCAGAACCTTCGGAACAAGCGGAAGTGTCGATGCGCATACAAAGTAACCGACAACGGCAACAAGCACCATTACAAAGGCAAGAATGATGTGACCTACACCGTAATCTGTACGCAGGAATTTTTCGTGACATTCCTTGCAGTAAAGCTCACTCGGGCTGTCCTGAAGGCTCTTTCCGCATACGATACAGCATCCGTCATCCTTTTCTGCTTCTTCGTTTTCTTCTGTCTGAACTTCTTCTGGTGTTTCGTTCTGTTCAGACTCCTCTGTTTTTTCTTCGTCATTTTCAGCATTCATTGAAGAAGGTACTGATAAATCTTCAAACGTGATATTTTCCGTCTGAGTCTCGGGGACAGCTGCATCCCACGTCCAGTCATCGCCGAGCGTTGATTCTGTCTGAGTCACAGCTTCGTCTTCGATTTCTTCAGAAAGCTTCTTCTCGTTATTCTCGTCTGACAAAGGAATTCCTCCTTATTCAAAAATAATACAGTTTATAATAACACGATATCGTATAAATTTCAATGTGAAAATAAAAATTAACAGTTTATCAATAAACAATTCCGATTGAAAAGATAATAAATCTGTGATAGAATTTCCAATGTAAAAATTATTTGGAAGCGAAAAGATGAAAGATACGTCAAAAACATATTTATTTGAAGAAATGCCGCTCCCCCGCGCGATAGCAAGCCTTGCCGTTCCGACGGTAATCAGCTCGCTTGTTACGGTGCTTTACAACCTTGCGGACACGTGGTTTGTCGGCATACTCAATGATCCGATTCAGAATGCAGCTGTCACCCTTGCGGCACCTGTTATTCTTGCATTTTACTTTGTAACCAATCTGTTCGGTGTCGGCTCGTCAAGCATGATGGGACGTGCACTCGGGCGCAGAGATATTGATACAGCTTTGAGAAGCTCCGCAATCGGTTTTTGGGCGGCACTTATAAGCAGTCTTGCTTTTTCGGTGCTGTACTCGGTTTTCAGTTCACCCCTGCTGACGGTTCTCGGCTCAAATCCCGAAAACCGAAACGCAACAGCGGGCTACCTGTTCTGGACAGTTTCTCTCGGTGCTGCGCCGTCAATTCTTAATGTTGTACTCAGCTTTCTTGTTCGCACGGAAGGGGCTTCAATGCACGCAAGCATAGGCACGATGTCAGGCTGTGTGCTGAATATAATTCTTGACCCGATATTTGTACTTCCTCAGTTTCTGAACATGGGTGCGTCAGGCGCAGGACTTGCAACCTTTATTTCCAACTGTGCCGCCTGCATTTATTTCTTTGTTCTGATATTTATCAGGCGTAAAAACACATACGTCTGCCTCAACCCGAAAATGGCTGTACCGAAGAAGGAAATTGTCAGCGGCATTTGCAGCGTTGGTATCCCTGCCGGAATACAGAATCTGCTCAATGTTACGGGTATGACAATTCTGAACAATTTCACCTCCGCTTACGGTACGGACGCGGTTGCCGCAATGGGAATTTCGTATAAGGTATTCATGATTCCCGTTCAGATTGCATTCGGACTTACTCAGGGTATTGCGCCGCTGATAAGCTACAATTACGGAAGCCGAAATTACAAGCGTGCAAAGAAAACCGTGTTTATGTCGGGTAAAATTTCAGTCGGATTTCTCGCAGTCATAACTGTTGCATTTTTTATAATGTCTGATTCGATTATCCACGGATTCATCAAAAATGAAGCCGTTATCGGATACGGCGGACAATTCCTTAAGGGTATGGCGCTCGCACTTGTTTTTCAATGTGTTGATTTTCTCGGCGTTAACACATATCAGGCGTGCGGCAAGGGAATAATTTCTCTCATTTTCGCAATAATGAGAAAAATCGTTCTCGAAATTCCAGCGATGATAATTCTCAACAAGCTGTTTCCACTTTACGGACTTGCCTATGCGCAGTTCTGTGCCGAAATTATTCTCGCTGTCGGAGCAGTATTTACAATCAATATAATGTTTAAAAAGTTTGAAGAACAAAATCGAATGTTTCAATAAAAAATCCCGCATTGCTGCGGGATTTTTCTGTTTAAAATTTCAAATCAACATAAATACCGTAATGGTCTGACAGGAACACATCGTTGATTTTATCGTCAATTACGTGATATACAAGAGGTGTAACATCATCTGAAACAAAGACAAAATCAATAAGCTGAGATTTTTTGCCGTAGTTGTGATATGTAGGCTTTTCATCTGTAACAGGTGCAAGAAGTCTGGAATCATTGAGAACCTCTGTTGCCTCCTGATACATTACAGAATCGCTGTAATCGTTGAAATCGCCTGTAAGAACCACAGGATATTTTCCTGCAAATGCAGTAACCTTTTCAAGCAGAACCTTCATCTGATTTTCGCGTGCTTCACTGCTGATGTGGTCAAGGTGCGTATTGAAGTGAACATAACACTCGCCTGTTGCCTTGTTTCTGAGCATTGCCCATGTGCAGATACGCACATTTGCCGAGCCCCAGTCCTTTGAGCCTGCCTTTTCGGGAGTTTTTGAAAGCCAGAATGTATCTGAAGCGACAACCTCATACTTGTTCTTATTGTAGAAAATCGGGCTGAACTCGCCTAAGTTCTTGCCGTTTGTTCTTGAAACACCGACATAGTCGTAGTCCTCAAGGTGGTCAACGAGATATGACATCCAGCGGTAATTTGCCTCCTGGAAGCCCATTGAATCTGCACCGATTTCCTTAAGCTGAGCCACCATAAGCGGCGCACGGTATGCAACGGAAGTTTTGCCCGTGCCTGTGCAGCGAAGGTTGAACGAAACCACTCTTACATCAGCGTCTTTTGAAATTTTTTCAACGGGATTTGCGTTCACGGGGCCGCTGAACAGACCTGTAAAGAAAAGCATTACCGCCATAAAAATCCGTGTGATTGATTTATAGAAAAACGCAGCCATTTTCTTCACTCCTTAAAGCATAATCGGTTCTCTGTCATCTCTGCCGTTGTTGAGCTGCGGAAAATATGATGCAAAGCGGTACTCGGGTTCGTGATCAAACTCGATTTTTATAAGTGGAAGATTGAGAATCGGATCGGGATTTTCTTCGGGAAGATTTTCGAGCACAATTCTGTCGCCCTTCATATAGAAATCAATCGGAGTTCCGTCCATAAATGAAATTTTTGTCGGCTTTGTCATGAATCCGCCGAGATACATTGTACCCTTCCACGGTGCCCAGATTTTATTCCACATATAAACTGTATTGCCCTTTGTTGTCGGACGTGAAACGCCGTTGCCCTGGTTTGTATTGCCGCCCGTTTTTTTAAGTGTGCCGTAAACAGCTTCGCCGTTCAGCTTAAGCCACTCGCCTGTTTTTGTCAGCGGTTCGATTGCCTCTGCAGGTACTGAGCCGTCGGGTGTAGGTCCTATATTAAGAAGCAGATTTCCGCCGCGTTCACAGCAGGTCTGAAGCATCTGAAGAATCTGCTGTGCCGAATAGCTGTACGGAGCAGCCTGCTTTGAATCAATGTAGCCCCAGCTGATTCCGTTGAATGTCATGCAAGCCTCCCAGTCACGCTCCTGCGGTTTGATTTCGCCCTCGGGAGTACCGAAGTCCTCGGGAAGTCGGCTTCTGTCATTGATAATAATATCGGGCTGAAGCGCACGAAGGGTCTGATTGAGGACAAGTGAGTCCCAGCCCTCCCATGATTCCATCGGGTGCGGCATATCGTACCACAGAATATCAATTTTACCGTAATTTGACAGAAGCTCTACATTAAGATCACGGATATACTTTGTAAAGCGTCTGCGTGCTTCGCTGTCGTAGGCGCAGATTCCGCTGTCGGGGTGATGCCACTCCATAAGAGTTGAGTAGAATCCGATTTTCATATCAAATTCGCGGCAGGCATCAACAAACTCACGTACAATATCTCTGTGCGGACCGTAGTTGACCGAGTTAAACGGACAAACCTTTGAATCCCACAGGCAGAAGCCCTCGTGATGTCTTGTTGTAAGCACAACATATTTCATACCTGCGTCCTTTGCAAGCTTTACCCACTCACGGCAGCAGCCTTCTTTCGGAGCAAAGGTTTCGGCAAACTGCTCATATTCCTCGGGCGGAATATTCTCGCACGCCTGTGCCCACTCATTTCTGCCTATCTGAGAAAAAAGTCCGTAGTGGATAAACATACCGAATTTTGCCTCACGCCACCACTTCATTCTCTTGTCACGGGAATCGTCAACTGATTTAATATATTCAGGTTTTGAAATCATCTCAAAACACTCCTTTCCTTAATATGACAAGATTACCATATTGCAAAGTTTAAAGTCAAGCCCTTATATTGACAAAGAGGAAGATACAGTATAAAATTATTATAAATTGCAGCCGGAGGGAAAATTATGAAAAATATTATTGTAGCAGGAGCAGGTCACGGCGGACTGATCGCCGCGGCAAAGCTGAGTAAAAAAGGATACAACGTTACTGTATATGAAAAGAGAGAAAAATCACAGCTCGGTCACGACTGGGAGGACAGATTTACATTCTCCCTGCTCAAAAAGCTCTGCAATATTTCCGAAGACGATTTTCCCGAAAATTGCTGGAGATACAGAGGAGACTGTGCTTTTGTAAGTCCTGCCAAACGTAAAAAGGTTATCATCAACTATACAGATGAAAACCGTCAGAAGATAATGTGGCGAAAGCCGCTTATCAATATGCTTCTTGACAATGCGGAAAAATCGGGAGTTAAGTTTGAATACCTTACAGAAATCAAAGCTCCGATTATAAAAAACGGACGTGTTGCAGGAATTAAAACAGACAAGGGCGACATCTGCGCCGATATGGTAATTGATGCGGCAGGCATTTTCTCGCCTGTCAGATGCAATCTGCCCGACAGCTTCGGCATCGAAAAAATGCCAAAGCACGGCGACCTGTTCTATGCATACCGCGCATACTTTAACAGGCTTGACAGATATCCCATGCCAGAGGTTCCGTTCGAGGTTTATATGTATCATGTCGGTGAGCAGGGACTTTCGTGGTGCTGTACCAATCCCGACAGCGTTGATATTCTTATCGGTCGAATTTATAAGCTGACGGACGAAAAGGTAAACGAGCAGGTTGAGCTTTTCAGAAAAGAGCATCCGTGGACAGGCTCAGAAATTCTTCACGGCGGAAATTACGGTGTAATTCCAGTCCGCCGTCCGCTGACACTTATGGTTGCTGACGGCTATGCCGCGGTCGGTGACAGCGCATTTATGACAACACCGATGAACGGTATGGGCATTGACCTTTCCATGCTTGCAGGCGATATGCTTGCAGATACAATAATCAAATCTGACAGCTCAGATGCTGACAAGCTGTGGGCATATAACCGTGATTTTCATAAATCTTACGGCGGTGATACGGCGAAAAACGAGGGACTTAAGAACGCTATTCTTTCACTTCCGTCTGAGGGCGTTGATTTCCTTTTTGAAAATGATGTCATTCAGTCATCAGACCTTGCAGGAGCCGGCAAAAATATGAATTTCGGAATTCTTCTCGGCAAGCTCAAACGCGGAATGAGAAATCCGCCGCACTTCTTCGCACTTATTAACGGTCTTATTAAGGGAAGCAAGGCTTCAAAGCTTTATAAAAACGCTCCCGAGAACTACAATACTTCTGAAATATGCAAATGGAGTGAAAAAATCTCCGCACTTGATATAAAACTTTAAGCAAAGGAAGTCCTATGAAAACAAAACTCAGCGCAAAAGAAATTAAAAAAGCATTTCTCGCAACCGTACCCGTTATGACAGGATACCTTGTTCTCGGAATCGGTTTCGGAATAATCCTTAACACAAAAGGCTACGGTGTTCTGTGGGCACTTGCAATGAGCGTATTTATCTACGCAGGTTCAATGCAGTTTGTAGCTATTGACCTGCTCACAGGAGGTGCGTCGCTGATTGCCGTTGCCCTTACAACGCTGATGGTTAATGCCCGTCATCTGTTCTACGGTATTTCGATGATTGATAAATACCGCGGCGCAGGAGCAAAAAAGCCGTATATGATATACACGCTGACGGACGAAACCTATTCGCTTGTCTGTAATGACAGCGCAACAAGAGCTGTCAGCGACAAGCACAGCTATTATTTCCTTGTTTCCCTGTTTGACCATATCTACTGGGTTACGGGGAGTGTGCTCGGCTCGCTTCTGGGTTCAATTATTCCGTTCAATACCGAGGGAATTGACTTTGCGCTTACAGCCTTGTTTATAACCGTTTTTGTTGAGCAATGGCTCGATAACAAAAACCACTCTCCCGCACTTATCGGCGTAGGAGCTTCGGTACTCTGTCTGCTTATTATCGGCAGAGAAAACTTTCTTATTCCTGCTATGATAATCATCACAGTTCTGCTGATTGTCATAAAGAAAAAGGAGGTAAGCACAAATGCCTGACCTCCGTTATTCTGCAATCATGGTTGCGGTAATCGCACTTGTAACTATCGCATTACGATTTGCGCCTTTTCTGATTTTTGGCGGTAAAAAGGAAACTCCCGAGATAATCACATATCTCGGTAAGGTACTCCCCTACGCCATTATGGGTATGCTTGTTGTGTTCTGCCTTAAGGGAGTTACCCCGCTTAAATTTCCCTACGGACTTCCCGAGCTGATTGCTTCCGCCGTTGTTGTGGGACTTCATGTATGGAAACGCAACACACTTCTGAGTATCATCGGAGGCACAGCCTGCTATATGGTGCTTATCCAGCTTGTTTTTTAAACAGATTTAAGTGAGGCTTTAAAAATGGAAAAAAGAATTGAAAAATGGGATATTCTGAAATTCGGTCTGATTTTCCTTGTAGTCTTCGGTCATGTTATTGATACAATTTTTCAAGGCTATCCGTGGCATCAGTCTCTGATGGTAATAATATACAGCTTTCATATGCCTGTTTTTATTTTCGTGTCGGGACTGTTCAGCAAGAAGAATATAAATCAAAAAAGATACAATAAAATCATTGTTTTTCTTTTTATGTTTTTTATCCTCAAAGCATTGCTTGCAATCGGGCGGTTAATCGGTACAGGTGAAATGGGATTTTACGTTTTATCTGAACAGGGACTTCCGTGGTATATGTTTGCGATGTTTGCTTTTCAGATGATTACCATCGCAGTCAGAAAATTTTCACCGAAATACATTTTTATTCTCGCCGTTATTCTTGCCTGTTTTGCAGGTTATGACACCAAGCTTGACGACACCTTATGCATAATGCGTATTCTTGTTTTCTATCCGTTCTTCTATCTCGGATACAGTCTTGACCCGAATAGGCTTGCAAAGGCGACCTCCGATAAAAAGCTGAAAGTAATTTCAGCCGTTGTGCTTATCGGATTCATCATCCTCGCCTTTGCCGCACGCGAAAGCCTTTATTATTTCCGTCCTCTTCTGTCGGGAAGGAATCCCTATCTTTTCCTCGATAAAAATTTCGGCTTTGGTGCTCTTATAAGGCTTGCATATTACGCAATAGTTTTCATTATCGGCTCTGCGGTTATCTGCCTTACACCGGACAGGCTCGGCAAAAAAGGATTTATTGCTAAGCTCGGAAGCCGAACCATGCAGATTTATTCGCTTCATTTTATGTTCATTTATCTCTATCTCGGAATTGCCAAAGACGACGCTCCGCCTGCTCATCCGTTTCTGATTGCATTGCTTCTGTCAGTCGCAATCACCGCAATATGCTCGCTGAAAATATGGACGCCGATTTTTGATAAGCTGATGAATCCAAAACTTAAATCAGAATAAAATAAAGGGTTGTCGCATTTAGCGCAGACCGAAAAACAAAATAAAACAAGAGGGATTTAAGATTATCTGAAAGCTTAGATATAAATCTTAAATCCCTTTATTTTAATATATTTTGAAAAAAATAATTGTTTTTCTAAGTTTTTTTCGCCCTCTTGGAGTATCGCTTACACCTTTGGGGCGAAGAAAACGCTTTCTGCATCTGAATGCGACAGCCACTTTACTTTTACTCAGTTAAATCTTCTGCTTCTTCATCAGACTTGCCTGTATTCCAGATATGAATTATTCCTTCGTCATTGAGAAGCTTGATAATAATCACAGAAATCGGGAGAATGAAAATACCGAGAAATCCGAACAGCTGTGAGCCGATATACATAGCCATAAGTGTTACGAACGACGGCAGACCGACTGTTCCGCCGACAATTTTCGGTTCGATAACCTGTCGCACAATCGTTATAACAGCATATACTACAATCAGTCCGATTCCCAGTCCGATTTTGCCTGTGATGAGTGAATAAATTGCCCACGGCACCATAAATGTGCCTGTACCGAGGACAGGAAGAATATCAAGCAGAGCAATAATAAGAGAAATAATCAGCACCTGACCGTCCTCATAAATGCCTGCAATTTTCAATATATTCAGTCCGATAAAAAGCTCTGAAAATGTGATAAAAATTATAATCACATAAGAGCGGATAAGCTTGCCTATTGACTGAAAGACAATGCGCTTACTCTTAGAAAACTTTTCATCGTATCGCTTCGGGAACTGATTTTTGATGAAAGTAACAATCCAGTCATAGTCTGCTGCCATAAAGCAGGACGAAATAATCGTAATAAGAACGGCAACAAACACTGACGGAATCTGCTTTGCGGTGCTCCATATACCGCTCAGCGGTGTGGAAATAGATGAAATTGAAATTTTTTCTCCGCCCTGCGCGTTGTCAACAATTGTTCTCGCTATCTCAGCGGCACTCTTATCGCGGATAACGCCAAACCATTTATCAAGAGAAACAACCGCTTTTTTCTCGATACTGTCGGGAAGAATTGCCGATGCACTGACCGCCCATTTTCTGACGTTTTCAATCAGAGTCGGCATATCGGAAATCTTATCGCGCACAAACATAACCGCGTTCTTTCCCGCATCCACCAGCTGCATTCCGAGGAAAACTACCACACACGCAATAAGCGCATACAGCAATATCGTCAGCACCGTTGTAGTGAAGCTCTTTTTCAGTTTGGTTTTTCTTTCGATAAAATTCGCAGGACGCTGAACAATAACAGCAACCACAAAAGCAAAAACAAAAGGAAAAATAATCCAGAAACAATATTTAATTATAAGAAAAGCGATAGCAAGGAATATCGCAAAATAAACGATATTTATAATTCGCTTTTTCCGCAGTTCAATTTTTTTATCCATTTTTTACCTCATTTTCTTCTGAAAGCATTCGTTCCAAATATACGATGAATCGGTCTTGTAAGTTTACTTTTTATTATTGTAGACTTACTCAATGCACTTTTGGCGAACCAATGTATACTATACGTATTTGCAGTAGTATTGAGTCTTCCTGTCGGGTCATCATAAGGATTAAAATACTCAGCTGGGAAAATTTCAGCACCGCCGACATTCTGACGTTTGCCGTTAAGTTCGAGTCCGAAGTCACACAAGGCATCAGTATTGAGCTTCGGGCAGCCAATCATTTTAAAACTTCCATCTTCTTCCGGAGTGAATGCGTAGTATTTTTCTACCATCGCTTTAATCGTCGGATGTTTTGCTTCTGCACCAAATCCAAGTCCTGTTGCCACATAATTATCGTTTTCAAATGCATAAAAAGCTTCATAATTTAAAAGATCATCTATATTTTTGATAACTTCAACGTCAGTATCAAAATATATACCTCCGTTTTCATAAACCACCTGTAACCGGACAAAATCGCTTAAGAAAGCATATTTTTTTGTATTTAAGCAATAACGCGCATAGGGATACTTGTCAATATCAAAATTATCCTCATTCCACTCAACTATTTTATAATCAGGGCAGAATTTTTTCCAGCTGGCTATACATTTCTGCACAAGCTTCGGTTTTTCACCTCTGCCAAACCAGCAGTAGTTGATAATTTTTTCCACGACATCATCTCCTGTTCGTATAAATACATAATATATTATACCAAACCTTACGCTTAATGCAATTAAAAAATATAATAAAAATTTAATTTTTTTAAAATTTTCTCTTTATTCTTTTATTGTTTTATGGTAAAATAGCGTGTATTTTGGATTATTATTACAAGGAGTTGAAAACTATGGATATAGCAATTATGGGCTACGGTGTTGTAGGTTCAGGCGTAGCAGAGGTTATTGCAATCAACGGTGAAAAAGTTGCCGCAAAATGCGGTCAGCCGTCAGTTGACGTAAAATATATCCTTGACCTGAGAGATTTCCCGGGTGACGTTAACGAAAAGAAGATAATAAAGGATTTTAACGTAATTCTTAATGATAAAGACGTTAAGGTTGTTGTTGAAACAATGGGCGGTCAGCATCCCGCATTTGAGTTTGTTTCTTCCTGCCTTAAGGCGGGCAAGAGCGTTGTAACCTCAAACAAAGAGCTTGTTGCCGCAAAGGGAGACGTTCTTTTCAAGCTTGCTAAGGAAAACAACGTAAACTTTATGTTTGAAGCAAGTGTCGGCGGCGGTATTCCCGTACTCCGTCCGATTGACAGATGTCTCGCAGCCAATCAGATTGACGAGGTTGCAGGTATCCTTAACGGAACAACAAACTTCATTCTCACAATGATGATTTATAACTCAATGAGCTTTGAGGATGCACTCAAGCTTGCGCAGGATAACGGCTATGCCGAGAAGGATCCCACAGCAGATATTGAAGGCTTCGATGCCTGCCGCAAGATCTGTATTCTTGCTTCTCTCTGCTTCGGCAAGCACGTTTTCCCCGACAGTGTATATACTGAGGGTATCACAAAGATTACACTTGAGGATGTTGAATATGCACGCGCATGGGGCGGAGTTATCAAGCTCCTCGGCAGAGCAAAGCGTCTCGAAGGCGATAAGATTTCTGCAATGGTAAGCCCTGCTTTTGTTAAGAACGAAAGCATTCTTTCAGGTGTAAACGATGTATTCAACGCTATTCTTGTAAGAGGTAACGCTGTCGGTGATGTATGCTTCTACGGCAGAGGCGCAGGCAAGATGGCAACCGCAAGTGCAGTTGTTGCCGATGTTATCGACTGCATCAACTACATTGATAACCGCAAGGCAATGGGCTGGGATGACGCTGTTGAGAACTATGTTGTTGACCACAGCGATGTTGAAACATCATTCTACATCCGTGCCAAGGGCGACAAGGTGTTTGCACTTAAAGCCGCTGAAGAAATCTTCGGCGATATCAGTATTCTCAACCGCAATAACGCTCCCGAGGACGAGTTTGCTTTTGTAACTCCCGTTGCAAAGGAAGGCATTCTTGCAGAGAAGCTTGCAAAGCTTGCTGATGTTGAGATTCTTTCAAAAATCAGAGTAGAAAACTATTAAAAAGTGGTGATACAGAATGGGACTTATAGTTCAGAAATTCGGCGGAAGCTCAGTCGCTAATGCCGAGCGTGTAATGAATGTTGCAAAAATTGTAACAGACACTTACAAGCAGGGTAATGATGTTGTTGTTGTCGTTTCCGCACAGGGCGATACAACAGACGACCTTATTGCAAAGGCAAAGGAAATCAATCCCGCTGCCGCTAAGCGTGAAATGGATATGCTTATGGCAGCAGGTGAGCAGATTTCTATCGCTCTTCTTGCAATGGCAATCGAGAAATTGGGATGCCCCTCAATTTCACTCCTCGGCTGGCAGGCAGGTTTCCAGACCAACTCAGTTTATTCAGCCGCAAGAATCAAGAAGGTTGACACAACCCGTCTTAAGACCGAAATCGGCAACAGAAAAATTGTTGTTGTTGCAGGTTTCCAGGGAGTAAACAAATATGACGATATGACCACTCTCGGCAGAGGTGGTTCTGATACAAGCGCAGTTGCAATCGCAGCAGCTATGCACGCTGACAAGTGCCAGATTTTCACCGATGTTGACGGTGTTTACACAGCTGACCCGAGAAAGGTTAAGAATGCAAAGCGTCTTGCAGAAATCACATATGACGAGATGCTTGAGCTTGCAACTCTCGGTGCACAGGTACTTAACAACCGTTCAGTTGAGATGGCTAAAAAATATAACGTAGAGCTTGAGGTTATTTCAAGCCTGAACCCGATTCCGGGTACAATGGTAAAGGAGACAGCTAAAATGGAAAAAATGTTAGTCAGAGGCGTAACAAAGGATTCAGATGCCTCCAGAATTTCAATCGTAGGCGTAAGCGATGTACCCGGTATTGCATACAAGGTATTCTCACTCCTTGCAGCAAAGAACATCAATGTTGATATCATTCTTCAGTCAATCGGCCGTGACGGCACAAAGGATATCACATTCACAGTAAACGAAGCAAATGCCGATGAAGCTGTTAAAGCTATTGAAAGCCTTCCCTTTATTGGTGATGCAAAAATCACACGTGACGATACGGTTGCAAAGGTTTCAGTTGTAGGCGCAGGTATGGAAACACATCCCGGCACAGCTTCAACAATGTTCGAGGCTCTCTTCGGTCAGGATATCAACATTCAGATGATTTCAACAAGCGAAATCAAGATTTCTGTTCTTATTGACAGAAAGGACGCTGACAAAGCCGTTGCCGCTGTTCACGAAGCATTCTTCGGTAATGACTGATTAAATGTTTAAAAAGCTAAAAGGCTGTCACTTCATTACGAAGCGACAGCCTTTTTTATTTCTATTTTTCTAAACAACTTTGAGCTACATTCCATAAATTTTTTATACAGAGTTGCAAGAACGATTGTTACTAAAACAGTAACTATAAATTTCATACTAATATATCTTCCGTTAAATAATCCAAGATTCTGCATTATTACCATCGGTATTCTTTGAAGCATATATACACCAAAAACATTTGAACCAAAATACCTGAGTATTACATTGTCAAACGAAAATTTCATTGTTGCAAAAACCACAATCAGTGCAAATATCAGCGCTCGTATTTCAAAGACAAAATCAATAGCGTATTGGAAACGAGATAATGCAACATACAATACAGCTAAAACAACTAAGCTAAAAATCCAAATAAAATTATTCTTCTGAATAAAATTCTCAATTTTCCCCTTAAAGACTGAATACCACATCCCAAGCGCATAGCATAAGATAGTATTCGTCCAGTATGCTTCCTTATATTTATTAACTACAATCAAATATGCAAAAGAAAGGACTGTAACAATAATTGTCACAAGCCAATATCTCCTTCGGGCAATAATAAAAGCAACAAAGGAGAATATATAACAACAGATAATAGCAAATACATACCAGTTGCTGTTACCAAAACTATCCCAACCCAAAAAAGATAGAATAAATTGGCTAATAGTCCATTGTTTTCCAAAACAGATATAAATAACAAAGAATATCAGTACAATAATGTCATAGTCAAACAGGAGTTTAAGTATTCTTTGCACCGGCATGTTAATTGCATATGCTTTTCCTTTTTTCTTATAACTCTCCATAATTCCATATCCGGAATAAAAAAGAAACATGACTACCATTTGTTGACCGATAAGGTCTCTTATAAGATGACTTGTAAAACTATTACCAGGAGTTCTAAATATATAGCAACCACAGTAATGAGAAATTAAAACCATCATTACAAAAATGCCCTTAATTGCATTTGTTTTTTCTTTTGAAAGGTAATCAGTATTCCAAACTATATTTCTGTTCAATAATTTACCGCAGGTGGTCTCTCTGTCAATATGATTACTATTCGAACCAACCGAAATTTTTAGACCATATACACAACACAAAATATAAAGCAAAAGAAAGGAAAACATTTAAACACTTCCCCCACTCATAATAATCTGAATAAAATTCCATAATACACTTTTCTGAAAAACACTACGAACTTATGTAAAAAATTCTTAAACGGCGTATAATTTTCATCCAGCACAAGTGTATTGCCCGTGTCCCTCAGCGGAATAAAAACAGCCGTCGTTCTATGCTCCTCAGTCTGATTATTCGGAGAATGAATACTCATCATCAGCTGACCGTCAAGGGTTTCAAAAATCATTCCATGACCACCGTCAAGCTCATGATACATATTCTGCCTGTATAGTGCTAAGGGCTGATGCTTCCATTTACCTGTAATTTCGTTATTATCCGACCATGCAACACCAACGGCATAACCGCCCTGTTTTGCGGTGTTTGACCAGATCATCAGAAGTCTGCCGTTCTTTGTTCGGTAAAGAAAAGGACCGTCTGTTACTCTGCTGTCTGTCCATAGATGATTATTTGCTCTGAAAATAATTTTCGGCTCGCTGATAAATCCGTCAAGATTTTTGCTAAGCTTTGCGATCGCCATTTCACCGATTTCATCAGGATTTGATGTCCATTCGCTGACATAAACCATCCAGGGCTGACCGTCTCCGTCCACATAGAGCGTACCGTCAATACAGTCATGATTGTGCGGTGTAATATGTCCGTCTCCAAGCTGTGTGAACGGTCCCGTCGGACTTTCAGAAACAAAAATTCCTACTCCGCGTTTTTCAGTCGTTGCTGAATAGTATGTCGCAAACAGATAGAATTTACCGTTATAATAATGACATTCGGGTGCCCAAAAATCCTTGATTCCGTCAAAATCTTCATCAGGAGTAAATACCTGAATCGGGTATGACCAGTCCTCAAGATTCTCACTGACTACACATCCGTACCCTCTGCCTGCAAGACCTGTACCGTACATATAATATTTACCGTCGTAAACAAGTACATACGGGTCACGGATTGTGAAGTTTTCACGTTTCTGCGGATATTCATTTTTCTCTGCAAATACAGGCATTATCATACCCCCAAGAAGCATAACTATCGCAAGTAAAAAAGCAAGAACCCTTTTCATACCAAACACTCCTTAGGTTATTCCGAGTTTCTTCGCCATATCTGTCGTCTGAAGCTCGAGCATTTTTGAAACGCCCTCCTCCTGCATTGTGATACCGTAGAGAACGTCTGCCTCCTCCATTGTACCACGGCGGTGAGTGATAAGAATGAACTGAGTATTATTTGTCATTCGGCGCACGTACTGTGCGTATCTCGAAACATTGACATCGTCAAGAGCAGCCTCAACCTCGTCAAAAATACAGAACGGAGAGGGCGAAACCTTAAGAATTGCAAACAAAAGCGCAATAGCGGCAAGACCCTTTTCACCACCCGAAAGCAGGTCGATGTTCTGAACATTTTTACCCGGCGGCTGAACCTTGATTTCAATGTTGCATTCGAGAACGTCATTCAGATTTTCAAGTATAAGCTCGGCTTTACCGCCGCCGAAAAGCTCGACAAATGTTTCGCCGAAAAACTTGTTTATGCGCACAAACTGCTCCTTGAACTGCTCACCCATTTTGCTTGTGAGTTCAGAGATAAGCTTATTCAGCTCGTCACGCGATTTCTCTATATCCTCGAGCTGAACACGCATAAATTCATAGCGCTCGGAAACCTCTTTATATTCCTCAATCGCACCGACATTTACACTGCCGAGGGCTCGAATTTTACCCTTTACCTCCTGCAATGAGCGGTGTGCTTTCTGATAATCCTCAATAACTATATTCATGTTTTCAGCTTCAGTTTTTGTCAGCTGATACTCGTCATAGAGCTTATTAACCGCATCGTCAAGCATCTTCTGCATTGAGCCCTTGCGCTCTTCGAGACGTGCAAGCTCTCCGCTGATTTTTTCACGCTCTGCGGATTTTGTTCGCTCGTCAGCACGGAGCTGTGCACTGCGTGCATCACATTCGGTACGTTCTGCAATGAGTGATTCAATGTTTTCCTTTGACTTTGCACCCATATCTCGAAGCTCTGCCGCCTGCTTTTCAAGCTCGGCAATCTTCTTTTCAATATCGGCATTTGCGGATTCGATAACCGCAATTTCACCGTTGAGGTCATCAAGCCTGCCCTCGTGGCTTGCCATTCTGCGGTTGAGAAGCTCAACAGCCTCACGGCGAGCCTGAATATCCTTTTCATACGCAAGGATATCGAGGTTGATTTTCGCTTCAACCTGTGCGAGGTTTTCACGTTTTTCTTCAAGCTGTTCCCTGCCGTGTGTTACAACGTCAAGATTAGCCTGCAATGACCCAAGCTCCTTGTTGAGTTCGTCAATCTCTGCCTGTGCGCTGCTCTTAAGCTCCTCAAGGTCAGATATACGAAGTGAAGCGTTGTGCTTTTCACGGCGAAGCTCCTCAAGAGCCGCATTCGCAGTATCAAGCTTACCGTCAATAAGCGCAAGCTCACTTTCCTTACGGATAATATCCTCCTGTGTACGCTTGAGGTCAGCCTGTGAAGCGTCAAGCTCTGCCTTAACGGACGAAAGCTCCTGGCTGAGCTTTTTATACTCCTCCTGACTTACATTCTGCTGTTCAACAAGCTCTGCAAGCTGAGCTTTGAGCTTATCAATCTCGTTTCCTCGGCTGAGAATACCTGCATTATGACCGCGTGAACCACCAGTCATTGAACCGCCTGCATTGACAACCTGTCCGTCAAGAGTAACTATCTTAAATCTGTAATCGTATTTTTTAGCGATAACAATTGCGCTGTCAAGATCCTCGGCAACAGCTGTTCTGCCGAGAAGCGACTTAATTATCTCGCTGTACTGCGGTTCGAAATCAAGCAGTTTGTCTGCCATGTCAACAAAACCGTAGCAGCCGTCAAGACCCTTTTCCGTAAACGGCTTTGACTTGACAGCAGTCAGCGGAAGAAATGTTGCACGTCCGCTCTTCTTGTCCTTAAGGAAGTTAATCGCGCGCTTTGCATCGTTTTCATTATCAGTAACAATGTTCTGAATCGCCGCACCGAGTGCCGTTTCAACAGCAACGGCATAACGATCATTTACGTTAATCAGCTGTGAAAGAGGGCCGTGGATTCCCCTGAGCATACCGCCCTTTGCCTCACGGATAACAGCCTTAACCGCACCCGAATAACCCTCCATGTTCTTTTCCATATCATCGAGCATACGCATACGGTCTTTTTTCTGAAGAATATCAAGACCGCGTGCATCAATCTCGCCCTTAAGAGTCTCAGCCTTTTCCTCACGTGACTGAACACGCAGGCTGTAACCCGAAACAGCATTCATAATTTCCGTCGCCGTTTCGTTCATCTTGTCAAGCTCAGCCTGACATGCATTGTGCTTGTCCTCAAGCTCGGTTATGTAGCCGTTTCTTGTCGAGAGAACGCCCTCAATGTTGCTGACACGACCCATAATTTCCTCAATTGATGAGTTTGCTGTCGTCTCTTCTATTCTCTTTTCGGCAACCTTGCCTGTAATCTCAGTTATTTTCTGAGAAAGGTCGGCAATCTTGTCCGAGAATTCGCTGTTCTCATCTCTTGCCTGTGCAATGTCAGCGGATGCGCTTTCGAGCTCTTTTTTCTTTGCTTCAATTTCGCTGAGTAATTCGTCGATTTCTTTCATCGAATCGGCGATTTCTTTTTCAAGACCCTTTTCGCTGTCAGCCGCATCATTCATATCACGGCGGATTCGCTCGATAGTCTGATTATTATGAAGAATTGTATTTTTTTCAACTGAGATTTCACCGTCAACGTGAACCGCCTTTTCCTCGTACGACATTGCGTTCTGACGGATGTTGTCGATTCGTACGGTGATATCCTGACTTTTCGCAATTATTTCTTCGGTTTCGTTTTCAATAACATTCAAAGCGGCTTCTATACCGTCATACTGAGCCTGCGCAATTGAAAGCTTGTCCTCATGTTCTCTCAGCTTCTGCTTTGATGTTTCAATTGTATGAAGCCACAGTCCGATTTCAAGCTCCTTTTTCTCAGCGGCAAGCACAAGGAATTTCTGTGCCTTTTCGCTCTGAGTTTTAAGAGGACCGACACGTCCCTCAAGCTCTGAAAGAATGTCACGAAGTCGAACCAGATTTTCCTCCGCCTGGTCTAACTTGCGGTTAGCATCGTTGCGTCGGTAACGGAAGTGAGAAATGCCTGCGGCCTCCTCAAGCATTTCACGGCGCTGACCCGATTTTGAAGAAATAAGGTCGGCAATACGTCCCTGGCTGACAAGCGAATAGCCGTCACGTCCGAGGCCTGTATCCATAAACAGCTCGTGAATATCACGAAGCCTTACAACCGCGCCGTTGAGCATATAATCGCTCTCACCCGAACGGTAGTATCGGCGTGTAACCGAAACCTCGTCCTTGTCGCAATTGTTAAGCGTTCTGTCCTTATTATCAAGCTTAAGCGTAACCTCAGCAAAGCCAAGCGGTTTACGAACTCTTGTTCCGCCGAAGATAACATCTTCCATTTTTGAGCCACGGAGATTTTTTGTCGACTGTTCACCGAGAACCCAGCGCACAGCGTCGGCAATATTACTCTTGCCCGAGCCGTTCGGACCGACAACAGCCGTCATCCCGTGATTAAAATTGAAAACAGTCTTGTCAGGGAATGATTTGAACCCCTGCATTTCGAGTGCTTTTAATCTCATTTAGTTCATTCCTTTTATATCAGGATTCCGTTATTTTAACACAGTATTTTTCAATACTGCTGTCTGCAATCACACGGGCATTGTATCCAAGCTCCCGCAATGCAGAAATATTGGTCTTTTTCTGACCTGTCATCTGTGAAATTGCCTTTGGCGAAACGTGGATTTCAATTTTCCCCTCGGCAATATTGTTTTTCTTAATAAATTCAATCGCCTTGCGCAGATAGATTTTACCCTCGCAAAGCTCCTTGAAAGCGGGGTGATATGCCCCTGCAAGATACTCACCCTCAACATCACCGCCCGAGTGAAGTCCCGTTCGGATAACGGTTATGTCTGCATCATAAAACATAACAAGAAGCCGTGCGCAAAGCTCCGCGGCACTATCCACCGTCTGCGGTATGTACTCGCCGCTTCGGTAAAGCTCTGCAAGCGGTGTGTTTTCAAGCACAACCGTCGGATAAATGCGGACAGTTTCAGGCTTTAATGCGATAATTTTTTCTGCCGTCATTATGCTGTCGGCATCTGTCGAACCGTAAAGTCCCGTCATCATCTGTAAACCAAGTTCAAAGCCGAAATCCTTGAGCATTTTGCTCGCACGGACAATATCCTCCGAGGTATGCCCACGTCTGTTTAGACGAAGCACCCCGTCATCCATACTCTGCGCTCCGAGTTCCACCGCGGTTACACCGTACTTTTTAAGTATGGTACAGATTTCCGTATCAATAGCATCAGGTCGGGTCGACACTCTGATTCCCTTGAAGCTGCCGTCAGCAATGTATTTGTATGCCGCTGAAAGAAGCGAAATCATCGTTTCTCTGTCTATCGCAGTAAAACTGCCGCCGAAAAATGCAATTTCTCCGCCCCTGCTGTCGGGATTTTTAAGAGCTATCTGAGCCGCACGGTCAACATCATCGGGTGTGACCTGTTCACGGTGACCCGAAATCGCTTTCTGATTGCAGAAAGAACATTGATGAGGACAGCCGTTATGCGGAACAAACAGACCGACATTTATATGCTTCACAGTCCCATAAGCTCCAAGGCTTCCCTTGCAGCCTCCTGCTCGGCACGTTTTTTGCTCTTACCGATTCCCCTGCCGATAACATTTGAATTGAGATGAACCTCAACCTCAAAACGCTTATCGTGGTCGGGACCCGTTTCGCCGACAAGAACGTATTCAACAATCTCACCGGGATTGCGCTGAACAATCTCCTGAAGAATTGTTTTGTAATCCTTGACTGACTGATGTCTTTTGATTGCCTCGTCAATGTATTTGAGCACAAACTTTCTTGCGGCATCCATGCCGCCGTCAAGATAGATTGCGGCAATAACCGCCTCAAATGCATCTGCCTGAATTGACGGACGCTCTCTGCCTCCCGTAATCATCTCGCCCTTGCCGAGCATAAGATACTTACCGAGCTCAATCTCACGTGCAAAGCCTGCAAGCGACTTTTCACACACCATTGCGGCACGGAGCTTTGTAAGCTCACCCTCGGGGAAGTTCTTATAATTTTTGAAAAAGTTCTCTGCTGTAATAAAACCGAGAACCGAGTCACCGAGGAACTCAAGTCTTTCATTTGAGCCGCCGACAGAATGATTTTCATTGACGTATGATGAATGGGACAGAGCACGCAGCAGAAGTCCCTCATCATTAAACCTATAACCTAATTTTTCCTGTAATTCGTTAATATCTGATTTCATCTTTATCCATTCCTTTGAATGATTTAGAAAGAAGTTTTATACCAGTCGAGGCTTCTCTGCGCAAGAGCCTCGTATCTGAGCTTTTTATCTCTGATTTTTTCGGGCAAGGCAGGCAGTATGCCGAAATTCGCACCCATCGGCTGAAAATCGGCAACGCTTTCGTTACTGATGTAGCCCGACAATGCACCGAGCATTGTGAAGTCGGGAAGCTCAATCGGAGCTTCGCCCTTAAGTCTTCTCGCCATATTAAGACCTGAGAGAATGCCCGAGGAAGCCGATTCCATGTATCCCTCAACGCCTGTTATCTGACCTGCAAAATACAGACCGTCGCGACCTCTGAACGAGAAATCGGAATTGAGATGACGGGGTGAATCAATGAATGTGTTGCGGTGCATAACACCGTAGCGAACAAACTCCGCATTCTTAAGGGCAGGGATAAGGGAGAAAACTCTCTTCTGTTCACCGAATTTCAGATTTGTCTGAAAGCCTACAAGATTATACATTGAACCGCTCGCATCCTCACGGCGAAGCTGAAGCACCGCCCATGGTCTGTGACCTGTTCTCGGGTCGGTAAGTCCGACAGGCTTCAACGGTCCGAAGCGCATTGTGTCAGCGCCTCGACTTGCCATAACCTCAATCGGCATACAGCCCTCATACACGCCCTTTTTCTTATCAAAGGAGTGAAGCTCAGCCGACTCCGCGTTAACAAGCTCGTTGTAAAAATTCTCGTATTCCTCTTTATTCATCGGGCAGTTGAGGTAATCGTCCTCACCGCCGCGGTCATATCTCGACTGGCTGAAAGCACAGCTTTTGTCTATGCTCTCATCCGTAACAATCGGCGCAGCCGCATCAAAAAAGCTGAGCGAACCGCCGCAAAGATTTTTTATATTCTCCGCAAGTGCATCCGAAGCAAGCGGACCTGCGGCAACAATGACATTGCCCTCGGGAATCTCCGTGATTTCCTCGCACTCAACTGTAATCAGCGGATGCGACTTAATCTTTTCCGTAATCATGGCGGAGAATTTATCACGGTCAACTGCAAGTGCACCACCCGCAGGAACACTGCATTTTTTAGCGCACTCAACGCAGATTGAACCTAAAATCTCCATTTCCGCTTTGAGCAACCCTGCCGCCGAACCTATGCGCTGAGCCTTCAGCGAATTGGAGCATACAAGCTCGGCAAGCATATCGGTCTTATGTGCGGGAGAATGTTTTTTCGGCTTCATCTCCGCAATAGTTACGGAAACTCCGCTGTTTGCAAGCGCCCACGCAGCTTCAACACCTGCAAGGCCGCCGCCTATAACAAGAACATCGCTCATTTATTCTTCCTCTGTCTTTTTCTTTGACTTTCTTTCGGCTTTCTTTTCAAAGCCGCACTTTTCATCAAGGCAGGCAAGCACTCCGCCCTTACGCTTAAAGAGTGACTTACCGCACTTCGGGCACTTATCGTCAGTCGGCTTGTCCCATGTCATAAAGTCGCACTCCGGCCAGTTACCGCAGCCGAAGAAGGTGTAGCCCCTCTTTGACTTTTTCTCAATGACCTCGCCGCCGCACTTAGGACATTTAGCCTCGGTTTTCATAACAAGCGGCTTTGCGTTCTTGCAGTCCGGATAACCCGGGCAGGCAAGGAATTTGCCGAAACGTCCTGTTTTAATAACCATCATTCTGCCGCACTTTTCGCACGGAATATCTGTCTGATCCTCTTTAAGCTGAACCTTGACATCCTTCATATCAGCCTTTGCCTTTGAAAGAGTCTTTTCAAAATCGTCATAGAACTCATGGAGCATGGCAATGTAATCTGCATTGCCCTCGCCAACCTCATCGAGCTGAGTTTCCATGCCCGCTGTAAACTTTGTGTTTACGATTTTCGGGAACTTATCCTTAAGAAGCGTTGTTATTGCTTCACCAAGCTCGGTCGGATAAAGCTGTTTCTGCTGACGCTTGATATATTCACGCTTAACAATTGTTGTAATAATCGTAGCATATGTGCTCGGACGTCCGATACCGTTTTCTTCAAGAGCCTTGATAAGTGTAGCTTCTGTGAAGCGTGCAGGCGGCTGTGTGAAGTGCTGATTACCCTTAAGCTCCTTAAGCTTGAGCTTATCGTTAACATTCAGCTCGGGAAGCTTGCCGTCTGAATCCTCGTCATCGGAGGAATCCTCATAAATAACGGTGTAGCCGTCAAATTTAATGCTGTATCCCGCGGCTGTAAATACACAATAGCCATCCTTGCCCTCGGTAACAGCCTGAATTTCAGCCTTGACAGTATTCTGAACACAGCTTGCCATAAGACTTGCGATAAAACGCTTCCAGATAAGCGAATAGAGCTTGTACTGGTCAGATGTAAGGCTTGCCTTAACTCTCTCGGGAGTAAGTGCAGGATTGGTCGGACGAATAGCTTCGTGGCCGTCCTGTGCATTGTTTCGTGACTTATAATAACGCGGCTTTTCGGGAAGATATTTTTCGCCGAAGGTATCGGTAATATACTGATTTGCAGCGGCACGTGCCTCCTCTGAGATTCTCAGAGAGTCGGTTCTCATATAGGTTATAAGACCTGTTGTGCCGATACCTGCAATGTCAACACCTTCATAAAGCTCCTGAGCGGCTTTCATTGTACGCTGAGCTTGAAAGCCCATACGTCTTGAAGCCTCCTGCTGGAGAGTTGATGTGATAAACGGAGGTGCAGGGTTCTTCTTTCTTGTACCCTTTTTGATAGAAGTAATTGTGTAGCTTGCTCCGTCAAGTCGGCTGAGATATGAGTCAGCCTGTTCCTTGTTTGTAATTTTAACCTTGCCTGTTTCGTCGCCGTAGAAAGAAGCTGAAAAGCTCTTGCGGCACGGTGCGAGGAACTTAGCATCAAGTGTCCAGTATTCCTCGGGATTGAACGCACGGATTTCGTTTTCACGGTCAACAATAAGCTTTACCGCTACTGACTGAACTCGTCCGGCGGAAAGTCCGCGGCGGATTTTCTGAGAAATGAACGGACTTAGTCTGTAACCTACAAGGCGGTCAAGAATACGTCTTGCCTGCTGTGCGTTAACAAGGTCCATATCAATCGAACGGGGGTTTGCCATACCGTTGGCAACACCTGTTTTTGTAATTTCGTTAAAAGTAACTCTGTTGGTTTCACTCATATCAAGGTCAAGCAGAGTTGCAAGATGCCATGAAATTGCTTCTCCCTCACGGTCCGGGTCAGTTGCAAGCAGGACGCCATCGCTGTTTGCGACTTTTTCCTGCAATTCCTTGACAAGTTTTTCCTTGCCCTTGATAACCGAATACTTGGGAGCGAAGTCATTCTTGACATCTACGCTCAGTCTTGCCGCGGGAAGGTCACGAACGTGACCCATTGAAGCCGTAACCTCATATCCCGAGCCGAGATATTTTTTAATTGTCTTAACCTTTGTGGGTGACTCCACGATAATCAGCTTTGACATAATCAATCATCCTATTTTCAGTTTGTAAAGTTTGCCCGCCTGAAGCTCGACAAGGTCGAACAGTTCAAGCTCAGTCATTGCGGAGGAAAAGCTTCCTGCGCTCAGACCTGTTTTTAAAATCAGCTCGTCCGCCTGCATTTCGGGTCTGTCAAACGCACGGTAAATCTTGCGTGCATCCTCGGTCAGCAGAGGAGGTTCGGGAAATTTTACAAATTTAACCTCGCCCTTTGCCTTACGCTGAGGATTATCATCGACTGCCGTTTTTGACGGCGGATCGCTGTAGGTTTTCATCGTCAATGTCTTTTCGACTTTTTCGATATCCATCAATTCGGGATAGCGGAGCGCATATTCCTCAAGCACGTCCATTGCGCTGAAGACAGGCTTTGCACCGTCCTGAATCAGTTTGTTTGTTCCTGTAAATCCGCTTGACATAATGTCGCCCGGCACCGCGTAGACATCTCTGCCCTGTTCAAGCGCATGGTTGGCGGTTATAAGTGAGCCGCTCCGCTCGCTTGCTTCAATAACAACCGTGCCGTAGCTCAGACCGGATATCAGACGGTTTCGTATAGGAAAGTTTCCTCTTGTTACCTGTGTTCCGGGTGGAAACTCCGTCAGCAGAAGTCCGTTTTTCGATATATCTTTTCTCAGCGCCTCATTCGCCATAAGATAATTGGCTCCGAAGCCGTTGCCGAGAACCGCAACTGTCTTTCCTCCTGCATCAAAAGCACCCATGTGCGATGCGCTGTCGATACCCAATGCGCCGCCGCTGACCACCAATCCTCCTGAGCGGGTAATTGACGCCGACAGTGCTCTGGCAATGCAGGCGCTGTTGCGGCAGGGTTCACGTGTACCGACTATTGCTATCGTAATTTTGTTTTTCAAACAGTCCAAGTCACCGTCGGCATAAAGCACAAGCGGGAAATTAGGCAGTTTGAAAAGCATAGACGGATATTTCCCGTCATCGGGTGTAATTATTTTCCATCCGTTTTCAACACATTTATCAATAACCCTCTGCGCCGCAGAGAGGTCATTGTTCTTTAATTTCTGTATCTGCTTAGGAGTGAAAATGCCCGAAATTCTCCACTCATATTCACCTGCAAAATACAGCTTTTTCGCATCACCGAAGTAAGACACAATCTCATCGGTTTTGAGCGTCGCACTTATTCCGAGTACCTGCTGAAGCCATATCCAGTAGATTTTTCCGTTCATTTTCGTTTCATCTCCCAGATAAGTATCGCCGCCGCTGTGGAGGCATTAAGGGATTCCGCTCTGCCGCCCATAGGAATTGTAACCCTGTGCGTACAGGCAGACATGGTTTCTTCGGTTATTCCGTTACCCTCGTTGCCGACAACACAGCACACACCGCCGTCCATAGGAACATCGGTTATCACGACGCTGTCCTTTCTCGGTGTTGAAGCAAGAGTCAGAATACCAAGTCCGTTCAGCTTCTTTACAAGCTCAACGGCTGACGGGCAGGAAACAATATTCAGTCTGAGAGCGGAGCCCATTGACGCACGAAGCGCCTTGGGATTGTAGATATCACAGCCGCCGCAGACAAACATTCCGTCAATACCGAGCGCCTCGGCAACACGGCTGACCGCACCGAGATTTGACGGATCCTGAACATTTTCCAGAAGTATGTATTTCCCGTCGGGACGTATTTTATTCGCCCCTGCGTTTTTTTCGTCCTCTTTGCAGACGCAGAAAATGCCCTGTGAATTCTGCGTATCCGAAAGCTTCTGAGCCAGCTCATCAGTAATAATATAATTCTCCTTTGAGCGTGAAATAATCTTTTCAGCCTGAGCAGAATATTTTTCAAGAGCCTGCAAAGTGAAAAACGAGCGCAGAATTCTGACTGAATTTTCAGCCGCGTCACCGCATAAACGCGCACCCTCAAGGAAGAAAAGATGCTGTTCACGGCGAAGCTTTGCGCTGTCACGGATGCTGACAGCAGCCTTGATTTTTTCATTCGATTTTGCTGTCAGACGTTCCATTTAACGTGCCTCCGAATAAAATATTCTTAGTTTTAAAAAGACAAATTCACGCCCCCACCTTTGACAGGGGCGTGATATCAGCTTTATTTAAGAGCGTCCTTAGCCTTCTCAGTAAGTGCTGTGAATGCTGCGGGATCAGCAATTGCAATCTCTGAAAGCATCTTTCTGTTAAGTTCGATGCCGGCCTTGTTGAGACCGTTCATGAATGTTGAGTAGTTCATGCCGTTCATCTTGCAAGCTGCTGAAATTCTTGTAATCCAAAGGCGACGGAAGTCACGCTTCTTCTGCTTACGTCCGACATATGCATACTGTCCGGACTTCATAACTGCCTGCTTAGCAGTCTTGAAAAGACTTGACTTTGAGCCATAGTAGCCCTTAGCCATCTTCATTACTTTATTTCTTCTCTTACGAGTCATGGTAGCGCCTTTAATACGAGCCATGGTAAGTTACCTCCAATTTAATTTTAGTTTTGAGTCCTGTCTTACCTTATTATTTGTAAGGGATAAGACGCTTGATCTGCTTTACATTTGTTGTATCAGCAACAACTGTCTGGCGGAGACCTCTTTTACGCTTTGTGGTCTTCTTGTTAAGGATGTGAGACTTGTTAGCGTGTCC
>JAKSQO010000039.1 GCA_024404095.1 Clostridia bacterium | reverse complement strand
TACGAGATAGTTTGATATGAATATTGAAAATCATATAATTAAAAATTTCAGAAATATCGAACATATGGAAATTGAACCTGTAAATGGTGTTAATGTCATTTACGGTGAAAACGGTCACGGCAAAACAAACATTATTGAAAGTATATGGATGTTTACCGGCTGCAACAGTTTCCGGACAAGAAAAAATTCCGAGCTTATAAATAATAACTCGGAATTTTCTGAAATTAGTATGGATTTCTTTTCTTATGACAGAGAGCAAACGGCTAAACTGATTATATCAGGACAGAAAGAAGCTTATCTGAACGGTATTAAACAAATCTCGCCTAGAAAATTTTTAGGAGAATTTCAGGCGGTGGTTTTTTCACCGTCTGTTCTTTCTGTTATAAAGGATGGACCTGCTGAAAAACGTAAGTTTCTTGATATTGCAATAAGCCTTGTAAAGCCGAATTACGCCGTTTTACTTTCAAAGTATAATAAGGCTGTGTTTCAGCGTAACGCCCTTTTAAGGCAGATAAATCAAACCTCACGCGGTGAAGATTTATTATTCGCCTTTGATGAAGAAATCGCACGCTACGGCGGAAGAATTATTGATTACAGATTAAAATATATTGAAGATTTAAAAATCTTTTCTTCTGATATTTACAGAGAAATTTCAAATGACAGAGAAAAGATGTCTGTAAAATATATAAATACCTTAAAAGAAACAGCTAATAGTGTTACAGCTTGGTCAGAAATACTTTATAATGAAACAGTTAAAAATCATAAACGGGATATTATGAGAATTTCAACAAATGTCGGACCACATAAGGATGATCTTGCAATTTATCTTAATGATATGGATGCGCGAAGCTTTGGCTCTCAGGGACAACAGCGTTCCTGTGCACTTTCATTAAAAATTAGTGAAGCCTCAATTTTGAAAAAAATAACCGGTGAGCAGCCGATAGCATTGCTTGATGATGTTATGAGTGAGCTTGATTCAAAGAGGCAAAAATATCTGATTAAATTCTTTGAAGGATGGCAGGTATTTGTTACATGTTGTGACAGGTCTCATTTAAGAAAAATTGATTCTGATAAAACATTTAAAATTGTTGACGGAAAAGTAAAGAGGTAGAATTATGTTTTTACATCTCGGACAGGATACAATTATTACTACTGATGAGCTTGTTGGAATATTTGACATTGATACAACGACAGTTTCAAAAGCTACAAGAACATATCTTTCATCTAAAGAAAAGAACGGAAATGTTATAAATGTAAGTTATGAGCTTCCAAAATCTTTTATTGTTACATTTGATAAGAAGACTAAAATAAAAACTGTTTATATTTCCCCTATTTCGTCAGTTACTCTTTTAAAAAGAATTGAAAATGCAGGATATCTTAAAGAATAAAATGAATGATAAACAATTTTGTTTATCACTTTATCTATTATAAATTATTAAAATGAGCGAAGTTTTTAAAAAATAAACTCCGCTCATTTTTTGTGTTACTGCAGTATTTAAAAAAAATATCTGATAAACAATTATGTTTATCAGATATTTGAAATATTAAACAAAATTATTTAATAATATCAGTACCCATATATTTAACAAGCACTTCAGGAATAGTAACTGTTCCATCTTCATTCTGGAAGTTTTCAAGAATAGCAGCTGTTGTTCTGCCGATAGCTACACCTGAACCGTTAAGCGTGTGAACAAGCTGTGCCTTTGATTTTGCATCTTTCTTAAATCTGATAGCAGCACGGCGAGCCTGGAAATCTTCAAAGTTTGAGCATGATGAAATCTCAACATATCTGTTATATGAAGGCATCCATACTTCAATATCGTATGTCTTTGCTGATGAGAATCCGATGTCTCCTGTTGAAAGACATACAACTCTGTAAGGAAGACCAAGAAGCTGAAGAACTCTTTCTGCATCATTTGTAAGTTTTTCAAGTTCATCATATGATGTCTCTGGATCAGCAAATTTAACAAGCTCAACTTTATTAAACTGATGCTGTCTGATAAGACCGCGTGTATCTCGTCCTGCTGAACCTGCTTCTGCTCTGAAACAAGCAGAATATGCACAATACTTAATCGGAAGCTTACTTCCGTCGAGAATTTCATCACGATGCATATTTGTAACGGGTACTTCTGCTGTCGGAATAAGGAAATAATCATCAGTTGTCTTGAATGCATCCTCTTCAAACTTAGGAAGCTGACCTGTACCTGTCATTGATGCACGGTTTACAAGGAACGGAGGGAATACTTCTGTATATCCGTTTTCTGTATGTGTGTCAAGGAAGAAGTTAATAATTGCTCTCTCAAGCTTTGAACCGATTCCTTTATAGAAATGGAATCTTGTACCTGTAACTTTCGCTGCTGTTTCAGGATCAAGAATTCCGAGTGATGCGCCGAGATCCCAATGAGCCTTAGCTTCAAAATCAAATTTTCTCGGCTCACCCCAACGTCTTATTTCAACGTTTTCTGAATCATCCTTTCCAACAGGTACTGAAGGATTTGGAACATTTGGAAATTCATAAATTAACGTTTTTTGTTTAGCATCAAGCTCAGAAAGAATTGCGTCATTAGCCTTTATTTTTTCTTTAATTTCATTCATTCTTGCCATAATCTCAGAAATATCGCCGCCGGCTTTTTTAATCTGAGGAATCTGCTTGCTTGCGCTGTTCTGTTCCTGCTTCATTGCATCTGTAACCTGCATAAGCTCACGGCGCTTTGCATCAATCTCAAGGATTTCATCAACAGTAGCGTCCATATCCTTATTTCTTGTTTTCATGGCTGCTTTAACCATTTCCGGGTTTTCACGGATAAGTTTGATATCTAACATCTATATTTCCTCCAATATATTATTTACCATAGTTTTCAAGAAGCATCGCAATACTTGAAAGATCATCTTTATTAAAGAATTCTATTTCAATTATGCCTGATTCTTTTTTTGCGTTTTCTTTTATCTTAATTTTTCTTCCTAAATTTTCTTTAAGTGCAAGTTCAACTTCACTAAAGTATTTATCTCTTTTATCATTTTTGCTTGATTCTTTTATTGTTTTATTTGAAAGTTTCACAAGCTTTTCAACATCTCGTACTGACAAATCTTCTTTAACAATCAAATTTGCTGCCGCTATCATTTCACTTTCCGAATTGAAACCAAGCAATGCTCGAGCATGTCCTGAAGATATGAGACTGTTTTTAATCATTTCCTGTACTTCTTCCGGAAGCTTTAAAAGTCTGAGAGCATTTGCAATTACAGGGCGTGATTTTCCAACCTTTTCAGCTGCTTGCTCCTGAGTTATATGAAGTTCATCCATCATATAACGATATCCGAGCGCTTCTTCAAGAGGATTCAGATCCTCACGCTGAAGATTTTCAATCATAGCTATTTCTATGGTTTCTTCATCTGAAAGCTCTTTAATGATTACCGGTACTTCTGAAAGTCCTGCAATTCTTGCCGCTCTCCAACGTCTTTCACCTGCAACAAGTTGATATGTTCCGTTTGACATCGGACGGACAACTAATGGCTGTAATACTCCATGCTGTGAAATACTGTCAGCAAGTTCGGATAAGCTTTTTTCGTCAAAAAACTTTCTTGGCTGATCATGATTCGGCTCAATTTCCATAATCTTAAGATTATTTGTTGTGGGATTCATATCATCTATCGAATTATCATAAAAAAGGGAATCAAGTCCTTTTCCTAAACCGCTCTTTTTTTCTGCCATTAAATTACCTCCTTACCGTTTTATTTAAAAATTCATCTGCAAGTTCGTTATAGGATTCTGCACCTTTTGATTTTTTATCATAGTATAAAATCGGCATTCCAAAACTCGGAGCTTCTGAAAGTTTTACATTGCGTGGAATTACTGTTCTGTATACTTTTTGAGGGAAAAATCTTTTTAATTCTTCTACAACCTGATGGGTAAGGTTAAGTCTTCCGTCAAACATTGTAAGTAAAACGCCTTCCATATCTATCAACGGATTATACAGACGTTTAACCTGTCTGATTGTTGACATAAGCTGTGAAAGACCTTCAAGTGCATAGTATTCACACTGTATTGGTACAAGTACAGTATCTGCGGCACATAACCCGTTTAATGTTATAAGACCAAGCGACGGTGGGCAATCAAGAAATATAAAATCAAAAATATCCTTTACAAGTGCAAGGGAATTTTTAATTTTTGCTTCTCGATGAGCCATATCAACAAGTTCAAGTTCAGCACCTGCAAGATTCATACTTGAAGGGACTATCCATAAATTTGTAAATTTTGTATGTAACATTACTTTTTCAACAGGTACGGAATTAACAATGATATCATATGATGAAATCTTCATTTCTCTTTTGTTTATTCCTAATCCGCTTGTTGCGTTTCCCTGAGGGTCGATATCAACCAATAATACTTTATATCCTTTAGCTGCAACGGCAGCAGCAAGGTTTACTGCGGATGTTGTTTTACCAACTCCGCCTTTCTGATTTACAATTGCAATAGTTTTTGCCATTTTACCAACTCCTGATAAAATTCTAAATCTTATTATATCACAACTTTTGCATAAATTAAAGAGTAAAAAAATATATTTTAAAAGATTTTTATTGTTTCACGTGAAACAAATAGAGCAAGGTCTCCCCTGCTCTATTTGTTTGCATTTTTATCTATTTTAACAACATATTCAATATAGCTGTCTGTTTCATTTTTGCTTGCTGTCGCATTTATACCGCTTTTTCTCATTGTTGTTACTGCATGATTTAATGTATTTATAAATATTCTCACATCTTTAAAAACCATCACTTTTTTCCCTTTCTTTTCTTTTGGTTGTGATTTTGTAAGAATATCGCATATAAGCTTTTCTGTTGCACTTACTGTAAGTCCCTGCTCTGCAATTGTATCAATAACCTGATGCATTAAAGATGTTGTTGGTAGTCTTAATAATGCTCGTGCATGACGTTCAGAAAGTCCATATAGCGTTATGTTATATCGTATTTCATTGGGAAGTCTGAGTAAACGAAGTTTATTTGATAAGGCTGACTGTGATTTTCCAAGCTTTCTTGCAACTTCTTCCTGGGATAAGCCGAATCCTTTCATTAGTCTTTCTATTGCCATTGCTTCCTCAAAAAAATGAAGGTTCTCTCTTTGTAAATTCTCTAATATAGCCAGTAATGCAGACTTTTCTTCATCTATATCAATAATTATTGATGGAATTGTTGAAAGACCTGCCATTTTACACGCCCGAAGTCTTCGCTCACCGGATATAAGTTCATAACGTTCATCAGAGCATTTTCTCACAGTAATTGGTTGTAAAAGCCCGTTATAATGTATACTTTCTGCTAAACCTTCTAAATCATCCCAGTTAAAATTTTTTCTCGGCTGATGAGGGTTCGGAGAAATAAGCCTTGCCGGAATCTGTATAACTTCATTACTTTTCTTATATTTAGTAGTTTTATGCATAAAAAACCTCCCCCAGTACCTTTATATAGCTTAGCACCGTATAGAGAGGTTGTCCATAATTTTTGATTGACCTTATTTTATTGTAAAATACATATTTCTACTTTATATAAGAGGCTTTTTTGAAATTTGTGCCGAAGCACGTGGATATTTTGGTGAAGTTTGCGATATTTTTTCAGTTATAATAATTGTTCTTTCACCGCAATTATCAATATTAAAGTGTTTTATATCTTTTATTGTTCCACCAAGAGTTTTTACTGCATTTTTTGCGCTTTCAAGCTCTTCATCAGCTTTTGCAGCTTTCATTGGTGCAAATATACCGCCAACTCGTGCAAACGGCAGGCAATATTCACTTAATATATTCATATTTGCAACTGCTCTTGCTGTAACTAAATCATATTTTTCTCTGTAATTTTTATCTTTTCCTGCTAACTCCGCACGCATATGCAGTATTTCTGCATGTAAATCAAGCTCATTTAATACCTGAGAAATAAAATTGAGCCTTTTATTTGTTCCATCCATAAGTGTAATATTTATATCGGGACGAGCAATCAGAAGAACAACACCCGGAAATCCTGCACCGGTTCCAACATCAATAACTTTTGCGTTTTCTTTAACATCAATAACAGTAAGCAGAGTTAGAGAATCAATAAAATGCTTATATACTATTTCATCTGGTTCTGTTATGGCTGTAAGATTTAAAGTTTTATTTGTTTCAACAAGCATTTCAGCGTATTTATCAAATCTATTTAAAGCTTCATTATTAAGATAAATTCCTAATTTTTCAGCTTCTGATTTCAAAAGGGAAGTATTTATCATTTTTTACTCTCCTTTTCAAGATAAATTAGTAGTACAGAGATATCCGACGGACTTACACCTGATATTCTTGAAGCCTGTCCGATATTGTGTGGTCTGATTTTACTTAATTTTTCTCTTGCCTCAAGTCTTAAACCTATGATTGTGTTATAGTCAATTGTTTCCGGTAATAATTTTACCTCAAGACGATGCATTTCATCGACCTGAGCTTGTTGACGTTTTATATATCCCTCATATTTAATGTCAATTTCAACCTGTTCAAAAACCTCATAAGGCAGGTCTGGTCGATCAACATCATAATTTGTAAGTATTTCGTAATTAAGCTGAGGACGTTTAAGAAGATCAATAAGTCGAATCCCGGTAATAACCGGCGATGTTTCACGTGAAACAAGCACTTTATTTAATTCATCAGAAGGGGAGAGAACAGTATGCTGAACTCTTTCTTTTTCCTGTGCAATTAAATCAAGCTTTTTAAGATAATTTGAATATCTTTCGTCACTTATAAGTCCGATTGAATGTCCGATAGGTGTAAGACGTCTGTCTGCATTGTCCTGTCTGAGCAGAAGTCTGTATTCTGAACGTGAGGTCATCATTCTGTAAGGGTCGGAGCATCCTTTTGTAACAAGATCATCAATTAAAGTACCTATGTATGAGCCGGAACGTTCAAAAATTAAAGGCCTTTTCCCTAAAACCTTAAGTGCGGCATTTATTCCGGCAACAAGACCCTGTGCAGCGGCTTCCTCATATCCCGATGAACCGTTGAACTGACCGGCTCCGAAAAGTCCGTCATAGTCATTAAATTCAAGTGTTGCTTTTAATGCAAGAGGGTCAACACAGTCGTATTCAATTGCATAGGCTGTTCTCATGGTTTCTGCGTTTTCCAATCCGGGAATTGAACGAATAAATTTTATCTGAACATCCTCGGGAAGTGACGATGAAAGACCCTGAAGATACATTTCCTCTGTATTTTCGCCACAGGGTTCAATAAATATCTGATGACGTTCTTTTTCAGCAAATCTGACCATCTTATCTTCTATACTTGGACAATACCTCGGTCCTTTGCCGTCAATTTTTCCACCATAAAGAGGGGAGCGGTGAAGATTTTCCATTATTATTGATTTAGTGTCAAGATTTGTATAAGTAATATAACAGGGGAGTTTATTTTGAACATTATGTTTGTTATCAAAAGAGAATGGGACTATTCTTTCATCACCGTTCTGTATTTCTAATTTCTGATAGTTGACAGTCTTTCGGTTAACTCGAGATGGAGTTCCTGTTTTAAATCTTCTTGTAGGTAAACCTAATTGCTTAAGTACCTCGCCTAATCGCTTTGCAGGGAACATTCCGTCGGGACCGCTTTCATAAGAAACATCGCCCACATAAACTTTTCCGCTTAAGAAAGTACCTGTTGCGATAATAACGCAATCAGCGGTATATACGGTTTCAAGATGTGTTTTTACCTGCCATGTGCCGTCATCAAGCTTTTTTAGGTCTATAATTTCTCCTTGTCTCAGGTCAAGCTTATCCTGCAATTCGAGAACGTGCTTCATATAATCCGAATACAAGCGTCTGTCAATCTGCGCTCTGAGACTGTGAACTGCCGGTCCTTTACCGAGGTTAAGAATACGGCTCTGAAGTGTATTTGCATCAGCTGCCTTACCCATTTCACCGCCAAGCGCGTCAATCTCACGTACAAGGTGACCCTTGGATGTACCGCCGATTGACGGATTACAAGCCATATTTCCAACCCAGTCAAGATTTATTGTAAAAACGCAGGTTTCACAGCCAAGACGTGCAGAAGCAAGACCTGCTTCGATACCTGCATGACCTGCTCCGATAACTATTACCTGATATTTTTTTGCAAAATATTCCATAATTTATTCCTTATTTTCCTACACAGAATTTCTTAAATACTTCATCTACTACTGCTTCACTTGCTTTTTTTCCTGTCAGCTCAAGCAGAGCAGATATTGCTCCGTCAATACATACACCGACTGCATCAAGCGTAAGACATGTCTGAATTGCCTGAATTGCTTCACTTATGTTTTCGTGAGCGGTTTTACAGCAGATAAGCTGTCTTTCATTTGCAAGCATTGCAGCTGTGGTATCAAAATCTTTAGTTCCGACAAGTTCAGCAACTTTTTCACACAGGGTATCATAACCTGTGCCGTCTTTTGCTGATATTTCAATACATTTTCCTAACAATTTTTCTATTATAGAAATATCTGCTCTTTTTATAAGATCGGTTTTATTAACAATTGGGATAACATTTTTTCCTTTACAAAGGTTAATAAGTTCAAAATCTTCATCTGTAAGCTCTTCGGACACGTCAAATACAGCAAAAACAACGGCGGATCGCTCAAGCTTTGTTCTGCTTCTTTTAACTCCGATTTTTTCGACCTCGTCTCCTGTGTCGTGCATTCCCGCGGTATCGGATAATCTGAGAATACAACCGTTAAGGTTAACGGTTTCCTCAACTACATCTCTCGTTGTACCTGCAATAGAGGTAACAATTGAGCGGTCAAAGCCTGTAAGAAGGTTCATAAGTGTTGATTTACCTACATTAGGTTTACCGACTATTGCCGCATCAACACCTGTTGTGACAGCCATACCGCTGTCGAATCTGTTTATAAGTTTACTTAACTCTGAATCAGTATTAAGTAAATCGTTATAAAGCTCATCTGTATCAACTTCCATTATTTCGTCGTCGGGATAGTCAGTCCAGGCTGCAATGTGAGCGGCTGATGAAAGAAGAACAGAATTTATCTCTTCAATTTTACGGCTTAATGAACCTTCAAGCAGATTATAAGCGGCATTTGCACCTTGTTCACCCTGTGCTGAAATGAGTGACATAACGCTTTCAGCCTTTGATAAATCAAGCTTGCCGTTTAAAAATGCACGTTTTGTAAATTCACCTGGCAGGGCAGGGGATGCACCGTTTTCAAGTGTAAGTCTGAGAATTTTTTTTGTAATGAAAATTCCGCCGTGACAGTTGATTTCAACAACATTTTCTCCTGTATAACTATGCGGTGCACGAAAAACAAGGCAGATTGCTTCGTCAACGGGCTTGCCGTTTTCAAATACTCTGCCGTAATGTGCCTTATATCCTTCGGAATCGGAAAGCTTTTTGCCCGAAAAAGCTGTAAAAATTTTATCGGCAATTTCAGCCGCATTTTCACCCGAAAGTCTGATAATTCCAACGCCGCCGGTACCCATTGGTGTGGATATGGCGGCGATTGTAGTTCTGTCTGTCATATAAGTTTTACATCAAGATTTACGTTGATGCCCTCAATTCGTTTTGCTATTCTCATAAATGAATCTTTTGCTTTTGATTTTGTAAGTGTCTGCATACCTGTTACAGCACAATATGAAAGCTTTATATCCTCGGGAACAACACCGAGAAGCTGAAGATAAGTTGCGTTGATAACCTCGTCGACATTAAGATAGTGACCTTTAACAGTCATCTTTTTATTAAATCGGTTAATGATAAGACGTACATTTTTCATACCCATATCAAAAAGCTTATCCGCCGCGTAAAGTCCGACGCGAACACAAACCTCGTCAGCCGTTGAAACAATGATTCCCTCATCTGCACAGGCAGCAGCAAGATTAAATCCGCCGTTAACGCCCGCAGGAGCATCAAAAAGAATATAATCGAACTCTTTATCGTATACACTTATAATCTGTTTAAGAGCTTCAGGAGTGTATTTTTCGCTGAATGAAGTCGGTGCGACAAGGAGCTTCGGACCGATTGTTGATCGTAAAGCAGTCATGGGCTCACAGTTATTATCAATAACATCTCCCCAACTGAAAATACCTGTATCATCAGATGCAAGAATAAGGTCAAGACAACCCATGCCTATATCAAAATCAATTACAAGAGTATTAAGACCCATATTGCAAAGAGAAATTGCAAGACCGGCAGTAAGCGAAGATTTTCCTACGCCACCCTTACCTGAAGCGAGAATTATTTTTTTTGCCATAATAGTCACATCCTTTTTATCTTAAAAGACTGCTTTCAATATCTTTATCGTTGTTTTGCTTTTCAGAATCATTCTTATCGTTATCAACAAGATTGTGATAATAATAGTTGTAAATATCACATGCAACAGGAGCACAGCTGCCGCCGGAGGTTGCACCTTCTATCGCAACAGCTACACAAATTTCAGGGTTATCGTACGGAGCAAATGAAATATTGAAGCCGTTTGTATAAACGCTTCTGTAACCTCTGATAACTTTTTCAACCTGTGAAGTACCTGTTTTGCAGGCAACAGGTATATCAAGCTTACCAAAGTTGGATTTACATGAACCGTTTGTAACAACAAGACGCATACCTGCCTTGACTGTGTCAACATTTTTCTGTGAAAAACCTGTTTCAACAACAACCTTTGGTTTTTTGTCAAGGACTGTTGTCGTATTATTATAATCAGTTATTGATTTTATAAGATGAGCCTCATATCTTGTACCTCCGTTAGCAACGGTTGCAACATAATTGCACAGCTGAAGGGGAGTGAAGAGGTTACCTGCCTGTCCGATAGCTGACTGAAGTGAAAAACCGGGCATCCAGGTCTGACCGATTGATGTGCGGAAGCTTGGTGAATCAAGAACACCTGTGTTTTCTCTGATTTCAATTCCCGTGGGTTGACCCAGACCGAGCATTTCACGGTACATATTCATTTTCTCAATTCCGAGCTTTTCACCGCCGTAATAATAGAAGAAAGAGTTACATGAGTCCTGAAGTGCGGTTTTAACCGTAAGAGTTCTGTTTTCGTGGTTAATCTGACATACAAAGCGATGACCGCGATATAAATAATCGTGACCGCAATACTTTGTAGTACCGGGATTTATAATACCTTCTTCAAGGCACGCAATAGCTGTTGAAACCTTGGCGGTTGAACCGGGAGCATAGGTGCTGAGCGTTGCTCTGTTGAAAAGAGGGGACTCTTCATTTTTGGCAAGGTCATTGTAATCATCGTAATAAGTAGAAAGGTCATAGGTAGGATACGAAGCCATTGCAAGAACTTCGCCTGTACGGCAGTTCATGACAACAACTGCGCCGCCGCCTGAGTTTGCGGTACCGACTGAACGGCACTTCTGTGCAAGTGAATCCTGCGCAACCTTCTGAAGCTTTGAATCAATTGTGAGAACTATATTGTCACCGTTTTTTAAGCCCTCAACAGATGTTGTCTGAACACCTTCTCCTGAGGTTGAAACAGTTTTAATTCCGTTTGTACCTTTGAGGTTATCTTCAAAAATCTTCTCAATTCCGCTCTTACCGAGAACATCATCCATTGCGTAGCCTTTGTCTTTAAGCTCTGCGTACTCCTCCGCGTTGATAACACCTGTAACACCGATAATATGCGGTGCAATGCTTCCGTCTGTATATTCACGGTAAGTCGAAATCTGAACGTCAACACCCTTATATTCTGCGCTGTTTTCTTTAATTACGGAAACAACCTCGTCACTGACATCCTGTGCAAATGTGTATGGATTGGCAGTATTGAAAGAGTTAGCTTTCATTCCGTAACAAACAGAACCGACTTTGAGGGCATCCTGCTTTGACAGCTTTTCAAGTTTGTATTTTTTAACAATCTCAGCCATGCAGTCATTTGCAGTTGCATATTTGTTGAGATGAAGCATATCTCTTGATTTCAAATTTTTGATATCGGACTCTCTGTCTTCAATAAACTGATAACTGCCGTGACTGTCAATCTCAATCGGCAGATTATTTATCCATTCAATACCGTTAGTTTCAAAAAGGTTTATAAGTGAAAGAATGATTTTGTTTCTTTCTTCCTGGTTCTTTGTTGACGGAAACTCAGAGGCGTTAAAAATTACATCATTACCCTGTCGGTTACCGACAAGCACAACTCCGTTTCTGTCCAGAATCTGACCTCTGATTGCTTTAACCTGTGATGAGGAGGAAGAAGCGCTGCTTGATTTGATATACTCATCACCGTTAATAAGCTGTGCCTTGACAAGAATGAGAGAAAAACCGAGAAAAATACAGCAGAAAATTACAATCATTGTAATGAATCTGCCTTTTTTTTCTTCCTGGGAAAATCGCATTGGTTTTTCTCCTTTCTGATTATTTCAGCCTTTTAGTAACTGAGCGAATAATAAAATAGTATATCGGAGTGAAAATTACTGTATATAAAACAGATAAGAAGAAATATCTTAAATATACAAGAATCTGATTTTCACCGCCGTTGAAAGTGCAGTAAATTAAAAAATAAACCGTGTTGTGCATAAATGTGAAAATTGCAGTCAGAATAATCGCGCAAAGAAGATTGTTGCGCATAAGGTATGTTGTCAATGCTCCTGCTGCAAAGCCGAAAAGCGTGAAGGCGATTGAATGATAGCAGATAGTGTTGGAGCTGAATGCATCAAGCATTGCTCCCGCGAAAAGTCCGAAGAAAAGACCTGCAAATTCTCTTTCAAACATTCCGAGACATACAGTCAGCGGAAGGAGCAATAATGCGTGAATTCCTGCGGGAGCGGGGAAAAGCACGCCTGTATTCTGAAACATAAAAGTAATAAGCAGCAGAACAGCAAAAATCGCACGGCGGATTATTTTGTTTTTGGATTCGAGTAAAGTATTTTCCATATCAGTCACCCGAAACCGTAATTATGCCCTGACCTTCAAAATCAACAATAACAAAAACCTCAGAAAGCTTTGTTATATCAACCGAAGGCTTGACCGTTGCGTATGAAGAAACTGTGTCGCCTGTTTCATTTACAGAAAGAACTGTTCCGACAATGAGATCCTTTGGATATATTCCGCCTGTACCTGATGTGCAGATTATTCCGTTCGGAGAAATCTGGCTGTCCTTTTTAAGACCCGGAATCTTACAGCAGGTTCCGTCCTTGCTCATACCTGTGCCTGATGTGTATCCGACCTCGTTTGTTGCCGAATCATAGACACCGACATTGACCTTGGGACTTGCTATTGTGTTTACAGTGCAGGTTGTCGGAGAAACGCTTGTTACAACACCGATAAGATTTTTCCCGTAGATAACAGGATCCTTGACGGATATTCCGTCCTTTGAACCCTTGTTAAGCGTGAAAGAACCGTAGGGGTCTGATGAATCACGCGTGATAATAGAAGTATTGCAGAATTTGTAATCGCTGTGTTCTTCCTTGACCTCAAGAAAATCCTCGTATGTATTGAGCTTGCGCTTAATATCGTTGTAATCAATTACCTTCTGCTGATATTCTTCAATCTGAGCCTTCAGCTCAGCATTTTCCTCCGCAAGGGTTGCAGAAGATTTGAAATTATCGTTAAAGTTAGAAAATTTATAGCTGAGATAAGCGGAAATTTTCTGAAACGGTTCAAGCACCGTGCTTGTTGCCGAGGAAAGGGGAGAAGAATGGCTGTGGGTATAAGCTGCAATAACTGCCCCGAGAACCAATGCTACAATGACACATATAAGCGTTTTGAATGCTCTGCTTTGCAATAATCTCAAACCGTTTCACCTCCGTTCAGAATTTTTTATAAATCAATGATGTTTTTCAAGGCAGATGCCTGTTCCCTCGACAACGCAGTCAAGCGGATTGTCGGCAACTGTTACCGGAATTTTCATTTCCTTTTCAATAAGCTTGTCAAGACCTCTGAGAAGTGCTCCGCCGCCTGTAAGTGTGATGCCGCTGTCAATTATGTCAGCTGAAAGCTCAGGGGGAGTATTCTCAAGTGTTGTACGGATTGCGTCAAGAATCTGAGTAAGGCTGTCCTTAAGTGCCTCGCGAACCTCGTCAGAGGAGATTTCAATGTCCTTTGGCAGACCGTCAACAAGGTTTCTTCCTTTTACGCTGATAGCGCCTTCGCCCTCATACTCATATGCTGAGCCAATCTGAAGCTTGATATCCTCGGCACTTCTTTCGCCGATAAGGAGATTGTGCTTCTTTCTTATATAGTTGATGATAGCTTCGTCAAAGCTGTCACCCGCGATTTTAACCGAACGTGATGTAACGATGTCACCGAGAGCAACAACAGCAACCTCAGCTGTGCCGCCGCCGATATCAACAACCATTGAACCGCGCGGGTTTTCAACCGAAAGTCCTGCACCGATAGCTGCTGCCATGGGCTGCTCGATAAGACTTACATAACGTGCGCCTGCTGATTTAACTGCGTCATAAACCGCCTTGCGTTCAACCTCTGTAACGCAGGAGGGTACACAGATCATAACTCTTGTTTTGCTGAACGGTGATGCAGAAACAAAACGGCGAATATACTTTCTGAGCATTTCCGCTGTTGCGTCAAAGTTTGCAATAACACCGTCACGAAGCGGGCGTACTGCTGTGATTGAACCGGGTGTTCTGCCTATCATATTCTTAGCCTCAGAGCCGACCGCAACAACACGTGCGGGACTGAAACGCTGGTCAACAGCAACAACCGACGGTTCTCTGATAACAATACCCTTGCCCTTGACAAAGACTCGTGTGTTGGATGTGCCAAGATCTATTCCTATATCCTGTGAAAATAACATCGTTATATCTCCTTATCTTATTTGCTGATCTTTGCGGAAGATGAAGCTTCCTGTGCAGGAGCAGTTGTTGAAGCGGTGGTTTCTGTTGTCAGCTCTTCACCGCCGAGCTCCTTTAAAGTACAGCTTGAATTAAGCATTTCTATGAGCTGATCCTCTGTGTAGCACTTTTCGGTTGTATAAGCCTCAATGCGGATTGCAAACGCACCGTTCTGAATAAAGAAGCAGTAACAGGAGACGTCAGCGTCAGGAAGCTTATAGAAAACTGTTTTAGCCTTGTGACCGAGAACTTCTTTTTCATATACATTGAGTTTTTCGCCTGCACCCGAATTGATGATATACTGAATTTCCTTCAGATATTTCTTATAAAGTGTTTCGGTATCAGACTGAAGATCATAGCTGAATGTGATTTCACATTTGGGAGAACCTGATTTTGTGCATTCGCCCGAGTGCCAGATTGTCATCTTTGATGTCAGACCCGAATTGCGCCAGCCGTGAGGAAGCTTGATTTTCAGAATTGCATTCTCTGCACTTGTATTTGCCTTGTTTGTCATAACCTCAGGAAAAGCAACAGGCTTTGTAACTGTTTTTCCATCTTCATCAGTTACCTCTTCCATAAGATAGCCGTATTCATTCTGAATGTAATTTCCTTTTTTATCTGTAACGGCAACATGAGTGTTTCCGTTGTTATCCTTAAAAACAATGTCCTTCTTGCCGCAAGCAGTAAATGTAACTGCAAAAGCGAGCATAAGAGCAGAAACGGTGAAAAGAGATTTTTTCAAAAAATCGCCTACTTTACAATTTTATTCAATATAGAAGTATATCATCAGAACGGTCAAAAGTCAATTGTAAATGGTTGACATTCTTAACTAATTTTGATAGAATTATTTTGTAAATCAATGCCTTGTTGCAAAAGTAGTCGGATAATATAAATTATCCGCAAGGAGGATTACCATGGCAAAATATCTTATTGTAAATGCAGACGATTTCGGTCTCTGTAAATCGGCAAATGAAGCAGTTTTTGATCTTTTCGAGAGCGGCAAGCTTTTTTCATCAACTATAATGATGCCCTGCCCGGGTGCAGTTGACGCAGTTGAGTTTTCAAAGGCACATCCCGAGTACGCAATCGGTGTTCATCTTACACTTACGGCCGAGTGGAAAAAATACAGATGGAAACCTCTTACAAATTCACCGTCACTTATTGATGAAGAGGGCTTTATGTGGCACGAGTCGGATCAGGTTCAGCTCCACGCAAAAGCAAAAGAGCTTGAAAAGGAAGTGCGTGCGCAGATTGATTATGCACATTCTCTCGGCATGAAGCCGTCACATATTGATAATCATATGGGTTCACTCTACGGTCATCAGACAGGTCGTCTCGGTCTGAGCAAGCTGACGCTTAAAATTATGGGCGACTATGGCTATGCATACCGTATTTATGCAAAGACAGCTAAGGAAGTATGTCCTCACGGTGTTCCTTATCCGATATATGCAGCATCTGCTCCGCTTATCAACAGATGGGCCAAAAAGTATAATGTAACAATTCTTGATTATCTCCTTTTCCCAGACTGGCATCAGCTTATTGAGGAAAACGGTACTCCGAATAAAGACGGCAGAAAAGAAGTTACATACGAGCAGTACAGAGATGCTATTCTCAAAATCTGGACAAACATTCCCGACGGCGTAACGGAGACGTTTATTCATCCGTCGCTTGAAACAGACGAAATCAAGGGAATTACAAATGTATGGTATCAGCGAGTTTATGAGTATAAGCTCATGAAAGACGATTATACACACGAGTATCTTAAGAATCACGGAGTTAAGCTTATAAGCTACCGTGATCTTGTGGAAATGAAGTCCAAATAAAAACAAAACAGAATATATCAGATTCGCCTTGACAAAAGGGCAGAATCTGATATAATTCTGTTGCTGTGAGACAGCGGAAAATAAATATGCCTCCTTAGTTAAATGGATATAATAAACCCCTCCTAAGGGTTAGTTGTGGGTTCGATTCCCGCAGGGGGTGCCAAAAGGAAAAGTCGCCGAGGGCGGCTTTTTCTTTTGCCCAAGGGAATCGAACAAGGAGGGAGCAGGCAAAGCCTGCGGAAGAAAACAGTCCGGTGGACTGTTTACGCCAACGTGGCAACGAGCGGAGCGAGGCGATAGTGCGACAGCACGGGACAAATTCTCGCAGGGGGTGACACCAAAGTACCGAGCTTATTGATGTTTTTAATCCTTGAAAAAAATAGAGTAGTGTTTTATATTTATGGTGTGTTTTGATTAAATGCGAAAAAGTTTATAAATGGTAAGTAGAAATAATTAAAGCGGTATGGTATAATTACATAGATATTAGGATGTAAAAAAAGAATTATCAGATTACTCGAGGTGACATATCAGAATATGAAAAACGGAGATGGCATTAAGATACGTATTACCCGTGATAGTGTAAGTATGGGTGATGACTGTATGGCACCTCATGAAAGTGAAATGCTGTTTGGTGCGGCGGATACGTGGGTTGATTTACTGAATGCAGCGGCAAATTATCTTCCTCCCATGCATGACTGTAAATGGGAAGTAATGTGTGATGCGGAAGTTTTGGGAACTCTGACATCAGGAAGCGGAGCAGCATATCAGGTGGAGGTAAAACACACGGATGCTTTGATTTCTGATTTACCGGAACGTGATATATTCTGCCGAAAGATAGAGAAGATAAAGAATCTGACTTATTTTGAAAGACTGGAAGTTCTTTACGGCGGTGTCTATTTCAGTTTAAATTGTTTTGGAGAATACGGAAATGTTCGCCTGATTCTGGAAAAAGAAGAGACAAAGATCACCACTCGTGATAAAACTTTTGCATCAAAACACGGATTTAAGCACAGAGAGCTTGGAAATTACGATAAGATACTTCCAATCGATCAGTTTGAAGGCTTGCGGATTCTGCGGATACCAAATGATCCGCATACTGAGACGGTATATATAGATATTTCAAAAGAAAAAATATCGGATGAGCTGAAAAAAAGAGTGAAATCACCGCATGATATGATTACGGACGGTGTCCTTTCATATGGTGTTAATGTTGGAAGACTTGTATTTGAAGAAGAGGGATTTACTGTTTATACTATATCTGATTTTCCGCATATCGGATCTTCGGACGTATTAACGGTATACCAGATTTCCAAAGAGGACTATGAAAAATTGCTTCCGTTGTCCTGCCCGGACAGTATACCGCAGCCTCCGGTTTCTTCTACGGTTACCGATGTATGCAGAAAGAAATTTCTGTGTGGTGAATCGGAATATTGTGAGCGTTACTATTGCGCATTGGACGATGCGGACATTTTATTGGCTGAGAGAATTCATATTCAGTCCGTATCAGAAAATGTCCGGCAGAAAGTAATGAATTACTGCCCGGTATGCGGCAAGAAGAATGATGGCGGTAAGTTTTGTACCGAATGCGGTGCAAAGCTTTTAAAGGAATAATTTAAGTTCGGTCTCTCAAAAATTAAATAGTCGATATCCTACACAGACTCTATATCCAGCAGAATAAAAAATTTTTTATCATCTTGAAAAAAATTGTTTTTAAGCTACAATAAATACAGAATATTTTGGAGATGCACTATGAAAAACAAAATTTTATTAAACAGACCAATTTGTGTACTTATTATTTTTGCTATTGTATTCGGATGCTACGGAATGTTTCTGCTTATCAATGGCAGCGAGCTTTCAATGTATGTCAATTACGGTAAGGATTACGAATACATAAATTCCCAGGTCGTTTTCGGAGACAATGATGAAACCGAAAGTGATGTTTTTGAAGTTAAAAGTATACAGAATCATGACGGATTTGTTAAAGCTGTGATAAAAGCAAATTCAAAAGGTTCTGAAAAAGTCAAGATGAAGGTCTGCACTGTGAATAAAGATACCGGAGACAGCAAAATTGTCGGAGAGATTGAAAAAATTAAAACAGGTCCGTTTAATATTATTCTGGAGAATCTGTATCAGCATACTTATATTGTTCTTATAGTTTTGTCTTTTTTACTTACTCTGTACTATATTTTCTATTTCCGCAATACGGTAAGGACAAAACGGTATTCATATAACACAATATTTTTCCTGTATGTTATTCTTCTTTTTGCTTTGCTCAATGTTATATGGATTTCTGCTTCAGTTTATGCGTTTATAGTGAATCATACCACCTCGAGTATTTTTATTTATTCGCTTAATCAGAATCTGATGATTTTTCTCACATTTGCAACAATTCCGTTTATGGCAATTTTTATAATTTCAGTTTCGGTCAGCAATATTGCCCTTATGCGAAAGGAGGGCTTCAGACCTGCAAACGCGCTTGGAATAATTACGAGTATAGCTATGCTCTGTGGACTTATTGCCGTCTGCGCAGCACAGTTTTTAAGCAAGCATTACTCTTCAGTCGGAATCAATGTTATTTTTGCTATTCTTTCGTCCTTGTATTTATTCTTTGTTATCAATATTGTAAGTGCGATTATTTACGGAATATATATCGCAAAATATGTTCCGAAATATGATAAAGATTATATAATTATTCTCGGCTGTAAAATAAAAGATGACGGAACACTTTATCCGCTTATAAAAGGCAGAGTTGACAAGGCAATAGATTTTTATAAAAAGCAGCTTGAAAAAACAGGCAAAGAGGCCTATTTTGTTCCATCGGGCGGTAAGGGAAGTGACGAGATTATCTCCGAGGCTGAAGCTATGAAGCGTTATCTTATTGAGAACGGAATTCCCGAAAACAGAATCCTCGCAGAAACAAAATCAACCACTACCCGTGAAAATATGCTGTTTTCAAAAGAAATTATTGACAGCAAATCTGAAAACGCAAAAATTGTTTTTTCTACAACCAGTTACCATGTTTTCAGAAGCGGAGCCATTGCGTACAGCAATAATATTAACATAGAGGGCATCGGCAGCAAAACAAAATGGTATTTCTGGCCAAATGCTTTTCTGCGTGAGGTTGCAGGAATATTCACAGCACAGCCGAAGAAGCAGATACTCATTACTGTTCTGATTGCTCTTTCCGCAGGACTCGGAAGCTTTATTTATTCATTATTCTGATAAAAGGGGATTATATTATGGCAAAATGTTTTCCGATGAGATTTGCTCACAGAGGTCTTGTTCAGTACGCACCTGAGAATACTCTTGGTGCTTTTCAGGCGGCGGTTGCTGTCGGATGCGAGGGAATAGAACTTGATATACGTATGTCAAAGGACGGCGAGATTATTGTTGTTCATGACGGTACGCTCGAAAGACTCAGTAACGGTGTTCTTAAAGGTCCTATTTATGAGCACACAACCGAGGAGCTACTTTCAACAGATATTCCGTATGCAGGTCATCTGCTTCCGCACAATCCGCCTGTTCCTTATTCAGAGTCTGTCGGTTCGGTTGCCGTCTATACGGACGAGGAAGTTAAAAAGCAGGGCGAAATAGATAAGAGAGTTGCTCATCTTATGACGTTTGAACAGTTTGACAAATGGTTTGAAACTGTTGACAAGGATGTTACGGTTGAAATTGAGTTCTGTGCAAACGGTATGATGTCTCGAATGTACGAAATTCTTTCAAAGTCAAAGAACTGCTCAAGATATATTCTGTTCTCAGGTCACAGAGATATCAATGATGAAATTCAGTCAATGATGCGTGAAAAGGGCAAGCCCGAGGGGCTTCGCCTTGGTGCAAATCTTGTGAAAATAAATGAAGAAACAATGGATTTTGTCAAGGATGCAGATCTTTATGAGGTTGGTCTGAACGACTTCAAATTTACAAATGAGGATGTAAGAATGCTTACAGAAAGAGGCATTAAGGTGTTCTCAAATCTTGGTGATTATCCCGAATGGTGGGAAGCAATGTCCGGTCTTGATGTTGTGGCATTTAAGACAAATTATGCCGAAGCGTATACAGAATGGCTTGAAAGCAGAGAATAATTAAGCATATTTGTTTAAGACTATGCTTAATTAAACAAAAACAGTATATATAGCATAAAAGTTAATCCCGTGTGTCAGAAAAACACACGGGATTTAAGTTTATCTGTTTTGTTTAGTTAAGACCGTTTTCGTCAAAATCAAATACAGTCTGAAGTGCAATTTCAACACCCTTTGAAATTGTTTCGGGCATAAGGTTATCGGCTGTATCAAGTCTTGTGTGATAATAACGTGCGGGAGCGGGATCCATTGCAACAAAGCTTGCTGCCTTAATGCCTGCTCTTGAAGCAGCTGCGGCATCGGTTGAACCGAGAGGAATTGCTCCGAGAGGAACATCACATCCGCATTTTGCAGCGGCATTCTTCATAAGAGCACAAGCCTGCTTGTCGTTCTTTACAATGCCGTTGAGATCTCTTTCATAAATCATCATATACTCTGCGTCACGTACTGTGTCAAAGCCTGCATACATTGTTTCAACACCGTCATTCTTCATCTCGGGATGAGCCTTGAAGAATGCTTCCGTACCGCGAAGACCGCATTCCTCACCGCCTGAAAGAAGTGCGATAACTTCTGTGTTCTCAAAGCGGATATCGTTGTCTGCAAGGAACTTCATAACTGAGTTTGCAACAAAGCAGCCGCTGAGGTCGTCGCTTGCGCCGTCAACGTAACGCTTGCTGTCTGTGAACTTGAAAAGTCCGGCGAATGCGGGAGCAAATGCAAGCTGGCCGAGAGCCATTTTCTTCTTGAGCTTATCATTTTTACTTGTGAGTGAAACAGCTGTTGAGCCGATACCGTAAGCAAGACCTGCAAGGGCATAACCGCAGACAGTTAGAACACCCTTTGAGCCGAGCTTGTATGTATATGTCCATTCGGGAGCGGAGTCTGTATGACCTGAAATAATAATGCGTCTTTTGGTTTCACCCTTAGCTTTGCGGACTGCGATAACATTGCCTGATTCCATCTTTTTGAAGAAGGGATCAAGGGGCTTTTTGTAAAGTCCGAATTCACCGACAACTGCACCGAGAGCTGTACCGATAAGCGGAATTGAAGCAAGTGAAAGCTTGTTCTTTTTGAATGCTCCTGCAATGTTAGCGGCTGTTGAAGTGAGAAGAAGTCCGCCTGCAATCGGAACGAATGCCATGAATGCATCGGGATGTGCGTCAAATGTTTCTCTCTTAACATCGTCAGCGTAGTTCTTAAGTATGTCAGCCATATACTCCTGTGCGTTTTTTTCAGCTTCGCTGCCGCAGCAACGGGGACCGAACTCGGAGCAAATGTGAGTAATGTTTTCTTTTGCAAAATCGCCGCAAGCCTTAAGCTGTTCTGAAGCGTTTTTTACAATATCTTTAATATCCATTTTATGTCACCTCATAAATGAAATTGATTTAATGTGATTATATCATAATGTGTTTCAATATGCAAACTTTTTAAAATTCCCGGTAAGAAATTATATTGTCAAATTTATCGGCATCAAACTCTGTTCCGTTAATAACTGATTTTTTAACCTGTTTTTTGCCCTTTACAAATTCAGGCTTGCCAGGGCAGAACGGATAAAAACCAAGAACGCTGAAAATGTACCAGATTGCCATTGTTCCGTTATCCTCGTCACCGGGGAAACCGTCATCCTCGTATGAGAACGCACCCTCGCAGAGCTTTTCAACCCAGTATGCGGACTTTTCAACATTTCCGAGAGCGGAATATATATAAGGTATGTGGAAGCTCGGCTGATTGGATATTGCGCACTGACCGAAGTCTGCGGCAGCCATCTCTGTCATTTCGTGAATTTCACAGCCATAGGCGTTGTCAATATAGTCGGGCGTGGTTGCGAAAAGCTCGTCAATCTTTGCCATCAGCTTATCCCTGCCGCCGTAAAGCTCTGCAAGTCCTTCAATGTCGTGCGGCACTGCGAAAGAATTCTGCCATGCGCTGCCCTCGGTGTAATCTCTGCCCCAGCCAATCGGAGAGAAATCGGGGCGAAAATTACCGTTTGAATCCTTTGCACGCATAAAACCTGTTTCGACATCAAAAAGATTCTTATAATTATTTGCACGTTCTCTGTATTCTTTTTCAATTTCATTCTTGCCGAGAAGCTTTGCAATCTCCGCAATGCACCAGTCGCCGTATGCGGCATCCTCGGTGAGGTTTACGCTTTCCTTTTCAAGGTCATAAGGAACATATCCGAGCTTGCAGTATGCCTCAGCGCCGTTTCGTCCGAAACGCTTGTCCTCTGAATCCGTTGTGGAATGCTTAAGCATTCCCTCAAGTGCGATTTCGAGATACTCCTTTGAAACCAGTCCTTTTACCGCACCGTCACAGATGACGGCATCAATAAGTGTACTCGGCATACAGCCGTGCTCACCGATTGAAAGCCAACGCGGAAGCCAACCGCACTCTTTATACTCTCTGATAAATGATTCGAGCATTTCCTTAAGTTCATCTTTGGCAACAATTGAGAAGAACGGATAAACTGTTCTGTAAGTATCCCAGAAACCGTTGTCGGTGAATCTTGCACCGTCATAGATTTTGCCGTCCTGAGGACAGTAGTGAATTTCCTTGCCGTCAGCATTGATTTCGGAGCATCTGTGAGGATAGAGGAAGGCACGGTACATACATGAATAGAATGTCTTAAGCTGCTTTTCGTCCTTTGCCTCAATCTCAATTCGTGAAAGATACTTTTCCCAGATTTTTTCTGCTTCATTTTTGATTTCAACAAAGCTCTTAGTGCCGATTTCTTTGTCAAGTGAAAGCTCAGCCTGCTCAAATGAAATATATGATGTGGAAATAGCAACCTCTGTTTCCTTGTTATTAAGACGGATGTGGAGCGCAATATTTTTACCGCTTATTTTCAGCCCGTTTGCTGTTTCATCATCGTTTTGAATAAGAACAGAGTCAACATCAACCGCACCCTCGGGGAAGCGTACAATAACATATTCGCAGAAATCCTTATGCACGCCGCCATCGCAGTTATCGGTTGTTATATAAAGTGAGTTTTTGTCTTTTTTATATTCAAAGCTGTAATTACCCTGAACGGTATGAACCGAAAAATAGTTTTCGCCGTTATCGTCAAATCTGATAACAGCCTTTGCGCCTCTTACCGTCGGTGCAAGCTCGAAATCAGAGCGTGAGCGCAGAAGTCTGTATTTAAGATAGTATGGCTTAAGAACAGCATCGGCAGGACGTATGCCCGACCATCTTGCGCCACCGCCTAATCTGACAGGTGAGGACTGAGGCATAAAAACAACAGCGCCGTAATCGGCAATCCACGGAGACGGCTGGTGAGTAAGTCGAATTCCCTCAAAGGAACGGTTGTCGGGGTGGTAATACCATCTGATATTATCACTTGTCTGCGGACAGAAAGCCGCCATTCCGAAGGGAAGCTGGACAAGCGGAAGAGTATTGCCGTTACTGAAACGGTGGACGGACGCGCTTCCCTGTTTTGTGTTTACGTAATCGCAGTATTTCATAATTTTACACCTCATATTTATCGGCGTAGCTGTAAACCTCGCCGCATTCAATATATTTTGTTTCAAGCTCGGGGTGAAGCTCGCTGATTCTGTCAGCAAGAAGCATCATTCCACCTCGTTCTGAACCGATATGACCGAGAACGAGTATTGCCTTGTCATAGCCGAGCTGAGCATAATCTCTCGCCATCTCGCCGAGACCCCACTCACATATTTCGCCTGTCAGAACAAAATTGTTGTCGGCAAGCGATTCTTCAAGATGTCCGGGTGTGCCGAAGCTGCACGAGATTTTTCTGCCGACTGCATTCGGATTTCCTGCTATTCTGACGTGCTTTATGCCAAGCTTATTTTCTATGATTTTTGCAAGCTCAACAGCGGATATTTCCTCATCGAGAATGTAGTTGTTCGTTGCCCAGTATTTCCCCTTTTTGAACTGACCGTCAAGCTCAAGATATGTCAGCTCACCCTCGCAGATGAGGTCGGGCTCAAACGAATGAGCATAATCGTGGAAGCGAAAAATCGTAATACCGCTGTTCTTTATCAGCTTCTCTTTTTCTTTTGCAATCGGATAGGGAACTTCGTTATCCATATGATTATAGAAAGTCGGTTCGTGGACGATAAGCAAATTTGCACCCCATTCGGAAGCCTTGCGGACAACGTCGGGCGTTGCAAACATAGTTGTTGCAACCTTTGTAATCTCCGCCTCAGGGTTTCCGCTTTTAAAAGTGTCACAGGTATTTGCTTCATCAACAGGCAGTGCTGCCATTGATTTCAGCTCCTGAATCAGTTCGTTGCACTTCATAATTGCCTCCGAAAATCATTTTGAAAAATTATACCATATATATGTCTGATATTCAAACAAAAATTGGTGTATGATTTTTGTAGATATTATATAGACAAATGTATAATGAACAGATATCAAAGGTGCGAGCATATAATAAAAAGGGGGTACTGTCAATATAGCATTATTAACAAATATTTATCTTTGATTTTGACATACAGATGTTTTCACTCATTTCAAGTTGTATAATCTGATTATTTAATATGCAAGATAAGGTAAATCAATACTATATATTGTAAATTATAGACAACTTTTCCGAAATTGTGAACAAAATTTTAAATTTGTCTTGAAAAATAATATCTGATATATTATAATTCATTATGAGGGGAAGTATTTTCTGACGTTTGATGTCTTCGGATATCTTAACTTTGAAGCGGTACTAACGTTATACCACTTTTAAGACATTAGGAAAAATACTTCAAATAATACCTCAAATATAGAAGGAGGAATTGTAATGATAAACAAAATCATTTCATTCATCGTGTCAATCATTATGCTTGTTATGACTTCTATCTTCCCCGGTTTCGTATGGCCCGGCACAGAAGTTATGGAAACAGGCATGTTCTTGGCTAAGGTTGATGAAACATTTGGTTACACAGTACCTGACTCAGGCGCAAAGTACTTTGGTCTTGAGCCCGGTGACGAGTATTATGACGCTGTTGCTGCAGCGGCAGAATATGACGTTCTCGTTGATTATGATGTAATCAATGTTAAGGAAGCCGTTAAGCCGGAATTCGTTGCAACCGTACTTGTAAATGCTTCAGGTGTTAAGGGCACAGCTGATATCGCTAATGCTGCTGACTTCCAGAACATTGAAAAGGTTCAGGCTGCTGTTGCAAACCAGATTATCCCTGTTGACTCAAAGGGCAATGTAAGCACTGCTTCTATGTCAACAAATGACATTGTTGCAGCTATCGCAGTTGCAGCAGGTCTCCGTTTCGCTAACGATGTATCTGATAAGATTGAGCTCTGCGAAGGCGTTAAGACTGTTGATTCTTACACAGTTTCTGACGACGCTATCATCGTAGACGCTGATTCAGATCTCGCTGTTGGCGATGTATACGTTCTTGAGCAGTCTGATGAGATTCTCACAGGTGCTGCTTACAAGGTAGAGGCTATTGAAGTTGTTGACGGCGCTAAGGTTGTTACAAATTCAGAAGTTGCTATCGAGGACGTTGTTGAGAAGATCGATTACGCAGGCACATCTGCTGTTGACTTCACAACTGCTATGGTTGAGGACGGTAACGGCGAAGTTATCAGCGACGGTACTCTTGACGCTGCAGGTCTCTCTAAGGATGACGTTATGAAGACTCTTAAGAAGCTCGCTAACGTAAGCTTCTCAGTTAAGGGCTTCAAGGTTAAGGCTAAGATCACAGACACAGGTCTTGATTTCAGCGTTGCTACAAACGTATGCAACGGTGTAACACTTTCTAAGTCTTACTCTCTTTCAAACCTTACAGTTGACGCTAAGGCTGATATGAACGTTGCTAAGCTTAACTTCAACGAAGTTTATCTTAAGTTCGACTATGACCTTGTTGACACAACATCTATCACAGGTTCTTATGCTAAGACATTCGGTGACGAGGTTGTTTCTGAGGGTCAGAAGATTGATAGTGACAACTTCTTTGCTAAGGCTGCTAACAAGTATCTCCTCAGCAAGCTTGACTCATCATCAATCAAGCTCTTTACATTCACACTTCCTCTCGGTTCAACTCCTCTTACAGTTACATTTGATGTTCTCCTTAACATCTCTGTAAACGGCAAGATGGAAATCGTTGTAACTTCAAGAGAGTTCCACGGTGTTGAAATCATCAACAATAAGGTAAGCACAGTAAATGATACTGAAGTTCTTGATCGTAAGGTTGACATCTATGGTACATTTGAAGTTTGCCTTGGCCTTGATGTTGCTCTTGGTCTCTATGGTTACAATCTTGTTGACGTAGGCGTTCTCGGCGGTCTCGGTGCTTATGTTGAGGCATCTGCAAAGCTTGTTGACGCTGACGGCAACATCGTTGTTGACTCACATTACACAATTCCTGTTGACTATCTTGTAGAGCTTTGCTCAGGCGCAGACTTTGACGGCAAGATTGATATCGGCGGTCACGCTGACATCTATGGTATCCTCAAGGTTTCTGTTGGTACAAACAGCGTTGTAGACAAGGTTGGTCTCAGCAAGACATGGACAATTTTCGACAGAAGCAACGGAACATTTGCTAACATCGATTTCTAATCCATTCTGAAAAATTTCGGCCGTCGGGGGCAAAACCCTGACGGCTTTTTTCGTTTATACAGTATACCCCTCACAGACCTGTTATCCGTGAGGGGTAGTTTATTCTTCTGATATTGTGCCTGAAACTATATCAATACTTATAGTTTTATCATAGTATATTTTTTCATATTCGAGCGTGCCTGTTTTATACAATCCTTTCGGCTTATTGTTCAGCGGCGAAATGCTGTGTACCCCAAGTCAAGTACAATTTTGATTTTAGTGTTAAGAAAAATAAAA
>JAKSQO010000038.1 GCA_024404095.1 Clostridia bacterium | reverse complement strand
TAAAGCGTAAACGGATTAAAAGCTTTTTTAAGAAAGATAACTTATCATAATTTTTGATTTTTTCCCATTCCGGAGCAAGTGCGAGTGCAACTTCTTTTTCAATATCGTTATGATAATCCTGTATGTAAAAGCACAAACGGGAACGCTCAAAAGAACGATAATCAACAGGATCTGTTGCTAAAATTTCATTCAGTGCTAACGCCGCACGGCTTTTTAATATTGAATTTTCCATTTTTACACATCACTCCTGTTTCGGCGGGTTTTTAGGGTGCTTTACCCTAACAAGTGTATTTGTGTGGTAACAAATACGATGCTTGATAAGACAATCCCGTGATTGAATTTCGAGCAGCCAAGCGAATTAGGTGCACCTAATTCATTGCTTGATAAGACGATACTATTAGGAAGTTTTTAATTAGCAAATCGTGAATTGAAATACTCTTTTTTATTTAAGAAATCAATGATATCTTGAAACGTAGTAAAAGGTAATTCGTCAATATATGTTTGAAAATTAATTTGAGAGGATCGAGTAAATTCAAAATAATTATGCCCTCTAATATTTGTTTTTATCCACTCAATGTTATTTTCAATATCATTAGTTTTTTCATCATATTCTGAAACAAAAGTATTTATCCTTGCTTCATCACCGGAATTGTGTTTCCTAAAGTTTTTAATTTGATTTTCTTTAGTACGAATGAAGTAACTTTTTAATGAATCAAACAATACTTGTTCTGATTCAAAAAATCCTTTTGATACCAATAAATTTGGTGAAAATAAATATCCTTCGATAGAACTATATTTGGTGATAAAAATCTGATCCGTAAAATCCTCAAAATTAGTAGCAACTGAATTCGCATTTAATTGATTCTTTAATACTTCAAGTATCGTTTCTTTTAATGAAGTATCTAAATCTCTGAAAATGAAAAATGAATCACTTAAAGATGTTTTGTTTAAGAACCGTAAAGTTGCAAAAAAAGCTAAATTAGTACATGACTTTGTATCTATAATAGTTATCTTGTTTTCGTCAATATTATAATATTTACATATTATTTTGGTTATTATCTCTTTATCAGTTGGCCCTTCAACAAAAATAACAAAATCTGTTTGTAAAACATCTTGTGTAGTATATCCAATTTCATCAAGAATGTCCGGAATAGTAGTTTCTGTTATATTACTTTGATATAAATCCTCATCCATAGAAACTTTTCTAATTTCCGAAGCACAAAATTCATTTAACATAATAGGAGAATGCGTCGTAAAAAGAACTTGGGAATCTTTTGAAATAAGTGAAAGAATACTTGCCATTTTTCTTTGTAAAGAAGGATGTAAATATAATTCAGGCTCCTCAATTATGAAAATTGCATTATTTGATTTCATCCCTTGAAAAGATTGCAAAAGAGAAAGCAGATAAATACTTCTAATGCCTGCACCAACATTGGATAAATCAATATCATTACCAAGAACGGGATCGTATATTTTGGTCGCTACACTTATAGATTTAGAAGAATCACTTGTAACTTTTAAATTTACTTTATAATCTTTTCGATAATTTTCTTGAAAATGTTCAGAAATACTGCTGGTGACAACCTGAGATTGTTGATGGAGCTTTATGTTAATTAGTTTTTCAAGTTCTTCTGTCGTTAAATCTGCTGCAGATTTTTCTGCTAATTCTGCCATACATAGTTCTTCACAGTTTTGGCATGTACAAGTATCGCATTTATTTTGATTTGTATCTGTAACAATACCGGATTGTATAATCTTAATAATACTTGAAGTCAGTGTTTTAGATTTTCCGGTTTCTTCTTCGCTAAAATTACGAGAATCATCAATAAAAGCTAAGTCAGGAAGATAAACTGAAAAATCTTTAATATTAATATCACCAATATAATACTGAATTTTTGAAGAATTTATTTTTGAAAAAGAACATTTAACAACTAATTCATTTTCTCCTGTTAACTGTAATTTATTCTTTGTACAATTAAACCAAATATTATAGTATTTTTCTTTTTGCGTATATTCATCACTATTCAAATCATTAGTTCGTTCATCTTTAAATTCCGTAAAAGACTTTTCGTTCCATTCGGTATTATTCTTTCCGTTGTTAAATTCTGAGGAATTTGTTGGTATTTTTGAAAAGCCGACTTTATCATTAAAAAAAAGAGGTTCAAAGTATTCATCAGAAATTGAAAATTTAATCCGAATTATTATTTCATTGTTATCTTTATGATAATCTTTGATTTCCGGTGCATAATCTCCCCAAAATGCTCTAATTGCAGTTAAAACAGCACTTTTTCCTGAATTGTTTTTGCCTATTAGAACAAGTGCATTTTCTATATTACTAATAGTTACTTCAGATATACCTCTAAAATTTGAAATAAAAATTTCTCTAATTTTCATAGTTTTCACCACACATTTATATATTTAATTTAATGCAAGAATCGTACCACTCATGCGGCGGCAAAGCTGAATTGTAAGCTTCCTCGAAAATCGGATATAAGTCCTTATACTTAAAACCGCAAATAATAATTTGCTTCAATTCTGTCGTCTGCAGTGGAATTATCTTCATACCATTAACAAACTGTGTGTAATCATGAGTATTGTAAAATGGTGTAGTCTTTCTGTTGCGAAAATCAGCAATAACATTTATATCAAGATATGTTGTTGCAAAAACACAGTAAGAATTGAGATTTCCTGTTCGAAGCAAATGCGAACCCAAATGTCGTGAAACCGGCTCCATTTCCATTCTTCGCTGATTTGTGCCGTCAGCCAAAGTAGCTTCAAGCAATAATGCGTGTTCGGGATAATTCTCGCTTGCAGAGTATTCATACACGATATCAGCTTCGCCGCCTGCCGCATGTGTAACAGGCAACAAGTCAGCGTCTAATGATAACTTCATATAATCAAGAAGCTGACCTTCATATTCACTTGTTTTATACCAAATAATGCCGAGTACATATTCAAATATTGTAGGCACGTCAGCATTATCTGTAACCATATTACGGATTTCGTCATCATTACGACTTTCAAAATAACTTAAGAGAGAAAGCAGTTTTTCGTCAGTAAATTTTTCTTCAATCAGCGTATGAAGTCTCTGATAGCGAATATCGTTAAGAGCTATTCTTGCTTCCTCAACCGTTGTAATATTAGTTCCAAGTTCTGCATTAACACCGTTAATTATCGTTGCTTCATTTGTGATTAAGCATTCAGCAATATCTTCTAAAGCACAATCATTAAACAGTAAATCGCATTCTTCAAATGCTTTTTCATATAAATCTTCAACTATATTACCGAAAAAATGTTTCGGTACAATATCAAGCTTTACAACACTGTCATCAAACAAAACAACATCCGATGTTTTTATGTAACGTCTGTTTAAATCTAAATAATCAGACAATGTCGCTTTTGCTTTGAGAAGATGCATAACTTTGAAAAATGCTTCCTTAAATTGCCGCTCGTTTGTTGCCTCGTTAAATAGTGTTCGGTTAATACAGCTTAATGGCTCATCGGAAATTGCACGTTTTGACACCGTATTAAACAAATAATTACGCCAACGAATACCTATATTTATGTTTTTAGTTGCTTCATAAACGGAATAATAGGCAGCTTCATCATTATTCATATATGCTTGATACAAGCACTGATATAAAGAAAAATACGGCATATCATATCGACGGCTTTTTCGATTCATTCCGATTTCGCAAATCAGTTCTGCAGAAACATCATTATTTAAAAAGATACGAAGACCTTCCTGATAATTTTCCATCAGCATAAGGCGAGAGATAATTATTTCATCAATAGAAATATTACCGTTTCTTAATTCACGGATTTTTTCAATGATATAATTTGTGCTTTCGTCAGACACACAAAGGGGAAGCAAATATGTATATTCGTCAGAAGAAAGATACCCAAATTCCGTAATCAGTTTAATTAAAATGATGAAGGGTCTTACAGTTTCACCATCAACCGAATTATATGTTTTCAAAAGCTGTTTCAAATAGATAAAGCTGTCTTTCGGTATTTGCAGAAAATTGTCAGGTGTAAAGTCATTTTCTGAACTTATTTCAAGTAGCTTAAGCCCTGCTTCAGTCAATTTTCTGCCCGAATCAATAAGCCCTATATCGACTAATCCTGAGGTCTTTTCTCGTGCATCTTTATCTTTTCGGGGAGCATCGCCTGAAACAAAACCATGTTTCTTCATATGCTCGTAATAACGGGATTGTAAAACGCTATTATTTTCCCATGCTTCATTAATATTTTCAGGATGCTGCCAAAATAAATTCAATAAAGAAAGTTGTGTCTCTATAGTTCTGTTAAAGTATTTTGTTCTGAAACTTGTTGTGCCTAATCCCCAACAAAAACTTTTATATGCAGGCATTTTCAACACTCCTCAATAATTTATTATGAGAACTTCTTCTGTTTCGGATGTTTTATCCTTAGTTTGATAATTTGAGTTAGAATAGCTGTAATTCAGATGTATAGCATTATATTTATCCTTGTTTTTTTCAATCCATGCAATCAAAATATCATTTTGTTTGCCTTTACTTCTCAAAACATTTGATAACGCAAAGCGTATTTTATTTTCGGAAAGTTTATCTAAAAAAGCAAGCAAGTCTTTTTCACACTGCTCATCCCACCCACCTTGCTCGTTGTATGTTGCACAAGTAATTAGGTATGGGGGATCGACATATACAAAATCGTTATTTGTCAAAGTGCTGATATTAAATTCGCGAAAATCCTTACAAGAAAAAATGCAATTTTGACTCTTTATTCTGTCGATGAAAGAACTCAGTTTTTCTTTCATTTTCTGATTAAAATCACGCTTACCTACAGGAAGATTGAATTCCCCTTTGCTATTGAAGCGAATCTGATTGTTAAAAGCATAGACAATAATCACATAAAGCATTACATAGTAATAGTAATCTTCGCTTGTCTTTGTATTAAAATCTTCACGAAGTTTTAGAAATCTATCCCGATTATAGTCTCCGACACCTTTTCCACTTTCACAACCGTAATATTCATATCCGTTTTTGCTGACGTTTGATAGATTATATTTTTCTATAATTTGATAAATCCATTCAAATGTTGATTCCTTATCAAGATTTTTGAATGTGTTATATAAATAGAGCAGATGTTCGTCTAAATCGTTATAAATCACTTTTTTACATTCAACATTTAAGCCTACATTGCACCCGCCGCAAAAAAGGTCAACAAATGTATCAATGTCTTTTGGAAATAACGGCAGTATTTGCGGCAAAAGCTTAAATTTACCGCCGGTATAATTTAAAGGTGATTGAATCATTATGTAACCCTTTCCTTAAAAGCAAATGCATAAAAACAATCTTTCTGCATTATCCTTTATATCAGATTTGCCGGTTGAAAAAGCTTTGTAATCTTCTGAAAAAACTTTAACTGTTCCTTTTTTACTTAAAATACGCATGATATCTTCATCCGAAATTTTTGCGTTAGAACGGTCATTTCCTTTTTCGGCCATATTATTGTAAGATAAAAGGATATATTTCGCATTTATATTTTCGATTAAGTCTTCAAATGCAGAAGTAGCCTCGTTGGTGCAATATTTACTTTTTAAGCTGCTTCTATCCATTTTTCTTGCTTCACCAAATACTTCAGGCTTTTCCCATCTCGCAACATTTTCAAGGAGATGATAAGCGTCACAATATTGGCGAGAATTATAAGGCGGATCAATATAAACCAAATCAGCAGATACCGTTTTTATGAGTTCATTTGAATCGCAATTATAACAGAGATTATTCGGATTGTTATTTACTTCTGCAAGCGGAACCAATAATTCCAATGAGGCATCAAATTCGACACCTTTTCGATACGCATCATAATGCCCGCAAGTCTTTGCTATTTTATCCATAGCATATAATAAAGAGGTAATTAAAATGGCTCTTTCTCTTGCATTTAAGTTGCCTTTTTTATAATTTCGTTCAATATCTCCACGAATATAACCGATTTTCGCACAGTCTTTTTTGCTGAAATAAGTGTCAGCAAAATTCTTTGTCATATAATTTGGACCGCATTTTTTCTTTTCGTTATATCTAACAATATATTCTAGTATCTTTTCGGGATCATATGGTTCAGCGGCAAACCAAGCGTAGTTACAGATATAGTTACTATACATGATATCATTTGTAATAATACACTTGTCTGTAAACGCAGAAGATACTGCTCCTGTTCCGGCAAAGATGTCAAGTATCGAATCAAAAATCAATTTTTCTTGCTGAACAACGCCCGAAATAAACGGCAGGAGTTTATACTTATTTCCTAAATATCTTCTGTTGTTAATATAAGAGGTCTTATACGCAACTTGTTTTGTCATAACGATTCTCCATTCTAACTGTCAGAAACATAATATCACATTATTTGTCCATTATATTGGATTTTAAATATGTTATATTTCAAATAGGCTTTATTCGTTTTCGCTGTATGATACTTCAACAATATCCTCAATATTACAATGCAAAACGGCACAAATCTTTTCAAGAGTTTCGAGCGGTACTGATTCATCTTTTGCGAGTTTAGCCATTGCATTAGTAGTGATTTTTGAGGCTTCACGGAGTTGTGTTTTATTCATCTTTTTATCAATCATCAGTTTCCAAAGTTTATTGTATGAGCGAGCCAAAGTGCAGCCCTCCTATGGATATATTTCAACAATCTTAAGTATATCACAAGCTCAATAAATAAGCAACAATAAAATTGAAAAAATCAAATTATTTTTGAAAATATAGATTTTATTATAGACTTTTCTTTTAGGATATGATATACTCCATTTGTAAGCGGTATCGTCTTATCAAGCAATGAATTTGGATATCACAAATTCGCTTGGATGCTTGAAATCCAATGCGGCATTGTCTTATCAAGCATCGCCGTTGCATATGCACGGCACTTTTTTAGGATTCTCCTAAAACCACATTATATATTAAAATTCAATTTTGAAATACAAAGAACAATAATGTTTTTAACACTATTACTGATTGAGGAATGTTTATTTTATGAAGTATATTAATGAATTAAAAAAACAAAAAAGCAATACAATAAATATCATTTTGTATTCGGTTATTTTAGGCGTAGTCATAAACATTGCATCAGATTCATTAGGAGAATTATTTGAAACTACCCCTATAATCAACTTGCTGATCGGAATAAGTTTTACTGTTATACTAATAAGTCTTACATTAATATACAACATAGTTAAATTAAATAAAACTATTGAATACAAAGGTGCTTTTATTGTTGACGAAAAAAATAATAATAAATTACTTTCCATTCCAAACTACAAGATTTCAGAAAACATGAAAGAATATCTTAACTCTTCTTTTTGTGAAAATAAAGCTATAAAAAGGCAGTGGCAAAATGGTAACTTCACAAGCTTTGATTTCATTGGAGTTAATAAACACAAAAGAATAATTGCGAAAACAAATGAATCAACAGACTTGTTAATCGAATTGTTAGAATATTGCATATTGGATAATCTTTCTATTTTTATTGGCGATTATTTCAATTTGAAACATTTAAATGAAAATGTTATTTCATTAGATCAAAACTCCATACCCGACATTCTTCTCGATAATAGATTTCTTAAATTATTCTCTGAAAATCCTCAAAATAGAAGTGCATTTTTATGTGAATCAGAAACACGAAATTACGATAATGTAGTTTTAATGCAAGAGAAAAATGGTGCAATATATCGCCGATTCAATTTGAACTTACCAAAAGGATCAAAAGCTTATCGTTCAAATAAAAATACAGTAATAATTGATACAAAACTTTTTGTTTTAACAATTAAAGTATTATTTGGTGGTTTTAATACATTTATTGAGAATGACTTTTATAAATACTACTTGAATAAAGATGATACATCATTTTCTGAATACCAATTTAATATCGAAATAAATGTAAAGTATAAATTAAATTCTATTTTTAGAATACATGATTGGAAATATTATAATTGGTTGGATACATATGTTGAAAGATTAAATCATTATTGTAATTTTGCAACCTTTTTAGAAGATATCGGGTGGGAAAAGAATAAGACTATTATAAAAATAATAAACACCAAGATATCAAATCAAGAAGGAGGTTCTAAATGAACGGTGTTATTTATGCAAGATATTCCTCTGACAGTCAGCGTGAAGAATCTATTGAAGGTCAGATTCGTGAGTGCAAGGAATTTGCTGAACGGAACTGCATCAATATAGTTGACATATATATTGACCGTGCATTTTCTGCAAAAACCGATAAAAGACCTGACTTTCAAAGGATGATTAAAGAAAGCAGCAGAAAAAATTTCGATGTTGTTATAGTTTGGAAGCTTGACAGATTTGCCCGTAATCGTTTTGATTCTGCTCACTATAAAGCGGCATTAAAAAAGAACGGCGTTAAGGTTGTTTCTGCAACCGAAGCTATTTCAAAAGGCTCCGAGGGCGTACTTCTTGAAACAATGCTTGAGGGTATGGCAGAATATTATTCCGTTGAACTTGCCGAAAAGGTAAACCGTGGCATGAAAGAAAATGCTCTTAAATGCAAATATAACGGCGGTACTTTACCAATAGGTTATGTTATTGACAGTGATAAACATTATCAGCTTGATCCCATAACTTCACCTGCTGTTGCGGATGCTTTTGAGATGTACGCCAACGGAATGGGTATGCAGCAGATAGCTGATGAATTGAATATTCGTGGTGTCAGAACACAGCGGCATAACGGCAAACTTGATACGGATAATGTTACGAGTATGCTTCACAACCGCAAGTACATAGGTGAATATAAATATAAGGATGTTGTTATCCCCGGAGGTATTCCTGCCATTGTAACTCAAGAAATGTTTGACAGAGTACAGGAGCGAATGACGTTAAATAAAAAAGCTCCGGCTAAACATAAAGCCGAAGATGAATATCTGTTGACAACTAAACTTTACTGTGCAAAATGTAAATGCTTTATGGTTGGCGAAAGCGGTACAAGTCACACCGGTTATGTTCACAGATACTATAAATGTGTCAGCGTAAAGGAACACCGTGGATGTAATAAGAAGACTGTAAAAAAGGATTGGATAGAGAATTTAGTCCTTGAACAGATACAAAAAATCATTCTTGATGATGACCTGATTGAACGCCTTACTGATATGGCTTTAGAAAAATTAGGCTCTGAAAACAAGGTTTTACCGATACTTCAAAAACGGTATTCAGAGACTGAAAAAGCTATAAATAATATGCTGAACGCAATAGAGCAAGGCATAATTACACCGTCAACCAAACAAAGACTTGAAGAACTTGAACAGCAAAAAGGCGAACTCTCGGTTCAGATAATGAAAGAAGAAATGTCAAAACCGGTTCTTACAAGAGAACAGATACTGTTTTGGTTCCACAGATTGAGAAAGCTTAACATAGAAAAACTTGAACACCGCCGCAAACTGATTGATACATTTATCAACGCAATTTATCTTGACGATGACAAAATGGTTATCACATTCAACTTCAAAGACGGTTCAAAAACAATCACCTTTGCCGAAATTGAAGCGGCAGAGAAAGGTTCGGATTTTACCGATTTCGGTGCACCAAAGAGGGCAGTTTTCGGGCTGCTCTCTTTTCTTATCAATAATAACGCCGCTTGATAATCAGTCATATCAGGCGGCTTAAATTTTTATTTTACATCATTTCCTGTCGGTGACGCACCGTTATACCACACCTTTGAATTCAGATACGAATGCTTCAATAGTTGATTTCTGATTGCGTTCATCTCGCTTTTTTCATCAACATCTTTTTGAAACCACGTTGCTTTCTGCCAGTCACCGTATACTGAATTCGGCATAATAATAAACTCCGTACCCCACTTGTCCCTCCATGGTTCGTTCATGACAGCTTCGTTTCTTGCCGCATTTCCGAGCTTCCGATCAAATTGATTGCTTTCGTCCTGTGAATAATCGGTATATTTATACTCATCCACAGAAATCATATCGTTCAGACTGTCACCGAGATACATTACAACAACGCCGTTTTCGCCCAATTTCTTTGCGACATTATTTCGTCTTTCCGCCTTGTCAATTGAAGGATTTGCACCCTGAACCTGAACAGTATAATCATTTTTAAGAGAAAAATAATTGTCACCCAACTCAAATTCCGTTTCGCTGTTTACCTTCTGTTTGAACCGCTGAAGTTCATCACCTGTAAATTGCCGTTGAAGATTCACTCCGTCAGCCGCCAATCCCGAATACTCATTTAATATTTTTTCGTCTATAAAGCCCTCTTTGTAAAGCTGATGAACAGTTAAATCCAGCTCATAGTAGGGTCTGTTTGTTATGAAAAATACCTGTACTCCCTGCTGTCTTGCGTAATTTATAAACTCCACAGCTCCCGGCAAGGCTTTTGAGGATTCGGATGCCGCTGATTTGTAATATCCGCACCAGTCCTTGTTATTCCACGGAGCTTTACCCTCTTCAGCCCGTCCGTGAGCGTTAGTCAGAACTCCCGAAAAATATCCGCTGTCATCAATCAGCGTGGCATCAATATCTGTTACAATCGCAAGATTCTTTCCGCTTGAACGGTTTTCTTCGAGATGCCTGTCAAGCTTCAACCTTGCAAGCTCAAAGGACTGCCTGTAAAGTACCGCAACCTCTGCCGACTGCTGATACATAACTCCGCCGACATAGCTTTCGCTTCTCATATATCCCGTAACCGAATTTCTGTTCTTTTTCATAAAACAACAGCATACCGCAATCAGCGCCGTCACGCAAAGTACGGCAAATATATAAACATATAACTTCATCTTTTCAGTAAAGATCCTCCGTCAGATTATTTATCGTTTGCAGGTATTTCTGAGCCTGCATTTCTATAAATTATAACATATTTACAGAACATTACAACACAATTACTGTAATTCCGAAAAACAATTACTGTAATTCCGAAAAACAAGCATCCGACTTTTCTTCATTCTTAAAACCGAATGCTGTGCCATCTATTAACGAGCAGATTATACGTAAATTTTTATCAGCAATTTTTGTTAAATGTATATAATTTCTTTTTTTAATTAAGAAATAAATTGAAATATCAATACAAATATAGTATAGTAAACTTAGGATATTATTGTATTTTAATTTTACAATACCTGCTCTATTCTTTTGACAAAGGAGAGGATAAAATGAAAAAAGCCCTTATTTTTCAGGGCGGATGGGAAGGTCATGAGCCGAAGCTCGTATCAAGACGCTTTGCAGGCTTGCTTGAGAGAAACGGTTACGAGGTCAAAATAACCGACACACTCGACACCCTGCTCAACAGGGATTACCTTATGAGCCTTGACCTTATTGTCCCCTGCTGGACTATGGGTGAAATACCTCAGAAATGCAGAGAAAATATCTGCGCCGCAGTTGCCAACGGTACGGGTCTCGCAGGATGTCACGGCGGTATGTGTGACTCGTTCCGACAGGATACCGAGTGGCAGTTTATGACGGGTGGTCAATGGGTAAGTCATCCCGGCGGTGACGGAACCAATTACACAGTTAATGTCCGCTCCGGTTCAAGCCCGATTGTCGAGGGCATTGAAGACTTTGAGGTTTGCAGTGAGCAGTATTATCTGCATATTGACCCTGCGGTTGAGGTTCTTGCAACAACAAGATTTCCTGTTGCGAATTACTACCACGCATCAAACAAAAAGGTCGATATGCCTGTCGTCTGGACAAAATACTGGGGCTGCGGCAGAGTTTTCTATAACTCTCTCGGTCATCACGATGATGTTTTCGACAACTCCCCTGCCGCTGAAATAATAATGGAACGCGGTATGCTGTGGGCAGGCGAAGGCAAGGAATACGCTGTTAAAAACGGACTTTCAGTAAAAAAATATGAGGAGTGAAATTATGACTAAAATCGGTATTGTCGGCATAGGCGACATAAGCGGTATCTACCTTAAAAACATAACCGAAACCTTTAAAGAGCTTGAAATAGTTGCGGTCTGCGACCTTATCAGGGAGCGTGCTCTTAAAGCACAGGAAAAGTACAACATACCAAAGGTATACGATACAATGGAAGAGCTTTTTGCCGATGAAAGCATAGAGGTTGTTCTGAATATCACAAGACCGTATGAGCATTTTGCGGTTTCAAAGGGTGCTCTTGAAGCAGGCAAACACGTTTACAGCGAAAAGCCGCTCGGTGCTTCACTTGAAGAAGGCAAGCAGCTTGTTGCTCTTGCAGAGGAAAAAGGTCTTATGATCGGCGGCGCACCCGACACATTTTTAGGCGCATCCATTCAGACCTGCCGAAAATTTATTGATGACGGAAATATCGGTGAGATAGTAGGCGCTTCTGCGGCTATGATGGGACACGGTCCCGAATCGTGGCACCACGATCCCGAATTCTTCTACAAATACGGCGGCGGTCCTATGATGGACATGGGTCCGTACTACATAACAGCTCTGATAAATCTTATAGGCGGAGTAAAAAGTGTTACAGGTGTTGCACATAAATCCTTTGAGAAAAGAACCGCTACCTGCAAGGAGCATAACGGAGAGATGATCACAGTTGATGTGCCGACATTTCTTACAGGCGTACTCCACTTTGAAAGCGGAGTTATCGGTACGATAACAACAACCTTTGATGTGTATAAATCAAATCAGAGAAACATTGAAATACACGGTACAAAAGGTACGTTATTTGTCCCCGACCCGAACTGCTTCGGTAACGAGGTTAAATATTTTGACGGAGAAACAGGTGAGGAAAAAGTTATCCCTGTTTGCTTTGACTACAAGGAAAACAGCCGTGCGCTCGGTCTTGCCGACTTTGCAAAAGCAATTAAAACAGGCAGAAAACCGAGAACCTCATACAAGCAGACCTTCCACGTGCTTGAGGTAATGCAGGCATTTGTAAACAGCGGTGACGAGGGAAAAACTACTGAAATAACGTCAAGATTTTCCAGAGAAGCACCAATGTTGCAGAATAACATCCACGGAATACTCGATTAACAAAAGAGTCTGTCGCATTCAGCGCAGACAAAAATAAAACAATCAGAAACAGTTACAGGAGAAACAATATGAAAATCACAAAAAAAATGACAGCTGTGCTGCTGTCCGTTATCATTGCATTTACTTTTTCATCTCAGGCATTTGCTAAAACGGATTCAAACGCAGGTGAACCGTACAGCATATGGGCTCATGTTGTCGATAATATTTTCGGTGCGGCTCACGATATGCTTTTTGACATACTGATGAAGCTCACCCGGCAGAAAGATATTCCGTCTTACGAAGAATACCTTTCAACTGAAAATGAAACCTTTTTCAAGGGTACTGACGGTGAAGTATGCGGAAACGCTTGGAAAGGCGGTTTTGCGAAAGGAAGCGTTATTCCCGTTAAGTGGCGCTGCAACGCTGACGGCAAAAGTGATCCGAACGGAAGCTGTCTGAAAATTATCCGAGGCACAGGCGGCTATCAGACCTTTGTTTCAAAGCTCTATACAGATCAGATGCTGAACATGGCAATACTGACCTGCGGCTCAGATGAAAACAACAACGGCATTAAGGATATTATTATTTTTATCAGCGTGGACGGCGTCGGCATCACAGCAGGCACCTGCGGAAAAATCCGTGAGAATATCATCAACGAGCTTTCATCATTCGGTGTATCTGCCGACGATATTCTCTCCTGCAACGTGAGTGCAACCCATTGTCACGCAGGACTTGACGTTCAGGGAATGAGTGTTCCGTCACTTTTCCTCAACAAGCTCAACCCGTTTACTGACTATGACAGAAGCCTCAGCGAAACTATGGAAAAAACAATCTGCGCTCAGGCTGCAAACTGTGCAAAAGAAGCATACGGCAAAATGGAACAGGGCAAGCTCTATTTCTTTGAAACAGACGAGCTTGACGGCTGCGGAGATAAGCTGAACTGCGGTGTTAAGACAAAGAACACTTTTTCGTGCTTCCTTTTTGAGGGAATCAGCGGAGAAAAGACGCTTCTTACAAATATCGGTGCTCACCCGACATCTTACGGTGCATGGGACAACAACCGAATGATGTGTACGGATTACCCGTACTTTATGGCTCTTGCGTTGAGCGATGCGGGCTACAACCTCGTATTCACTCAGAGCAGTCAGGCTTCTGTAAGCTCTCCGAGTGCTCCGTGTGAAAGCGGAGAACCGCGCGATATTGAAGCTGATGAATGGGTAAAAAGCCGTGCGCTGACCAAAGAGGACTGGATTGAACGCTACGGTGAAAAGTATACAAACAAGCAGTTTGATAAGCTTGAGGGAAGCCTTGAGGGTCATATGAAAAAGGGCTATCTGCTTGCACATTTTATTATTGACTCAATAGACAAATCGCTTAACCTTAAGCCGTCACTTAACATCAAAAACACTCAGACTCTCCTCTCCCTTGATTACGGCATTATGGCGTGGGGAAGCGTATCGGGACTTCTCGGAGAGAATGTTGTTACAACTCCGAAATCAGAAACAGGCTACGGAGTTATAGTTGAAACAAACTATCTTGAATTCGGTAATAAGGTTATTGTTCTTACCGCACCAGGTGAGCTTTCACCGTCACTTGTATACGGTACTGACCCGAATTATAACGGCACAGCATTATGGACAGGCAAAACTTCGTGGACAGGCGACGACTGGCAGTACGATACGCTGAAAAATATTGTTCTTAATAAACCCGAAAACGCAGGCAAGAAGTTTGTGCTTATGGGTATCACTAACGATGAGCTCGGATATATGTACCCTGACATCTGCACCCCGAAATCATTGTTAGGCACACTCATTTTCTATAAGGAAAACCCCGAGGATATGACCAACTGTATGCTTATGACAATCAGCACACGCTGCGGCTCTGAGCTGATGGAAGCATATACAGCGATAATCAACAGTAAATAAAAAAGAATGGCTGTGATAAAATGATATTTTTTAAGAAAATAGGCTCATTTTTACTCTCGCTGATTGTAACACTTACATCATTCCCTATAAGATCTGTCTCTCAGCGTGCAGAGGATTTCAGACTTACAACCTACGCTGTCGGCAGTAATTTTGCGGATGCCTCAAGAATTGACGCTTCACATTTTGCCGATCTTACAGATGTAATTCTTATCGGTATTTCGAACTTCAACACCGAGGGTGAAATAATTCTCAACGAAAACTTTGAATTGATTCTCAAGAACATCAGAGACGCAATGAAGGATTCTTCAGCTAATCTCTATCTTAATCTTATCGGTCCGGGTTATACCACGTCATCATCGGACTGGAATGAACAGATGGACGACCAGGCTAATTACCACGATATAGCCTTTCAAAGCGGAAAGCTTGAACAGAACATCAGAAATGTGCTTATAAAATATGACTTTGACGGTGTGTTCTTTGATTACGAATACCCGCTGACAAAAGCTCATTGGAAGGTGTTTGACCGCTTTCTTCTTTCATTGGATGAATGTCTCGGTGACGATTTTAAAATCGGCTGTGCAATTTCGGCATGGAACACAAAGCAGTCAAGAAAAGCAATGAAAGTTATTGATATGGTCGAGGTAATGGCTTATGACATCTGGGACAGAGACGGAACTCACGCCTCCCTCAAAAGCGCAAAGCAATGCATAAGACAGATGATTCTCAACGGCTACAAAAAGGAACAGCTTGACCTCGGAATTCCGTTTTACGCAAGACCTGTAACCAAGGATGCCTATTGGTACGGCTATGACGGTTGGTATAATAAGCTTGACGACAAAGGCTTCTGTTACGATGACGGAACAGGTCTCACCTTCTCGTTTAACACATACGATATTGTTTACGAGAAGACGCAATGGGCAATCAACCGCGGTCTCGGCGGAGCTATGGTCTGGCATTATTCCTGCGATATCCCGAAGGATAACGAGCTTTCACTTTTTAACGCAATGTATAACGCAAAAAATGATTTAATAAAGAAATAATTTTTATATTTATTTTTCAAAAGGAAGTCCGGGATATCCTGCTTTGACAAATTGAATTATTGATTTTATCAGAGCAACGATATCCTTTAAAGCGTTCTTAATCGAGTTCAGAGGATCAGCCGTCGGCACGTTGTTTTTTACTTCCCCGCCTGCGTCAGCAGTCTGAGAAATCAAAGCTGCATATTCTGTGTATGCGGAGCTTGCTGAAAGCAGTTCATCACCGCTCTTTGACTGGTCAACATCAGCAAGCAGAACACCCGCATCCTGAAGAATCAACACGTCAAGCCCGTCAATCACACCATCGTGATTACAGTCCGCAGCTGCGTAAACGCACTCACCTGCCTCCTCCTCAGTGATCATACTGTTAGCGATTCCGCTGTCAATAACCGAATCGATTCCGTCATACCATCCGTCTCCGTTAAGATCACCGTAGATAAGAACAGAGAAATTCACAACGTCGCCTGTTGAATACCTGACGCTGACAGTTGAGCCTGTTCCAACTCTGTCACCCATTACGGAAGTTACTTCAACTGTTCCGATACCATCAATTGTATTGTTTTCAAGAAAATCATCGACTGTCATTCCTGCGTTGAAGCCCGAAATAATATTTCCGTCAAAGTCGCAGTTACAAATTGCATTAGAGAAATTTTTTGACTGCGACTGGCCGCAGTATTTACAGCTTCTTTTTGCTGAAATGCTCGAAAAATTATTTGTATAGCCGGCGGCAGACCAATCAGAATAAACGTGACCGGGAGAATTCACATACTCGTCACGGTACGCTGTACCGCAGGTTTTGCAGGTATGCTGTGTATATCCGCGCAGACGGCAGGTGGGCTGAACAACCGTAATCTCATAATCGTGATCTGTTTTCGGGATTGACTCACTCTCTGCTCTTCCGCAGTCAAGACATTTATGACTTCTTATACCTGCCGAAAGACAGGTTGCTTCCTGTACTATATTCCAGTCACCCCACCTGTGCTCCGAACGGAAATCAAGCAGCCGGAGTGCATTAAGTGATTTGTACTGGTATTTCGTTGAGCTGTATGCGCTGACGGTGTCCTTCGCCGAATTTAAAAGATCATTTTTAAACTCATCAAAGGTTGCACTCGGATACTTTTCCTTATACAACGCTGCAACAGCAGCAACAACGGGAGTTGCCTGTGATGTACCCGACATCGTACTGTAACCGCCTATACCGCATCCGAGATTGCTAACGCCGGGGGCTGCAATATCATAATACTGCCCGTCATCGGTATCATAATTTGAGAAGTCAGCAAGCTTCCCTGTGTATTTATCAATCGCCATAACACCGATTACTGTATTTAGCGCACCGGGATATTGCTTGTAATTGCTTGTTGAGTACCCGTCATTACCTGCAGCAGCGCAAACTATTATACCCGCAGATTTAGCCTGAGAAATAGCAAGTGCCATAATTATTGAATTGTCATAGCTTCCGAGTGAAAGATTGATGACATCTGCTCCGTTTTCCTTTGCAAAATCAATCGCCCTTGCGACAGCTGCGCTGCTGAAGTCGGGTTCTGTGGATTCATCATTGTATCTCGCCGCCTGAATAAGCATAAGCTCCGCACCGTATGCAATTCCGACGCCACCCTGATTATTTGCACTCATACCAATGATGCCCGCAACATTCGAGCCGTGACTTGAGGTATAGAATGTGCCTCCGCTTTTTCTGTAAATCGGTCCGATATCGTCGGAATTTGTTGAAATATTCCAGCCTACTGTACCCTTGCTGTTTTTCCAGAGATTTGTCGGGAAATCGGGAGTTGTTATATCATAACCGTTGTCAATAACAGCAACCGTTACGCCTTTACCCGTAAGCTCATATTTCTGCCATGTTTCAGGAGCATGAACCATATCGTTAACATATGATTTCTGTTCATATCTGTATTCATATGTATTGTTGGTTACCTCACCCGGCATAGTGAAAACATCCGGATGAAGAATATAGTTTGGCTCTGCGATAATGTCGCCGCTCTTGTTAAGCTCAGCACAAAGCTTTTCAACATTTCTGTCAGTCTCTGCTATATACATATTATCCTGCTCGGAATATGTATCAAGCTCGGTAATCGTGTCGATACCGACATCGTCAAAATCAATATAAACGGTGTCGTCGTCCGATGCCGTACTGAGATTGCCGAAATTGTCTGCAACCTCCTTAGGACTGTATATTACAACTTCGCCGTTCCTGTATTCAGACGCAGAAATACTCTCCGCTGAAGCAGACAAAGGGACGCAGGAAACAGTTAAGACAAGGCTTAATACAACAGATAATAATTTTCTGAATCTCATAAAACCACGCTCCGAATATCAGCTTTTCCATTATTATATATCTTTTTTCGAAATAAATCAACACCAAGAAAAAGGAGCCGAATTTTTTCGGCTCCTTATAATTATAATTTGTCTCTCATTCCGACTGAATACTGAAGAATCAGCAAAGCGTCAGCAGAATTGACTGTTCCGTTTTCCATAACATCCGCACATTTCTGCTGAAGTTCACTCAGAGTTGTAATGCCAACCGAATGCTGCATTACAAGAAGCGCATCGAAGGAATTTATTGTCATATCAAAATTGACATCGCCCTTAACCGCGTTAAATTTTATACTCTGAGCTGCAAGCTTTCCTTCAACATAAATTGAGTATTCATTATCATCTGCGATTGTACCGTTCCAGATTTTATATCCGTTTTTCTCAACTGACGGGCTGAGCTCAACTGTTTTATCACCCGAGACAATATTGACATTGTTCACTGCGTCATCGGTTATCAGTTTAACAGATATACCGTCAGAAACAGGCTCGTCGGGACATTGAGTATAGAAAACATTTCCCGTCATAAGCGGCTCAATCGGAGTTTCCTCATATTCTCGCGTGTTATTAACAAGTAAATCCTTTACGTAAACTCGAATACTCGCCCTCTGTGAACCTGTCGGATATGTAGCGTACATATCGAAATACTCAATACCGGAGTTAACTGTTTGATTTATTGTCCAGAGCTCATATCCGCTTGTTTCCTTTACACTAAGAACATTCTTGCTTACTTTGCCGTATGTGGATTTGGAAGAGTCCGGATATTTTACTATCAGAGACCTTGAGGTTCCCTTTACAAGAACAACAATATTATTCTTTGCGTCAGCTCTCATCGCCCCGTCACTGTAGCAACCGATAACAGAAACATCATCAGCACTTGCCGCATCATTCAGCTTCTGCATTGCAGAATTAAGAACCGAATAATTGCTTACCTTTGCCTTTGCGGCATTGCTGAGCTTTTCATAGCGTGTCTGCGCCTCGAAAAGAGCCTTGAAAAAGTCCTTATCGGAATAGTCATTCGGGATTTCCGATATAAAGCTCTCAACCGTAAGATAATCCTCTGTCGGAAGAACATTGAGCTGTATTTCGGTTGAATTGTTTCCGTACATAAACACCGCATATACCTTGCCCGCTTTGTCGGTCACTTTTCCGTCGCAGAAACGCTGTGAAGCAAGTGAATCCTTTGCGTAGGTATAAATAAGGCTCGGCATTACATTTTCTGAGCTTCCGTCGGTAAATGTCGCGGTCAGAACAAAGTCATCAGCATTTACGCTCTCGCCGACGGCATATTTCTTATCACCGGACTTCTGCTTAACAGTCAGTGCTGAAACAGATTTCTGATTTGCAGCATTTTTTCCCGCAACCGCAATTCCGTTTGAATCATATGCGTAAACAGTAATAATTCCGTCAGCGGCATCACCGAGATTTACTGTGTTTTTCTCAAGCGGATTATCAATTGTTTGAATCAGATTTCCGTCTGAGAAAACCTTTATAGTTGAAACAGTATTTGACGGCTTTACGGTAAGCGAATCATTATCCAGCGTAAGCTCGAGGTCAGTCGAATTGATAAACTGTGAATAATTATTTTTTACCGCAACCGAAGCAAGTGCGGAATCAAGGGTTTTGAACTGTTCGTCCAGCCACTTGATTTTTCTCTGAAGTCTGATTCTGAAATCATCAGCATTATCCTCAAACAACAGTGAATTATTCCACAATCTGTCATTTTTTATTGCTGCGTCTGTTATTTTGTCATAAGCTGAATCAAAGTAACCGCCATTTTTGATAATATCCTGTATTGCAGTGTACCTGTATTCGAAATAAATATTGCGGACAACATTCATAAACATCGGATCGCTGAGTATTCTTTTTATCCATGCTTTTTTCGCTGTTGTCCAGACATTAAAGCTCGAAATAGTGGTATAGTCCATATCCCATATCGGTCCGAACACAATCTTGCCGTCAATATCCTTGCTCATCCATGTGCTCTTTGTTCCGAAGTCGGAATTCTCAAAAATTTCATTTATCAGAATTCCCTTTGCGAACGATTCAACATCTATAAAATCGCTGTATCGCATTGTTTTACCCTGATATTCCGTGCAATAATCATTGGAGAAAAGTGCTTTATCGAGGGCACTGTAATAACCTGAAATGTACTCCTTCATTCCTGCTCCGATTCCCTCAGGCTCATCAACAACCAGCTTAAGTCCCGAGGGCACAACAAAGCCGTTTGGTGAAACATCAACCGAAGCTTCAATCAGGTAACCGCCTGTAATTGAAGGTACGCTATAGTAGTCCGATACCTTAAAGGAATTATTTTTATAAGTTACTGTGTCAGTTGTAACCCAGTTCATATTCTCGGTCATAATGTCAATAAGCTCATCACGTTCAGCCTTTGTCATTATGTCGGTATTTTTCTTGTAAATCGCCTTTGCCGCATCCTCTGCGATATCATCCCATTTAGTGATATTGACGCGGTTTTCCTCGATTCTGACGTGTTCAACAAGCTGATAAAGTCCGACGTGACATCCGTTGAGGACAAGCTCAACCCATACACATTTCTGCGTGTTAAGTCCCATATCCTCAGAGAGCTTATATGAAACATCGTTACGCATATTACTTGAATCGTAAGGGTTTGACAGAAGCACCCAATGCTTACTCTTACCCATTCCGAAAAGGTCGGATTTACTGTTAAGCTTGAGCTTGTATGGCTTTTTTTCAGAATACCACGTTGAATTACCTCTGCCCTTTATCTCAGTCTTGCCTTCATAAAGAACAGAAGAATCATCAAACTCGCTGTTACCCTGAATTTTCATATTTGCATTAAGGTAATCTGTCTTGCTGACAACAGGCTTTCTGCTTTCGGTTTCAATATAAACAACAGGCAGACTGCTTATAAAAACGCTCTTTTCTCCAACGAGCTCGCAGTCGGTATCGTAAACCTTTACAGTCAGCATTTTTTCGTTGTCGCCATCAACGGGAGTGTACGAATCCGTAAAATCATTCACCTGATTATTATCAATAAACCATTTATACAGAAAGGCTTCGCCTTCCCTGTCCTTGACGGATACGGTAATTTTCTTACCGATTTCAGGATACTTAACATCAAAAGCAATGTTATCTGTATCGGGGTTGTAAACGGTAAATCCCTTATCGTCCGCTGCAAAAGCTTCAAAGGCAAAGCATCCGAAAATTATGGAAGCAGCAAGCAAAATTGAAATTATTTTTTTCACAGTATCACCTTCCGTTATCTGTTTTCTCTGAACATTGTACTTTCAATTTCAATATTCTCTGTTTTTTCTTCAAAAATTATATCAAAAAGCAACTGAGCAAAAAGCTCGTGCATTTCTTTTATCGGATGGTTGATTCGATTAGCAAGAAGCATTGTAACATCCTCAGTTTCAGCCAGCTTTTTCCATTTGGAATAGCAGTCACAAACCGCAACTCCTTTTTCCTGCGCAAGCTTCACAGCCGAATAAATATACCTGTCCATTCTTCCGCTGTTCTGAACCTCGGCGGTTTTAGCGGCATAATCCATGTATTCTTCCTCTGTATCGTCAGCAACGTAAGTGTTGAGCATATTCGGTGTAAGGAAAATAACGTCAACGTCCCTTTCGATGCATTTATCAAATATTATTCCGAGCGCACTGAGGTATCTGTCAAGCTCTCCGTTAACATCGTTAAGACCAAAGCAGACAATAACAAGGTCGGGGTTATGGCTGAGCACCTGCGAATCCATACGTTCAACTGAATCCCACGAGGTTATCCCGCCGATGCCTGCATTTATCACATTGACAGGAATATAGTTGCTCACTTCCAGAATTTTCTTTCTTAGTCTGTTCCAGTAAACGGTTTCATAGTTTATTTCACTGCCCGCAACCGCACCGTGTGTTACGCTGTCGCCGAAGGCAACAATATTTATCGGACCGTATTTTATCAGCCCGTTGTAATCAAGCTTTATTTTCTCCTTTATCTTCATTTTATTCCCCCAATCCTATATTTAAATTATTTTAGCATTTATACGCAAAATAGTCAATAATAATCGCTAAGTTTATACCATTTGTTTATAAACATATAATTTTTTTGTTAAAAACCACATCAAAATACTTCAATATGAGCTTTAGGTTGACATAATATTCAAATTGTAATATACTTTATCCAAACGTAAAGGAGGCATCAATATGAAAAAGCTTTTATCTGTTCTGCTTTCGGTTATTCTTGTTATGATGAGTGTTCCCTTTTATGCGAGTGCGGCAAAGACTCCGCTTTCGGCATCTGTCGGCATAGAAAGGCTCAGAAAACAGTTTGTGTCCGGTGTTGCGCCAAAAACAAACGGCTACACACTCGACTACGAATACTATTCACCCGCAGGAGGCAGAAACGACAACACAAAATATCCGCTTGTTATTTTCCTGCACGGAATCGGTCACGGTGAGAAAAAAGGCTCACAGCTTGCTGACAGCAATATGCCCTACTGGTCATCAGCTGAGCTTCAGGCACGTTTTAGTGATAAAGGTGCATTCATTCTTCTTCCACGTGCTCCCGAGGACAAAAATGAGTTCTGGGGTGAATCTTTTATTGAGCCGCTCAGAGCTCTTATAGATGATTTTATTGAGAAAAACAAAAACAATATTGATACAACAAGAATCGCTATTTCAGGCTCATCACAGGGCGGCGCAATGGTATGGATGATGCTCGAAGCATATCCCGAATACTTCGCTTCCGCATTTCCTCTTGCTTCCACCAAGACTCCAACCGCAAGCCTTATTAAGGGTTCTTCAAGAACTGCAATGTGGATTATCGCAAGTGAAAAAGACCCAATTATAAATTATACACTTTCCACACTTCCTGTCTGGAACAACATCTGCAAATACAACGATCATCCTGAAAATTGCAGGCTTTCATCTCTCGGCACCGTTTATAATCCTGACGGAACAAAGTCATCGGATAACCACCACCTCGCTAATGTAATCACATATGACTTACATACGCTTGACAACGGACTTTATCCGAATATGAAAACCGTTGACGGAAACGGTAATGAAGTTAATATGAAGTCTCCGAACGGTCTGATTAAATGGATTTCATCAGTTCATTCCGATTTCTCCGGCAACACCACCTCACCTGCAACAAGGGTAAATGTTTTCCAGAAGATTTTTGGGGTTTTCAGAAATATTATTCTTCAGATTGTCCATATAGTTCAGATGATTCTCGGACTGTAACATAAAATCAAGTGGCTGTTGCCTTTAGATGCACAAAGCGTTTTCTTCGACCCGAAGGTATGCGATACTCCGAGAGTGCGAAAAAACGCTTAGAAAAGCTCCTGTTTTTATTAAATAATATTAAGAATAAGGGATTTAAGGCTTAATATCTGAGTTTCAGATAACCTTAAATCCCTTTTGTTATATTTCAGGAATTTCAAGAGGCGTGTCCACAACAAATTCCGCTCCGTTGTCCACAAGCTCAGCTCTGTCACGGTTGCCCCATGTGACACCGATGCAAGGCAGACCTGCATTGTGTGCTGTCTGAATGTCAACCTCGGAATCGCCGATATAAACCGTATCGGCACTATCCGCGCCGAGAGTTTTCATAACAAACAGAACCGAGTCGGGCGCAGGCTTTGTCGGGAAGCAATCACGCTTGCCCACAACCATATCAAAACGATTGCCGAAAAACCGACGGACTACCGCAACCGCAGCCTTGTCAGTTTTGTTTGAAACAACTGCTATCTTACAGCCGCGATTTTTAAGTTCATCAACCACTTCGATAATACCGTCATACGGCTTTGAAAAATCTGCAACGTGAACAAGGTAGTATTCCATAAAAAGTGCGAGAGTTTTTTCGTACTCCGCCTCCCCTGTTCCTGTCGGGACGGCACGGCGGATAAGCATTTTTATTCCGTTGCCGATAAATGAACGAACCTCGCTGACGGTGCGTTCGGGATAATTCATCTGCCTGAGAGCATAGTTGACCGCATTCGTAATATCAATAAGTGTGTCAAGCAATGTGCCGTCAAGGTCAAAAATATAGGTTGAATATGGCATAGGGGTTCCTTTCTGTGTTTTAATCAAATGACAATCACCCGTCTTTTGCTACGCAAAAGCCACCCTCTTTCAAAAGAGGGCCTTGGCATTTATTATAAAGAACGAATTCTTATTTCAACTTCTCTGTTAATCACAGTACATACTTCATAAAAATTTTCAGTTATTTCGTTATTCGGAAAACGTATAACTTTTATTCCAAGATTATTAAAAAACTCGGTTCTTGCTGAATCTGAATCAAGATTGTTTTTCTCAAAATGCTGAGAACCGTCTATCTCAATTATCAACTATGCTTTATCGCAATAAAAATCTGCAATATAGTTTCCGATTATTCTTTGTCTGTTAAACTGAATTTTAAAATTTTTAAGAAAAACATACCATAGTTTTCTTTCTTGCGGAGTCATATTATTTCTTAATTCTGATGCATACAGTTTTAAACTCTTATTTCTCGGTAAATACTTTTCAGACAAAAATAACACCACGCATTGAATTGTTCTGCCAAAGGCTCCTTTGGAAAGGAGCTGTCGCAAAGCGACTGAGGATTGATAATTCGTATTATATATCAATCCCTTCAATCAGTCAACAACATTAAAAATCCCGCAGAAAATCTGCGGGAAATCTTTTATCTGAACCTTTTGCCGAAGATGCCGCCCTTTTTCTCGCCGGGTTCGGGCTTATTGCCGCCCATAACCTCGTTGAAATGAAGAAGAGCTTCCTTCTGCTCGGAATTCATCTTTGTAGGCACATCAACAATAATTCTTACAAGCTGGTCGCCGCGCACCTTGGTTCTTATGTTCTGAATACCCTTGCCCTTGAGCTTGAATACCGCACCCGGCTGTGTGCCCTCGGGAATCGGATACTTGACAGGACCGTCAAGAGTCATAACCTGAATTGTATCACCCATTGCCGCCTGAACAAAGTTCACGTGAACATCGCACCATACATTGAAGCCGTCACGCTCGAAGAACGGATGAGGACGGACATTAACATTGATATGAAGGTCACCTGCAGGGCCGCCGTTGATACCCTTGTTGCCCTCACCGCGTACATTGAGAATCTGACGGTCATCAATACCTGCGGGAATATCAACCTCAAGCGTACTGCGCTTTGAAACCATGCCCTTGCCGCGGCACTTCTGACACGGATTGTCAACAATCTTGCCCTTGCCGCCGCATCGTGAGCAGGCTCTCTGAGTCTGTATAACACCGAAAGGCGTTCTCTGCTGTGCGGTTACCTGACCTGTGCCGTGACATTCGGGACAGGTTACGGGTGACGAACCCTTAGCCGCACCGCTTCCGTTACATTCGGAGCAAACCTCAACACGGTTTACGTCCACCTTGCGCTTACAGCCCTTTGCCGCTTCCTCAAACGAGATTGTTACAGAAGACTGCAAGTCCTCGCCGCGTCTGGGTGCATTGGGATTAGCACGGCGACCGCCGCCGAAGCCGCCGCCACCGAAGCCACCGCCGAAGAAGCTTGAGAAAATGTCTCCGAGGTCGATATCGTCACCGAAGCCGCCGCCGAAGCCACCGCCGCCTGCACCGTAATTCGGGTCAACGCCTGCGTGGCCGAACTGGTCATAACGTGCTTTCTTCTGGTCATCGCTCAGAACCTCATAAGCCTCGTTAGCCTCCTTGAACTTTGCCTCGGCTTCCTTGTCACCGGGGTTAAGGTCGGGATGGTACTGCTTCGCCTTTTTTCTGTATGCTTTTTTTATTTCATCGGCACTCGCGCTTTTATCAACACCGAGCACCTCATAATAATCTCTTTTATCCGCCATATTCTCGCTCCATTTTCTGATAATGAATAGTGAATAATGAATAATTCCGTGAATCGAAGTCATCTGTTATTCATTTTTCATTATTCATTATAATTCGGGCAGCACCGCATAAGCGGTGCGCCCGTGGGTTTAAAATCAGTTGTTGTCGTCTGTAACGTCAGTATAGTCAGCATCATAGAAGCCGTCAGCTCCGGGTGCGCCTGCACCGCCGTTGAAGCCGCCTGCCGCTGCATTGGGATCAAATCCCTCGGGAGCACCCTGTGCGCCCTGAGCTGCCTTATACATCTTCTCGGAAATTTCATAGAACTTAGCCTGAAGAGCTTCCTGCTTGTTCTTGATAAGGTTGATATCCTCGCCCTTGAGAGCTTCCTTAAGCTCCTCGATACCTGCGTTAAGAGCATCCTTATCGGCTGCGTCGAACTTGTCGCCTTCCTCTGAAATGAGCTTCTCACACTGGTAAACCATCTGGTCAGCGTTGTTTCTTGTGTCAACCTCTTCACGGCGCTGCTTGTCTTCCTGTGCGAACTGCTCAGCCTCGTGAACTGCCTTCTCGATATCATCCTTTGACATATTTGTTGAGGATGTGATAGAGATTGACTGCTCCTTGTTTGTGCCGAGGTCCTTAGCTGAAACGTGAACGATACCGTTTGCGTCGATGTCGAATGTAACCTCGATCTGAGGAACACCACGGCGTGCGGGCATAATTCCGTCAAGGTGGAAGATACCGAGAGTCTTGTTGTCCTTTGCAAACTCTCTTTCACCCTGAAGAACGTGAACCTCAACTGAGGGCTGATTGTCAACAGCAGTTGAGAAAATCTGGCTCTTCTTTACGGGAATAGTTGTGTTTCTGTCGATAATCTTTGTATTGATACCGCCCATTGTCTCGATACCGAGTGAAAGCGGAGTAACGTCGAGAAGAAGAAGTCCCTTAACCTCGCCGCCGAGAACGCCTGCCTGAAGTGATGCACCGATTGCAACACACTCGTCGGGGTTGATGCCCTTGAAAGGCTCTTTGCCGATAAACTTCTTGATAGCTTCCTGAACAGCGGGAATTCTTGAAGAACCGCCGACCATAAGAACCTTATCAATCTCTGAATTTGAAAGACCTGAATCCTTCATTGCCTGACGAACGGGTCCCATTGTTGCTTCAACAAGGTCAGCTGTAAGCTCGTTGAACTTCGCTCTTGTAAGAGTCATTTCGAGGTGCTTCGGGCCTGTTGCGTCAACTGTGATGTAAGGAAGGTTGATGTCAGATGATGTAACACCTGAAAGCTCAATCTTAGCCTTTTCTGCTGCTTCCTTAAGACGCTGCATAGCCATCTTGTCGCCGCGAAGGTCAATGCCGTTTGACTTCTGATACTCTGAAATCATCCAGTTCATGATTCTCTGGTCGAAGTCGTCACCGCCGAGACGGTTATTACCTGCTGTTGCAAGAACCTCCTGAACGCCGTCGCCCATCTCAATGATTGAAACGTCGAATGTACCGCCGCCGAGGTCATAAACCATAACCTTCTGATCGTCTTCCTTGTCGATACCGTAAGCAAGAGCTGCTGCTGTGGGCTCGTTGATAATTCTCTTAACCTCAAGGCCTGCAATCTTACCTGCGTCCTTTGTTGCCTGACGCTGTGCGTCTGTGAAGTAAGCGGGAACTGTGATAACTGCCTCAGTTACCTTGTCACCGAGATATGCTTCAGCATCTGTCTTGAGCTTCTGAAGAATCATAGCTGAGATTTCCTGCGGTGTGTACTTCTTATCGTCGATTGATACTTTATAATCTGTACCCATCTGACGCTTGATTGATGAAACTGTTCTGTCGGGATTTGTGATAGCCT
>JAKSQO010000037.1 GCA_024404095.1 Clostridia bacterium | reverse complement strand
TAACAACCCCTTATAGGGGTGGAGTAAACCACCGGTTGAACCGGTGGTTTTGATTATTTATTGTATGAACCAATCATGCTCTGCATATCCATTTCTGAAATTGCTTTACCCTTAGCGTCAGTAAGTCCGTCTGAACCGTAAATTGCAAACAGCTTGCCGTCACCGCTGTAATACTCCTGATTAGAATTACCGTCCTTATCGGGAGCGGCAAAAACATAGTAGTAAGTAAGCTTGTCGTTTTTATAATGCTCGGTTTTCAGCGCATTACCGTTATCATCAACGTAATTAAGCTCATACTCGTTATCGCTGATTTTCAGCTTGTTTACTGTTTTATCGCCCTTTTTGACAAACTCTGTCCAATCAGCAGGATTGTCGGTTGTGGTGGTTTCAGGTTCTTTATTAACCGGTTTCTTTCCGCAAGCCGTACCGAGTGTCACAAGCATAATTACCGTACTGATTATGCAAATTACTTTTTTCATTCTATCACCTTCCGCAAATGATATTTCTATTATATCACCGTCTCGGAAGTCCGTCAATCATTGTGTAAAGCTCATTATAGAAATTCTTCGTTTGCCCTGCGTCAGCAAGCAAGCCGATAACAGTACCGTGGTCGCCCTGCAGCGTCGGCATTACGTTCCATTTTCCCTTGACAATTTTTTCGCTGTCAAATTCCTGCCATTCGTCATTGAACGGATACCGTGCCGAGACAACACTTACAAGTCCGTCATTCTCGCGCCAGGTTTCATCAATCTGAATATCTCCGACAGTCTTACCCGAAAATCTGCCCATTTCCTCAGCTGTAAGCATCAGCACAGGATTGGTTTTAAGCGTTGGAACCTGTGTTCCGAAGAGTTTGCTCTCCTGAGTAGTAACATAGGAATATGAGAAATAATAAACGCCCTTTACAAGTCTGATTGTTTTATTCAGTTCAAGCGCACCGTCGGGTGAAAGATCGTAGGCTGCATTGTCCGTTCCTTTGCTGAATACATCATTGAGTATTGCTTTAGGGTCAGATGTATCTGTTATGCCAAACTGCTCAAGTCTGAAATCATAGTAATCACCGATAACAGTATTTGAGCTTAAACCGCCTGCGGCTGAAACCACGCTAAGAATAATATCAATTAGCTTGAATCGGTCAACAATATAGAACAGGGTTGACCCGTTATGGGGTGAACAGAGAGTTGTTACGCTGTTTACCCAGTTCTTTTTTCCTCCCTCGAAAAGAGGTGAAACATTCTCACCGCTTGCATTCTTTTCAGCCTCATCACCGTATGCAAGAAGCGAGGTAAGAAGTCTGACCGTCTCACCGCCGAAGCTGTGTCCGACAAGATTAACCTTCTTAATCTGACCGCCCTTTGTCTTTGTACCCCAGCCCTCAAAAAGAGGATGCGTGTACTTTCGACCGTAACGCTCGTGTCCGTGCGCAAGGCTGTGCGATTCGCCGTAGTCAACGGTGGTGCCTGTCAGCTGAGCATAAAGCTCGCAGGCTCTGTCCCACGTGCTTGAGAACGGACCGACAGAAGCTTCATACGTCTCCTGTCCCTGCTCCGTCATAATCGAAGCAAGATTGCCTGCCGAGTTACCCCAGTAAGGAACAGTATTGTTAATTTTTGATTCAGCTCCCCATCCACCGAGACCGTGGACAAGTATGTACGGATATGATATCGGCTTTTCAAGAAGCCCTGGAACAACAATAATTGAGCCTGCGATAACACAGATGGCAACTGCAACCGCAAGTATTCTTTTTATAAGCTTCTTGTTCTTCGGCTTTTTAAGCTCAATGTTATCGTCCTCAACAGGATATACAGGAATCATATTATATGGTGGATTTTCCTCAGTTACGTCTTCCGTGTTCATAATCCCGTCAGATACGGCAAACTCCTCGCTGTCTTTTAAAAGAAAATCTGTTGTTACACCGAATATTTCGCTTAGTGCGATTATTTTATCAGAATCGGGAATCACCTTGCCCGACTCCCATTTAGAAATTGACTGACGTGATACATCAAGTTTTTCAGCAAGCTCATCCTGCGACATTCCCGCATCTTTGCGAAGAATACATATTTTTTCGTTAATCGTCATAATTACGACCCCTTTCAGGCGAAAGTATAGCATTTACAGCTGTCAAAGTCTATCAACTCGGGTTGATATTTGGAATTTTTTTCAAAAAAAGCTATGTAAACCGAAGTTTACATAGCCGAAAATCAATTGATTTTTGTTAATCCGCTTGTTGCAGGACGTGTAATAAAGATATTTCTTACAACAGAACGCAATGATTCCGCGGCAGCGATTGCTTTGGATTCATCATCAAAAATGCCGTAAACAGTCGGGCCGCTTCCGCTCATGCAGGCAGCCAATGCGCCGTAACGGTTCATCACAGACTTAATCGGAACACGCTCCGGAACCTCGATAAGCTGTTCAAAAACATTCTTTGTACGCTTACAGATTCCGTAAAGATCACCCTGTGAAGCGGCATAAAGCATACCGCAGGTATCAAGGTGACGGACGTTTGCCGCGGTGTCAAACGCGTCATATGCATCTTTTGTTGATACTCCCCTGTCAGGCTTTGCAAGCACAATCCAGCAATCGTCAAGTGCAGGAAGCGGAGAAAGAATCTCGCCGATATTCTGTGCAAGGCAGGTTCCGCCTGTCAGGCAGAAAGGCACATCAGCGCCAACCTTAACGCCGATTTTGCAAAGCTCATTTACAGAAAGCTTTGTTTCATAAATATCGTTAAGAGCGGCGATAACAGCCGCACCATCAGCACTTCCGCCTGCCATTCCCGCGGCGAAAGGTATACGCTTCTGAATATCAATTTTTATACCCTTATTTTTTAAACCTGTTGATTTAAAAAATGCGTCTGCGGCTTTCCATGCAATATTTTTTCTGTCACACGGAACACCCTCAACATCACAGGTAATTGTTATTTTACCGTCATCGGTTTCTTCGACAGAAACAGTATCATACAAATCAACCGACTGCATAAGCATAAAAAGACTATGATATCCGTTATCAAGACGGGCAAGAATATCGAGCATAAGGTTGATTTTTGCCGCCGCATTATATGTTACTTTCATGATTATTTCCTCACTTAATATCTGTCTGCTTAAGACCTGTTGCCTTCTGTCCCCAGTTATTTGCCCAACCCTCACAGTAGAGCTTGTAGTAGGAAACATTGTTTTTCTTTCTGTATTCAACACACGGTTTGAAATTACACCAGATGAATGACGGGATTGCAATCACAAGAAACCAAACAGGTCCGAGAAGAAGAGCCTGATATGTGTGACCGTATTCGTGAATTCTTGTATTCCTGAGCCATTCCTCAGGTCTTTTAGGATTCATAAAAATAAATGTGCCGAAAGAAATTCCGCCCCAGTTGCCCGGAATATATGTAACTGTTGCATTATAAAACCTTTCATGCTTGCACTTCCTGATTTTTGCAAAAATAATAAAACCGATAAGTCCGATAAGATTTATAGGCAAGGCCCATGTCCATTCAATAATATAAAACAGTATTTTCTTCAATGTTTTCATAACATCGCCTCCGTTTTACATATTGTATCATAAAAAATAAAAATTTGCAAAGATAAACAACACATTTTCTGAAAAACTTGAAAAAAGAAAAAAACTGTGTATAATAATATTATAAATATATTTGGAGGTAGATTCAAATGACAGAAGTTACTAAAGATATGCTTATAGGTGAAATCCTTGACAACGACCAAGGTACAGCACAGTTTTTCCTCAACATGGGTATGCATTGCCTCGGTTGTCCCTCAGCAAGAGGCGAAAGCCTTGAGATGGCATGTGAGGTTCACGGCGTTGACGTTGAAGAGCTTGTAGCTGACATCAATGCTTATCTTGCAAGTAAATAATGCTAAAGCTTAAACCAAGACTTAAAATGGCGGCGGACATGGTTCGCGCAGGCTCACGTGTTGCCGATATCGGCACCGACCATGCATACCTGCCCACCGCCCTTATACTTGAGGGAAAAATCCCGTCTGCCATAGCGGCAGACCTGAGAAAAGGTCCATTGGAAAATGCAGAAGCAACAGTTCGCTCTTACTCTATTGCGGACAAGGTTCAGCTTCGGTTATCTGATGGGCTGAAATTAGTTATGCCCGATGAAGCAGACGATATCGTTATTGCAGGCATGGGCGGTATTCTTATCACGGAAATTCTTACTGCCGCGCCGTGGGTAAAGGATAAAGCTAAAAGGCTGATTCTTCAGCCGCAGTCACACAGCGAGGACGTCAGAAAATATCTCTTCGAGAACGGATTTGAGATTATTGAGGAGAACGCCTGCTTTGAGGACAACAAGGTTTACATATGTATGTGCGCTGAATTCACAGGAATAAAAACCGAACACAGCGAAGCGGAAATTCTTCTCGGCAGATTCATCGAAAGAGATGACGAAGCATCCGTTGCTTTTAAAGAGAAGAAGCTCAAGCGTATACGAGTAAGGCTTGAAGCACTAATAAAAACTCAGCCTGACTGCGAGGAAATTGCAATGCTCAGAAAAATTCTTGATGAGGTGAAATGAATGTCGACAGTAAAAGATTTTTATGAATACCTCAACGGCATTGCCCCGTTTGAAACTCAGGAGGACTGGGACAACAGCGGTATGCTTGTTGGCGATATCAATGCAGAAGTCACAAAAGCTGTAGTTGTGCTTGACATCACTCCGCAGGCTGTATTAAAAGCCGCCGAGCTCGGCGCAAACCTCATCATCAGCCACCATCCTGTCATTTTCCGTGCAATGAAGAGCTTTACAAAGGGCAGCGTTCCCTACGAGCTTGCCGTGAACGGAATAAACGCAATTTGCTCTCACACCCCGCTCGACATCGCTTCGGGTGGTACAAACGATACACTTGCCGATTTACTTGGCTTCAAGGCGGTTGTCGGTGACAACCCGATTCTTCGATTCGCAGAAATCCCCGAAGCCTCAGCATCTGAGCTTTCCGCACTTATCGCCGAAAAACTCGGTTCAAAGGTACGCTTTGCCGATACAGGCAAACCGATTAAAAAGGTTGCAATCTGCACAGGCGCAGGTGCATCACTCATTGAGGACACAGGCGAAATTGACGCATTTATCACAGGTGACGCAGGACATCACGATTTTCTCGACGCTGTTCAGGCAGGGATTACTCTCATAGCCGCAGGTCACTACGAAACAGAAAATCCTGTTGTACCTGTACTTCAGAAAAGGCTTAATGAACAGTTCTCAACAACCGAAATCATTGACATAAAGCAGGAAAATCCCGTAAGCTGGTGTTAAAATGGATAACGAAAACAAAAATGATATTTCCCGGGAAAATAAATCTGATAATCACAAAAAAGCTGTAATCGCACTCAGCATTATTGCTCTGATTGCAATTGCTGTATTTATTGCGTTTTCAACTTCTCAGAAATTAAAATCGGACAAACAGAATAATACTGATAACGGTTATTCCGAATTTGTTTATGACAGAGATATCAAAGCAGTTTACAGCAACCCGACCGAATGCAGAATCGGAGACAACACCTATACTATGCTTACGTCGTTCCGCTCGGAATATGTAATTGAAAACAAAGGAAGATACAGCGAATACGGATTTTTCTTCGGCTCAAAGCCCGACTTTCACATGATGAGATATGACAACAGTAACAGAGAATTCTGGTACGCTGATATTCTATTAAAGTACCCCGATATCACCCGTGACAAGGTTATTTCGATTGTTATACCAAACGGTAAAGGTGTTAAATATTACGGCACCGAGGGGCAAAGCGTGATTCGCGTCAGCTTCGGCGATTCCACTGTTGAAATAACAGACAGTAATTTTATTGAAAAAGCTGTCAGCGAATACACTGAAAACAGGAGCTACTCCTGCAAGATAGACGGCGTACTGACAGGCACACCGATTTATGCGAAATTTGAAAACAGCATTCTTTACTATAAATTAGGATACACATCAGAGGATTAAAATGGCACTTGACGGAATATTTTTAAATCTTATAAAAAAAGAAATACTTGACACAGCCTGCATGGGCAAGGTTGATAAAATACACCAGCCCTCACGTGAGGAGTTGGTTATTCATCTGCGCACTAAAAACGGAACAAAAAAGCTTTTTCTTTCCGTTCGTGCCAACAGTCCGCGTATTCATTTTACGGAACACGCACCCGAAAATCCTGCCACTCCCCCTATGTTTTGTATGCTGATGAGAAAAAAACTTGTCAACGCAACGCTTGTTGATATTCGTCAGTCGGGACTTGACCGTGTACTCTATCTCGATTTTGACGCGACAAATGAAATCGGTGACAAAATCAAGCTCACACTTTCAATAGAAATAATGGCAAAATACAGCAATATTCTGCTGATTGACGATAACGGAAAAATCGTTGACGCAATGAAGCGTGTTGATTTCAGCCAGTCAACAGTCCGCCAGATATTGCCCGGATTTCCGTATACCGCTCCCCCGCCCCAGACAAAGCTTAGCATCACCGAGCACAGTACAGAAAACATAATCGAACAGATAAAAAGCTATCCGACCAGGTCGCTGTCCTCGGCAATCCTCAACTCAATGCAGGGTGTTTCTCCGCTGACAAGCCGTGAGCTTGCGGACGGACTCGGAGACGGAAGCGTTGACGAGATAAGTGACAGGAATTTTGATGTTCTCGCTTCAAGGCTTGACGCTTTGCGTGAAACACTTATCAACGGAAAAGGTATTCCGTTCATGCTCAAGGATGAAACAGGCAAGCCCGTTGACTTCTCTTTTACTCAGATCAGACAGTATGGAAACAAGTTTACAGGTTCACGTGCCGAGAGCTTTTCGGCACTTCTTGATGATTTCTATTTTGAATGTGACCGACTTGAACGCACACGTCAGAAGGCTCACGACCTTGTAAAGCTCCTTGATTCGGCTATTGCAAGAACATCTAAAAAAGTCAGTCTGCAACAGGCTGAGCTGAAGCAATGCGCTGACCGGGAAAAGCTGAGAATAAGTGCGGAGCTTATCAATGCAAATCTATACAGGCTCGAAAAAGGTGCATTGTTCTACGACATTGAAAACTACTACGACGAAAACCGCATAATGAGAATAAAGGCTGACCCGGCAAAGTCACCTGCCGCAAATGCACAGAAATATTTTAAGGACTATCGCAAAGCGAAAACCGCAGAGCTGATGCTGACCGGACTTATAGCACAGGGTCAGCAGGATTTACAGTATCTTGAAACCGTTGCAGATTCACTTGACCGTGCAGTAACACAGGGTGAAATTGATGAAATTCGTCAGGAGCTTGTTATCAGCGGATTTATGAAGTCCAAACGCAAAAAAAATGACAAACAGCCGAAGCTGCTTGCACCTATGGAATACCGAACAAGTGACGGATTCAGAGTTCTTGTCGGACGCAACAATATGCAGAACGACAGACTTTCACTCAAAACCGCCTCCAAGAGCGATATGTGGCTTCACACACAGAAATTCCCCGGCTCACACGTTATCATTGTCAGCGATAACCGGGAAATCAGCGATGAAGCTATAGTTGAAGCCGCTGAAATTGCCGCATACCACAGCAAGGCAAGGGATGCAAAGCTTGTACCTGTTGACTACACATATGTAAAGCATCTCAAAAAACCTCAGGGTGCGCCACTCGGCAAGGTGATTTATCACGTCTACTATTCCGTAAACGTAACACCTGACAGAGATAAAATCGAAAAGAAGCTTATAAAAGCATAAAACAGAGGTAAGAATATGAACACTTTGCAAAACAAAGCTAAAAAAAGGAACTCCGCTATTGAACTGCTGAGAATAATTGCAATGATAATGATATTATTCAGCCATTTTTCTGTTTACAGCGGTTTTGACTTTAACTCATCGGCAATCACTTTTCCCAGGCTCTGGTATAACCTTATATCAATGTGCGGCAAAACAGGTGCTGCTATTTATGTATTGATTTCAGGCTATTTCCTGATAACAGACACACGCTCAGATTTCAACATAAAAAAAGTACTGACGCTTTGGGGACAGATAGAGTTTTTCTCTGTTTCTGTTTACTTAATTTCTGTAATAACAGGAAATGCAGATTTTTCACTAACCAAGCTAATAGCAGCTTTTTTGCCGATTAGTTTTGGTATATGGTGGTTCGCAAGCTCATACTTTGTTTTATTCCTGATTCATCCGTTTATCAATAAAGCGTTGCTGTCAATGGATAAAAAGTCCTATAAGCATCTGCTTATTCTGCTTTTGACAATATGGTGTATTATACCGACAATTTTAAATAAAACCTTTGAAGGAAACAACCTTTTATGGATGATTATGCTTTACTGTATCGCTGGTTATATCAGATTATACGGCTCTGATTATAAAGTAAAGAAAAAGACCTGCGCTATAGTTTTTATTCTTGCATTTGTTTTGACATACCTATCAACATTCTTGTTTACTGTTTTAGGTGTAAAATATGTCTCTTTTGCTCAACACATACAATTTTTCAGCAGACAGGTAAGCATATGCACAATAATAATGTCCGTAAGTCTTTTTACAGTTGTCGTTAAATCTACTGAATTCAATTCAAAAGTCATTAACATTTTGTCATCTGCAACATTTGGTGTATACCTGATTCATGAAAGTCCATATCTGCGTAACTTGATATGGAAAAAACTCCTGCACGGTACTGCTTATTCTGATTCACTTAATCTTATCTTGTATTCAATATTTGCCGTCCTTGCTGTATACATATGCTGTTCAGCAATTGATATTATCCGTGCATATACGGTAGCGAAACCATATAATAAACTTGTAAATAAATACAGCAGTAAACTGACTGCACCTCTGAAAAAGATAATAAACAAAATATAAAATTTGCAGTACAGAAAATCAATTCTGTACTGCGTTTTCTTTTTATTTAATCAACTCTCTGATTTCATTTTCAGTAACCATAATATCATCAATTATCATCTGCTGATATTTATTGAACTGCTTGGGATCACGTGAACGTGACCAGAGTGACATCGGTACACCCGACTTGTTCATATGATATTTAGCTGTTACCGGATAAGCGAGTGACTCCGTGAAAGCGGTGATACAAAGGAAGTTCTGAACCTTCTGTGCAAGCTCGGGATTCTTATCGTAGTTATCGCAAAGCCACTGGAAAAGGTCAGGTGTAAAGTTTGCCATAACTCCTGAATAACCTGCGGCACCGTTCTTAAGTGTGTAGAGAAGTGTCTGTGCATTTGCGTTGTAAAGCTTGATGCTTGTGCCCTTAATCTGCTTAAGTCTTGAATCAAGCATATCAGGGTCACAGCAGGTATCCTTGATAAATGTGAATCTGCCCTTTGAGATACACCAGTCAAGAATCTTCGGAGTAAGAAGACGCTTGTACGGGAACGGACACTCATAGATACCGATTGCGATATCCTCGGGAAGCTGCGAAAGAAGCTTCTCTGCGTTTGCAATCCACACATCGTCACCGTCATTGTGAAGGTCAAGTCTGTTGCTTACCCAAACGATAGCGTCAACACCTGTCTGTGCCATAGCTGTGAGCTCTCGTACCTGCTCATCCATACTGTCAGAAGTATGACCCGAAGCGACAACAGAAACATTCTTTCCGCTTTCCTTAACAGTTTCAAGCACGGTCTTCGCGATTTTTACCTCCTCGTCGAGTGAAAGGTAAACCATTTCACTTGACTGGCATACAGCGAAAATACCTGTACAGCCCTGTTCAATATACCATTTGGTGATGTTTTTTACTGCCTCGTAATCAACGGAATTGTCATCCTTATACGGGGTAATCATTGTCGGAAATGCTCCGAAATTTATGTCTTTCATTTTGCTTCCTCCTCAGTCGGCAATTTTATAATAATTTTTATACCATTCGACAAATCTGCCGAGTCCCTCGTCAATCGAGGTTGACGGCTTGAAGCCGAATTTTTCAATAAGCGGAGTTACGTCCGCATATGTCTGATAAACATCGCCCGCCTGCATCGGAAGAAATTCCTTTTCAGCGGTTCTGCCGAGATGCTTTTCAAGTGTCTCGATAAAATACATAAGCTTTTCGGGCGAGTTGTTGCCTATGTTATAAACTGTTGCTCTGTCGCCGTTTTCGTCAGCCTCGGGCGGATTGCAGAGCATATTCTCAATGCCCTTTACAATGTCATCAACATACGTAAAGTCACGGTACATATCGCCGTTATTAAAAATCTTAATCTTTTCGCCGTTCATTATCTTATTTGTAAAGCCGAAATATGCCATATCGGGTCTGCCGAACGGACCGTAAACGGTAAAGAAACGAAGTCCTGTTGTCGGTATTTTGTAGAGGTGGCTGTATGTGTAAGCCATAAGCTCATTTGATTTCTTTGTTGCGGCATAAAGCGAAATCGGCTTACTGACATCGTCATCGGTTGAGAACGGCGTCTTTTTCTGATTTCCGTAAACCGAGCTTGACGAAGCATAGAGAAGATGCTCAACGGGATTGTGACGGCAGGCTTCAAGAATATTGAAAAATCCGATTACATTAGAATCAATGTAAGCCTGCGGATTCTCGATTGAATAGCGCACACCTGCCTGAGCGGCAAGATTGACAACAATATCAAACTTATTCTCGCTGAAAAGCTTATCAATCGCCGACTTATCGGACAAGTCGCCCTTAATAAATGAAAAATTATCAAACTGTTCAAGTATTTTAAGACGTGCATACTTAAGGTTGACATCGTAATAGTCATTGATATTGTCAAAACCTACAACCGTCACGCCCTGCGAGAGCAGACGGCGGCTCAGATGGAAGCCGATAAAGCCTGCCGCACCTGTGACAAGGATTTTCTTTGACGTATTCAAAGGATTAAAATCAGCCATAATTATTACCTCCTGTTATTCTTCTTCAATAAGTCCGTAATATCTTGCAAACCAGTACGGAAGCAAGTAGAGTGTACCCTCCTGTGAGCGGTTTCTGTTCACGGTATCAAGCTCAAAAACAGAAGCGTCGGGGCGGTGAAGATTTCTTTCATCATAGGGAAGCGGATACTTCGGCTGTGCCGGCTCGTGCCACTCCTCCTGTTCGGTATCATAGATTATATCCTTACGCTTTGAATTCTCGGCGTAATAATGTATAAGGTCAGTCGGCATCTCACGAAGTGACTGAATACCCTCGGAAAGGTCAGCATCCCTGCCTGTAAATGCCGCGTGAACAAAGCAGAACAGCGGCTGTCTTTCAACACGCTCATACTCCCAATGATCCTCCATACCGCAGAGGTAGAGTGAACGCAGAGCCTCATCCTCCTCAAGACGGAGAAGTGCGATTGAAGCAAGGAAAGCAAGATTATCGTCAATATGGCAGACGTGAGCGTCCCTTACCTTATGCTGAACAACATTCAGCGGATAATGGTATTCGCTGACAAACTGCTTATAGAGGTTCAGATATTTTTCATCTCCCGACATATGGTAGGAAATCTTAAAGAACGCAAGCAGTTCGAGAGAATTCATACCACGCTCAAAGAACCATTTGTCGTCATAGTTGAGAAGTGCCGGATTCCAGCAAGCCCACGTTGTCGGAAGTCCGTCATGGTCGATAAGTCTGTAATTATTACGTACAATGTGGTCGGTAATTGCACAGAGTGAATTTTTGATTTCTTCCTTTTCTTCATCTGTTGCACAGAGATCATAATAGATTGAAAGTGAGAAGAAATGTCCTGTCATCTCATCGCTCGAGGTTTCGCACTTCCACTCACAGCTTCCGTCAGGAGCCATAACCCATTCGTGATTGCCGTCACCGTAGCCATCTTCACCCGGATAACGTACTGCACGGGCTGTAAAGCCCGGAAGACCTGTGATTTTCTGAAGCAGAAGCATTGCCTTCATTCCGCGGCGTGCTTTTTCGAGTGCCTCCTGCTCCCCTGTTGTCGCATAACGGAAGGCTTCAGCCGCAACATAGCAGCCTGTCCATGAGCCGTCATTATCGGAAATAGATACAAAGCCTGTATCCATGTCATAGTTTTCAATTGTTCTCTCGGCATTGAAGCCATGGCGGATATGGTACTTTTCCATTCTCTCCTCGAACTCGTTTGCTTTTTCAATAAGCGAGGTTTCAAAGGAGTAAATCTTTGAAATGCCCTTATCGGTTGCGGCATAGAAAACTGAGCCGTCATCGGTAACGGCAATATCCTTTATATCGTTTGACGGAACCCATCTGTCAGCTGAGAAATATTTAAGTCCGCCGTTTTTTTGATAAATAACACCGATATCAGAAGCAAAATAACGTCCGCCGACCTTATCGGTAACAATTTTGAAAACCTCATTTTTAGGAAGTGTATGTATTCTGTCAGCTGTAAGCCAAAGACTGCAATTATCGTGGATAGCCGCACCTGTCTGCGTGCCAAGCCAGAGATAACCTGCCTCATCAAAGCAGAGTGAATTGATTCTCTCCTGCGGCATTGTGCTGAAGCGTGGAACAATGTTTTTCCACTCCTTGCGCTTACCGTGAATAATGCTGATAAACTGTTCTGTTGCTACATATATGCCCTTATCGGATACCGCAAAACTGACTGCCTTTCCGCCCTCAAGCGAACGGTTGATATCGTCATTTTTACAGGTGTAGTCCGTGCAGATAAGTCGGTTTTCGGTCAGAACCCAGAGAAAACCTCTTGCGTCACAGACATCAACAACCTTATCCTCAAACAAACGCAGAAGTCCGATTGATTCGCCCTTTGCGGCATAAAGTCCGTTGCCGCAGCAGATGCCTATGCTTCCGTCATGAAAACGTGACATCGCCGTAATACTTCCGCTGAGTACCTCGCTGAAAAGCGGCTTGAACTTATCATTTTCAAGCACGCACAGACCGCTGTCTGTACCTGCAAGAAGTCTGTCGTTATCAATAAGAAGGCAATTAACCTTATCTGAGAGAAGTCCGTCAGCGGTTGTAAGCACCTGCTTTTTTCTCTGGATAAATCTGCCTGAAGTGTAGTGTCCTGATCTGTATTTCATTTATTAACCTCCGTTTAGGTCAGTTCATTTTAATTTTTTCGCGGTTTATTCTGAATTCAACCGAGCTCTTGAGGTATTTGAGATAATCCTCATCACGGCACATTGCCTTAGTCGGTGTGTCGGAGAGCTTTGCAACAGCTCGGCCGTTAACGTACTGAAGCTTGATAACAATGTTGAGTGCTTCCTCCTCGGTATCGTTTGAGCAGAATGTTCCGATACCGAATGAAACCTTGGCTTTATCCTTGAAGTGGTCATAAAGAGCCTGAGCACGGTCAAAGTCGAGGCTGTCGCTGAAAAGAAGCTGTTTTGTGCGTGGGTCAACATCGTACTTTTTATAGTGATTGATAATCTTTTCGCCCCACTCAAACGGGTCACCGCTGTCGTGTCTTACGCCCGTATAGTTGTTTACCATTGAACGGTTGAAGTCAAGCAGGAAGAGATCGGTGGTTATTGTATCTGTAAGCGCAGTACCGTTATCGCCCTTGTACTCGTCATACCAGTCACCCATTGCATAGTGATTGGTGTAGGCAAGCGGAATTGAGTCAATTCCCTGATACATCTGCACAAACTCGTGCGCATATGTGCCGATAGGCTTAATGTTATATTTCATTGCAAAATATACGTTTGAAGTGCCGACACAGTTCTGAGTTTCACGCGAGAGACGGCGAATAACAACATCCTCCCACTCTCTTGAAAGGCGGCGGCGACATCCGAATTCGGCGAATTTAAATGTATATTTGCCATCATTAAAGTCCTTGATTTTCTTATCAAGTCTCTCCTTGGCGGAAGCTCTCAGCTCCTCGTAATCGTATTTCATTCGGAAATATACCTCGTTGACAATTTCAAGAAGATAGATTTCAAACTGCATAGCTGAGAAAAGCGGACCTGTGACAACGATGGAAAGCTCACCCTCGGGTGAAAGTGACGTTTCAACATACTCCCTGATAGGACGCCACAAGCGTAGAAATTCAACATAGTCATTCTTTATAAATCTGATTGCCCGCAGATAGTCAAGCTCTTCCTTTGTAAAGCGAAGTGAGCAAAGATAGTCAATCTGTGCATTGATTTCCCTGAACATTTCTTCTGTGAAAACAATGCCCTCGTTTCTGCACTTGAAATAGTATTCACCTGTCAGATCAGTATGCTTATGGAAGATAACCTGATCCATGTTGAACTTATAAAGGTCGGTGTCAAGAAGCGAAAGAATAATCGGTTCAAGCTTCATATTTTTTCATCCTTTCATTATCAGATACTCGCTGTATCCCTGTTGTTCTGAGATAAAAGAACAGCCTGTCTGAGTGTTTCATATCTGTCCCAAATTCTCGAGTCCGTATATTTTTTCCACGATTCATAATCGTTGTTTATAAAAAATTCTCTCATCTGAGTTGCAGAGATTTCAATGGTTTTCGGCACATACAGTTCAGATACACACAGTCCGTCCTCACTTTCAAACCAGCCTGTACGGCGGCTTTCCTTGCCTGAAACAATGAGATCGGGTGTTCTGCCAAAGCGGTCGACAATATTTTTCAGTACATAGTCCCCCCAAAGTGAGTTGTTGCCAACACCTATATCGGGCAAAGGATTAACGCATATTCTGTCACCGTAAATATCTTTAAGCAAATCGCGCCTTGTTTCATAGGTAAACGGATTTTTCTCCGTTCCCGATTCCTGCGACGAGCCTATAAAAATTCCGACTGTATCGCAGATTTCAACCGCCTTGTCAATCATATACTGATGACCTGTATGCAGGGTCTGAAATCTGCCGACCATAATACCTAATTCGTAAGCCTTACTGCTCATACCGTCACCCTTACCCGATTTCCGGCTTGAATGCAGGCATAAGCTCGAGCTTGAATTTATTGATTCTGTGAAGTCTGTCAATCTTCTCTTTCTTTTCAGGGTCTTCAATTTCACCTGTTCTGATATAGTGGTCAAGCTCAGCATACTTGAAGCCGAGATTGTCCTCATCTGTCTTTCCGCTGAGTCCGTCAATCGGAGGCTTTTCAATAAGCACCTCGGGAAGTCCGAGCACACGGCCGATTTGCTTCATCTCAGCAACAGTAAGGAATGAGCAGGGACTGAAATCGCCTGCCGCGTCGCCGTAGCGTGTTGAATAGCCGACCCAGTCCTCGGAGAGATTGCAGGTGTTGGCAACACGTCCGTTATGCGACTGAGAAACAGCGTAAAGAGTTGACATTCTGATTCTCGGCGGAAGATTGATAACGCTCTGCGTTGAAAGTTCAAAAGGAAGATTCTTCTTAAGTCCCTCAACAGCGTCCTTTATATTGATAATGTAGTGTTTAATATCAAGGTGCTTTACGAGCAGCTTAGCCATATCAATATCGCTCTGCTCTCCGCACGGCATAAGAACGCCGATAACCCTTTCCTTGCCGAGCGCCTCAACACATAATGCCGCAACAATAGAGCTGTCCTTTCCGCCTGAGATTCCGACAATAGCATTACAGCCCTTACCGTTTTTCTCAAAGAAAGCACGAATCCACTCGACACATTCATTTTTAACCTTTAATGCATCAAACATATTAAACACTCCCAAAAAATTCTTTAAAATATATTGTACCACAAATTGATAAAAAGTACAGTAAATTATGAAAATATGTCCAAAAATCAATTGAATTTTACAAGTAATTATCCGGGTTGACTTTATTTGCCCGATACTCTATAATTATATAAAAATAAAGGGGTTGAAACTAATAAATTCGATTGATACTGTATCAAAATACAGAACAAATATTATGGGACTTGCTATCCTGTTTATCGTATTCTTTCACACCGAAATGAATCTTCCTTTTTACTTGACAGAGTAAAAACCTTAGGCTATGGCGGAACGGATATTTTTATTTTCCTGTCAGGCTTCGGCATTTATTACTCGCTGAATAAAAACAGCGACCCGATGAAATTCTATGGCAGACGGTTAAAGCGAACCTTACCGTCCTACATTCCTTTTATCCTAATAAATTTTGCAGGAATGGTTGCGATCCACAGACCCGACCCGTTCAGCCTTATTCAGGAGCTGTGCGGAAATTTTTCCTTACTCGGACGAGTAAACGGGCTTGACCATCAGACCAACTGGTATATGCCCGCTATACTGTGGTTTTATCTTTTTGCACCGTTATTTTACCGAATTATTACAGATTACAGCGGTAAAAAACAAATAAGACACATTCTCTCTCTTGTCGCTTTTGTTATTCTGATTAACGTTACTTTCTTCGGAAATTATTTTGTTCTGATTGGCGTTTCAAGAATATTTGTATTTCTTATCGATATGATTTTTGCCTGCCTCGGAAGTAAAAAAATCAATGACAAAACGCTGACTGTTTTTTCCGTCATATGTTTACTGGTCGGAATCGGAATCACATTTCTGACACAACGATATTTTAAATCAGGTTTAAAAACCTACGGCTTGGACTGGTATCCGTTTATAATAATTGCTCCGTCCGCATCAATTGTTTCGGGAAAGATTTTTTCGGCATTTGAAAAATTCCGCATTGGCAGAACGCTTAATAAAGCTTTCAGTTTTATAGGTAAGAACTCATTTGAAATATATCTGTTCCATATGACAGTTTTTCCCATAGCAACAACGATTTTAAAAAAGATAAGCAATCCCATGTGGGTTGGTCTGGCAATATTCGGAATTGCGGGAGGATTCATTTACAACTATGCAGTAACATATATAACAAAAAAAATACAGAATAAAAACAGAGGGTAACTTTTCACAAAGTTAACCCTCTGAATTTTTAGAACGCATAGCCGAAAACAAGCTTAATCGGAAGCATTACAATATACATAAAACCGTTTTTAAAGTGCTCCCAGCCCGAAAGCTCCTTAGCGAACATATTGTAATGATACATTGCAAGCTTGCTTTCACCGTAATAATCCTGCCACTGAACAACGTGAGTTTCGTATGTTGAAAGATCTTTTTCGTCAAGCTCAATTACACGGAAGCCTCTGTCCTCGTTGCTGTAGCTGCTGAATGTAAAGCCGGGTGTTGCAACGATGTCGATACCCTGATAGCTGATTTCAAAAGAATTGTTATGGTCATGGCCGAAGAACATACCGAGCACATTTCCGTTTTCCTTCATTGTTTCAAACTGAAGACTTGACTGTGTTCCGGGGCACGGCCATTCCTTGAAGTTGCCCGCCTTAAGAAGCTCAGGCTTGATTCTTGAATAGCTGTCACCGAAGAGCCATGCGCCCTCGTCATCTGCGTTGCAGGGCTCGATGCAATCCCAGATTTCATCAACAATGATGTGCTGGAAAGCCATTGACGGAACAGGTGTACCGCCGTTTGCACGTGTAAGCTCCGCTTCTGTGTTCTTATACCACTCAATCTGATCGGGATGAACATAGTCATATCCACCGAATTCCTTATCATATGTGTTTGAGTCGAACATCCAGAGGTTGAAATTAACCTTGTCACTTCCGTCAGAAGCATAAATCGGAAGATTATATGTACCACAGCCGTAAAGCTCGGGAACTGCGTCATAACCTATAAAGCAATCATATTTCTGATACATCTTCATAAGATCTTCCTTGGTTGTCTTGGTATCATCATCATCGTGATTGCCGAATACCATTGCGACAGGACAGCCTGCCTTTTCAAAAATCGACATAAATTCGTTAACAGCGTCCTTTGAAAGAGCGTCATCAACAGCCTTGATGCCCACCTTGCAGGCATAACCTGCTGTGTTGTCACCTGTAAGAACAACAAGGTCAGGCTTCTCCTCTGCGAGTGCCTTTTTAAGAAAATCCTTTGCTACGCCGTTGAGAATCTCATCATCCTGAAGGTCAGAAACCTGAAGAATCCTGAACTTTCCGTCGTTGTTGAAGCGAAGTGTCTTGTCCTGCTTTGCACCTGCGCCCATGGCTGTCATTGCAAAAACCATTGCAACGCAAAGAAGAACAGAAATAATCTTTTTCATAGTCAAACACCTTTATTCCTTAATTTTTTCTCAATCCCGTTTTTAATGCGGTTTTGAACATTATCAATTTTTTTATTCAGCTCGATTTTTTTTAATATTCTGCCAAAAGTCTGCTGTCTGATAAACTCAACAAAACAGCAAACAAAGAAAACAGCAACCACACATAGTATCATATATACCAAAAGAAACATATCGTCTGAATACTTTGTAGGATTTATAAACTGCCAAATACACTCTCTTATCAAATTATTATCATGGATAATATATACAGCAAAGCTCAAAGAACTAAAAAATACAATAATCTTTTTCAAGTGAATATTTTTTATATCTAAATTCAAAAAGATTATAAAAAGTAAAACAGATGACAAAAATATTAACACAGAAGAATAGTCATACATTATTTTCGGTCCGCCAACCGTACAACCGATTACAGCTGAAATAACAGAATTATTTAAACTTTCAAGCTTAGAAATAATAAAAAAGCTTGCTGGAACAGCCATTGTAACAACAAAATATAAAATTATATTAGTTGACTTTTTTATTCTGATTTTATAAAGATTTATATAAGCACCAACAAAATACATCACAACAGCCCATATAACATCATAACCTCTGTTATAACCTAAAGGCATGTTCTCCGCAAAAATTGAGGGGATCAAACTAAAGAAAAACAACAAAACAGCAATCAAGGAAATAAAGCTTTTTTTATTCACTGACTGAATCAGTTTATTTAAAAACGGACTGATAAATAAAAGTAAAAGATAGTTTGAAATAAACCAATATGAATTTGTTGTATACGGAAAAAATGATTGAATTAAAGAAACAATGCTTATCGAATGTTGACAGAATAAAACTATACCTATAAGAAGCGAATAAAAAACTGTTTCAATCCAGACATTAGCTATGCGACTAAGCTTAAAACACGAATTCACCATAAAATATCCAGTTATCATAAAAAAGATATTTACCGATGCAAAAGCAAATGCATAAACAGTTCTGAATAAAAAAATATTTGCATCGCCCGATACCGCACCCTTCAATCCATGAGAGAAAAAATGTAAAGTAATAATCATAAGCATTGCAATTATTCTCAGCATTTCAAGACCTGTATGTCTGTTCAGATATCTGTGACTTAGAATACTCATAAAACTACCTCAATATGTATGCTCGCATACTTCATTGATTTTATCTCTGAGCTTAAGGAAATCCTCAAGCGCCTGAGGTTTATTGTTGGGATTGCGGAGAAGCGCCGCAGGGTGGAATGTACCCATCATCAACACACCGTTCTTTTCGATAAACTCACCGTGCTGTTTTGTAACCTTGAAATCGGGACCGATTAAACGCTGAGCGGAAATTCTGCCGACACAGACAATGATTTTCGGCTTCATAAGGCGAACCTGTTCTCTGAGCCAGCCTATGCAGGCATCCTGCTCCGACGGCTGAGGGTCACGGTTCTGCGGAGGACGGCACTTAACCATATTTGCAATGTAAATGTTTTTCTTTCGGTCAAGTCCGATTGCATCCATATATTTATCAAGGAGCTGACCGCTTCTTCCGACAAACGGTTCACCCTTGAGATCCTCCTGCTCGCCCGGACCTTCGCCGATAAACATAACCTCGGCATTTTCATTTCCGACACCGAAAACAAGATTTGTTCTTGTTTCGCCGAGCACACATTTGTGACAGTTCATGCAGTCGCACTTAAGCTCTTCAAAAGTGTTATACATATTCCGCTTCACATCCTTCCGCTTTGGCGGTATCCGCCTTTATCTGCTGTGCAAGCTCACTGAATGAGCTGAATTTTCTTTCGGGTCTGATAAAATCTATAAGTCTGATATCAACATTCTGACCGTAGATATCATCCTCAAAGCCGAGAATATTTGTCTCGCTGAGAACTATATCAGTACCTACTGTCGGACGTTTGCCGATATTAGTCACACCGCGGTACTGCTTACCGTTGACAGTTACAATTGTTGCGTAAACTCCGAATTTCGGCATCACAAAACCATCGGGAAGCAGCTGATTCGCTGTCGGGAAGCCCCATTGAGAGCCTCGTCTGTCGCCATGAATAACAGGTGCTGTGTAACCGAAAAATCTGCCGAGCATTCTGTTGGCAAGTCGGATTTCTCCGTTTTCAATAAGCTTTCTTATCGCTGTCGAGCTGACGTCAGCGCCATCAACCGAGACCTTACTGACTATATAACAATCAATATTTCTTTCACGGCAAAGCTCAGAAAGCAGCTGTGAATCACCTGCCGCTTTTCTGCCGAAACGATAATTATATCCGCAGACAACCGCTCCTGCATTGAGCTTTTTGCAAAGAATTTCATCCACAAACTCTTCGGGAGAAAAATTGCAGATTGAGTTAAAGCTGACCTCTTCAATTCTAAAGCCCTTTTCAGCTATAAAGCAACGGCGTTCGCTGTCCGTCATAAGCATGGGAGGTGCAGCACCTTTAAGGGTCTTTTCGCTGTGCTCCGTAAACAACAGAGCGCACGGAATAAATCCGTCAGCGTTGAGAGCCTTACTGAGCACTGCGGTATGTCCCATATGCATACCGTCGAAGTTGCCCAGCGCAACTACTGTCTTTGTCATAAATTACCTCGGATTGAATTATTTCTTCTTGAACATCTGCTTCATACGAAGCTCTTTTGAAAGAACGCGCTTACGAAGTCTGAGTGACTGAGGTGTAACCTCAAGAAGCTCATCGTCCTTAATGAATTCCATAGACTGTTCAAGGCTGAGTGTTGAGTGCGGAACAAGTCGGAGTGCGTCATCACTGCCTGCCGCACGGGTATTTGTCATCTGCTTCTTCTTGCAGACGTTGCATACGATATCCTCGTTTCGTGAGCATTCGCCGACAATCATGCCCTCGTATACTTCAACACCTGCACCGATAAACAGACGTCCTCTGTCCTGAGTGTTGAAAAGTCCGTAGCCTGTGCTTGTGCCTGTTTCGTGAACAACAATCGAGCCTCTCTCACGGGTCTGAATATCACCCTTGTATTCCTCATAGCCTGCAAACAGCTGGTTCATAATGCCGTTGCCGTTTGTGTCTGTCATAAATTCTGAGCGATAACCGATAAGTCCTCTTGACGGAATCTTGAATTCAAGATGTGTCGCACCGCCGTCACGTGAACCCATATTTTCAAGCTCACCCTTACGAGAGCCGAGCTTTTCAATAACAGCACCGACATACTGCTCGGGAACCTCAACAATAAGAAGCTCCATAGGCTCGCAGAGCTTGCCGTTAATCTTTTTATAAATAACCTCGGGACGTGAAACCTGGAATTCATATCCCTGACGGCGCATTGTCTCAATGAGGATTGAAAGGTGAAGCTCACCACGACCTGACACCTTAAAGGTATCAGTTGATTCTGTTTCCTCAACACGCATACTTACGTTCGTTTCAACCTCTTTGAAAAGTCTGTCACGGATGTTTCTTGAAGTGACAAACTTACCTTCACGGCCTGCAAACGGGCTGTCATTGACGATGAAGTTCATTGAAATCGTAGGCTCGTCAATTTTTACAAACGGAAGCGGTTCAATGCAGTTAGGGTCACAGGCAGTCTCGCCGATATTAAGGTCAACAATACCTGAAACACAGACGATATCGCCCATCATCGCTTCGTCAACCTCAACACGCTTAAGTCCTTCAAACTGATAAAGTCTTGAAACCTTTACATTCTCAGTTGAGCCGTCCTGCTTGCAGAGAGCAACAGTTTCACCGCGAAGTATCTTACCTCTTTCAACTCTGCCGACACCGATTCTGCCGATATAATCATCATAATCAAGGCTTGAGAAAAGAATCTGAAGCGGAGCTTCAATATCGCCGTCGGGGGCTTCAATATGCTCAAGGATTGCGTCAAGAAGCGGTCTCATATCACCCTCACGTACACTTGAGTCAAGTGATGAATAGCCGTCTTTAGCTGAAGCATAAACAACGGGGAATTCAATCTGTTCCTCGTCTGCGCCAAGCTCAATGAAGAGATCAAGCACCTCGTCAATAACCTCGTCGGGTCTTGCGCCCGGACGGTCAATTTTGTTTACAACAACAAGAACCTTTTTCTTAAGGTTGAGTGCCTTTTTGAGAACGAAGCGTGTCTGAGGCATACAGCCCTCAAACGCGTCAACAAGCAGAAGAACGCCGTCAACCATCATCAGAATACGCTCAACCTCGCCGCCGAAATCAGCATGGCCGGGAGTATCAACAATATTGATTTTTGTGTCCTTGTAGTGAACTGAAGTGTTCTTTGAAAGGATTGTAATACCTCTTTCTCTTTCGAGGTCATTTGAGTCCATAACTCTGTCCTGAACCTGCTCGTTATCACGGAAAGTACCGCTCTGCTTAAGCATTTCATCAACAAGTGTTGTCTTGCCGTGGTCAACGTGAGCAATTATAGCAACATTTCTTATTGCTTCTCTTTTCATAAATCTATCACCTTTACACATTCATTTACGGTTCGAGTTCTTGCAGAAAAGCAAAATGACTGCCCTTCTGCAAAAATTCGAGCCGTATACTTTACAACCTATTATTCTAATATAAACCTTGCATTTAGTCAAGTAAAAATTACATAAATACAAGCAAAAGGCACCCCTTACGGAGTGCCTGAATATTATCGGCAATTAGCCAGCATACTGTGCGCCGAACTTTTCGATTGTGCCGTCAGCAAGCATCTTTTCAAGAGTAGCGTTGATCTTATTGAGAAGCTCTGTGTTGCCCTTCTTAACAGCGATTGCATACTCTTCACCTTCAAAAGCATTGTTGTCTTCAACAATCTTGAGACCCGGGTTATCAGCTACATAATTCTTAGCTGTTGCAGAGTCGATAACAACAACGTCGCACTTGCCGTTTACAAGCTCAAGGATAGCTTCTGAGCCCTTCTTGAATGCCTCATACTTATAGCCCATGTCCTTAACGCAAGACTCACCTGTGTAGCCCTGGATAACAACGATCTTCTTATCAGCCATATCCTCTGCCTTTGTGATTGTTGAGCCTTCCTTAACAATCATAACCTGTGTTGCCTTGTAGTAAGGAATGGAGAAGTCAACTGACTCAAGTCTTTCCGGCTTGATTGTCATACCTGCAATAGCAGCGTCAATCTGACCGTTCTGAACAGCAACAATAAGTGAATCGAACTCAAGGTTCTCAATCTTAGCCTGCATGCCGTTTTCCTCAGCAACCTGCTTTGCGATAGCCATATCGATACCGTCGTAGTTGTCGATTACACCGTTTGAAGCAACGAACTCAAAGGGAGGGAACTCAGCGTTTGTGCCGAATGTAAGTGTCTTTGTTTCTGCTTCTTTCTTACCGCAAGCTGCAAAAAGTGTAATTACAGCTGCAAGAGCAAGTACAATGCTTAAAATTTTTACTGCCTTTTTCATTTCAATAAACTCCTTTAAAATTTATTATAAAATGCCGATTAAAGCACTTTACTCAAGAATAATTTTGTACGGTCATTCTGCGGATTTGAAAGAACCTCTTTCGGATCACCGCACTCGATAACCTTGCCTTCATCCATAAAGATGAGTCTTGTTCCGACCTCACGTGCAAAGCCCATTTCATGTGTGACAACAACCATCGTCATACCGCTCTTTGCAAGGTTCTTCATAACATCGAGAACCTCACCGACCATCTCGGGGTCAAGAGCACTTGTAGGCTCGTCAAAGAGCATTATTTCAGGCTCCATTGCAAGTGAACGTGCAATAGCGATACGCTGCTTCTGTCCGCCCGAAAGCTGTGCGGGATAAGAATCCGCCTTTTCCTCAAGTCCGACTATCTTAAGAAGCTCCAATGCTTTCTGATCAGCCTGCTCCTTAGTCATCTTTTTAAGCTTGACAGGTGCGAGCGTTATATTTTCCTTAACAGTCAGATGCGGAAAAAGATTGAAGTGTTGGAACACCATACCCATTTTCTGTCTTATCTCATTGATATCCGTCTTAGGGTCGTTGATTTTTACATCATCAACAAGAATCTCGCCCTCGGTTGGAATTTCAAGAAGATTGAGACAGCGAAGGAATGTACTTTTACCGGAACCCGAAGGTCCGATAACAACAACAACCTCACCCTTGGTTATATGCTCGTCAATACCGCAGAGAACATGGTTGTCGGCAAAGCTTTTATGAAGATTATGTACCTTTATCACTCTGACAACCTCCCCTCATCGATTATCCGCTTTTCTGAGCTTCTTTTCGATTGCGCCCAGAGAAAGGGTAAGAATCTTGATTATTACAAAGTAAATAATCGCCGTTGCGATAAGAGGAACGAAAGCCTCATAGGTTGCGCTCTTGATAAAGTCGCCTGCCTTCTGAATATCCATAAGTCCAACATAACCGACAATAGCAGTCTCCTTGATAAGAGTGATGAACTCGTTACAGAGTGCGGGAAAAATATTCTTTACAGCCTGAGGAACAACAATGTAGAACATTGTCTGCCAGCCTTTAAGACCGAGCGAACGTCCTGCCTCTGTCTGTCCCTTATCAATTGAAAGAATACCTGCTCGGATGATTTCGGAAACATACGCGCCGGAGTTAATCGCAAAGGCAAACGAAGCAATAAGCCATTTATCAATATCTACCGTCGCAAAAATAACGAAGTAGATAATCATAAGCTGTGTAACCGACGGTGTTCCTCGGATAACATCGGTATAAACCTTGCCGATTCCGTTAAGAACCTTGTTCTTTGAAAGATTGCAAAGAGCAATTATAAAGCCGATAACAAGTCCGAGCAAAGCCGCAACAATTGAAACCTTGATAGTAATACCGATACCGTCAAGTAGAAGCTGATAACGGTTTTCACGGATAAAGCATCGCTCGATGTCAAACTTTGCGGTGTCTAACCACGCTGCAAAAGCAGTCTGAATACTGAGTGTCTGAAACATTTGTTTATCTCCTGTGTTTTTATTACCGAATTACTATATCACCATTTGTCGAATATGTCAATAAAAAAGATGTATTTTTATGCATTATTTTTGATTTTAAATACAATTTTAACCACATTTTCTGAAGTTTTATGCATAACATTGGGCTTATGCGCATCATTTTCAAAAAGTATTGCACAGTTGTCACCGTTAAGAAGGACATTACCGCAGGAGTCTCCGTCATAAAACGCAATGTCTCCGCCCTTTGAAAACTCCTCGCTTGTCATGCTGAGCTTTTCAACAGGTGCCCAGTGGATTTCTTCAGTACCCTTTACAAGAATCTGAAGGTCGATATACTTCTTATGATTTTCAAACTTTCTGTCTGCTTCAGGTTCGGTATCATAAACGCTTACCGCTGCGAAAAGGTCGTCACCGTGAATATCGTATCTGCCCGTCTTCATATCTGAGTTTTTGAACTCACGAACAAACTTCACGATATCCTCAGCATAGGGAATATCCTTATAATCCGTAATTTTTTCAATCGTTGTAACAATCATTTTTTATACCTCTTTTAATTTATTTGTATTGACATTGCAAAGTCTTGCATAAAGTCCGTTGTTACCAAGGAGCTCTTCATGAGTTCCCTGCTCGGCTATACCGCCGTTTTCAAGCACTATGATTTTATCCGCTTTCATTACAGTTGAAAGTCTGTGCGCTATAACCACAACAGTTCTGCTCTTTGAAAGCTCGTCAATCGCCTGTTGAATAAGCGCTTCGGTTTCATTATCAACCGCTGAGGTCGCTTCATCAAGTATCAGAATCGGGCTGTCCTTGAGAACAGCGCGCGCAATGGCAATGCGCTGCTTCTGTCCGCCCGAAAGTCTGACACCCCTCTCACCTATCAGAGTATCATATCCGTCAGGCATTTCTCTTATAAAATCATCCGCTCTGGCAACTTTCGCTGCGTCGAGCACCTGTTCCTTTGTCGCAGAGGGATTGCCGTATGCAATGTTTTCATATATCGTTCCGTTGAACAGAAAAACATCCTGCAAAACAATTGAAAGATTTTCACGCAAGGATTTAAGCGTTATGTCCTTATAGTTATATCCGTCAATGAAAATATCACCCTTAACCGGGTCATAGAAGCGTTCTATCAGCGAAACAATAGTCGACTTGCCGACGCCTGTTGCTCCGACAAAGGCTACCATCTGACCGGATTCAACTCTGAATGAAATATCGTCAATAACGGGTTCATTTTTATTATAATAGAATGAAACATTTTTAAATTCAATACTGCCGTCTGTTCTGCCGACAGGCTTTGCATCCACGCTGTCTTCAATATCAGGTTTCATATCAAGAATTTCAAGCACACGGCATCCGCCCGCATATGCGCTCTGAACGTCCTCAACTATTCTGGCAAGAGCGGTTATCGGAGAATAAAACAGTGACAGATACATAAAGAAGCCGACAACGTCAGCGGTCGACATTTTGCCATGTAAGGCAAGCGTTCCGCCAATACCCATAACAAGCACCGTACCGATTGATGTAAGAAACTCAACCGACGGATGAAAAATCGCCGCAGCAAAATTCGCCTTTATATTCACATCGCTGTAATAACGGCAATGATCAGCCATTTTTCTGAATTCATCATCTTCACGGCTGAACGCCTGAATTTCTTTTATTCCGGAAAGATTATCCTGTACCCTGCTGTTGACCTCGGCAAGTACACGCTGATTGCGTTTGAACAAAGGGCTGACCTTGCTTGAAAACTTACTGCTTACAAAAATCAAAAACGGTACAGGTATCAAAGAAACTGCCGCAAGAACAGGATTTATTCTGAAAACCATAACAGCGACAAGGATAACAACAAGAATATTTGTACCGAGGTCAGGCAATGCGTGAGCAATCAAGGTTTCCATATTTCGGGAATCGTTTATAACACGGCTCATCATATCGCCTGTCTGCTTGTCGGTAAAGTATCCCATTGAAAGTGTCTGAAGCTTTCCGTAAGAATCAACCATCATTTTGCCGACATATTTCCATGCGGCAACGTGAGCAAAATATCTTGAGCAGAATGTAAACAAGCCCTTCAAAACGTAAGCAGCTAATAACACACCTGCATATATTGCCATAATTTTGACCGTCGCCGTTCCGTCCTCAAGAGCAGCGGTCATTTTTCGAACCATTTCGGGGGTAACAAGGCTAACCACAGACGTAAGCAGCATTGCGATAACTGTCAGCGCAATCATCAGCTTATATGGCTTCGCACGCCGAAGCAATCTCCCGATATCTTTCATAATATCACTTCCAGACAATGTATTTTAACACAATATCATTCGTTATTCAAGGCTTGTGTTCAACTACATTCTATGCATACAAAATAAAAGTGTTATCGAAAAAAGAACAGCTGAACGTAAATCAGCTGTTCCGATATTTATTATTCTGTTTTGTAAGAAGGATCAAGAAGTCCAAGCTCATGATAGCTGTCGATTTCGATTATATCCGACTTCTGACACTGTCTTATCTCAACATTATATCTGTCCTTTAGAAGTACAAGCGGAATGAACTCCCAGAAATAATTCTTTCCGTCCTCAAACTCATTGTAAACTCTCGCAAAGTCATATCTGAGTTTTTCGCTGTCCTCTTTTGTCCAGTATGAAATTCCGTAGTAGTTATAGCAATATGTATTGCCTTTCTGATACTCGGTGATATAACCGTCCTTCATTTTGAAGCTCCAGTCATCGGTTTCAAGTGAATAAGAGCCGAGAATATTACTGCAATACTGATACTTTGTGATAACATCGGGATTTGAGATATAAAGGTCAGCCTCACAGAGATAACAGGCATCAACCTTATCAATAACCTTCATTACAGATGAAATGTTGTTTGTCTTATCATATTCATCATTGTCGACAAGCTTAAGAAAAGGATATTTAGGAAGAAGCTCGTCAAAACGCTCTTTCTTGTATCCTCTGATAAGTGTAATGTCAGTAATACCGACTTTAACAAGTGCGTCAAGAAGAGTTTCAATAATACGAACCCCGTTGACAGTAACCATCGGCTTAGGACGATCTTCGGTAGCAGGCATCATTCTCTGACCGAAGCCTGCCGCCATAATTACTGCGCTCTTTACGCGGTAGGGTTCAAGGTTTTTCAGACCAATATCAGTAATGGCAAGCTTCTGATTGGTGCATTCATGCGTGGAAATAAACCCCCGGTTCTACCGGGGGGTGGGAAAAAGAGCTGTGCGGCAATAAAAACGGCGAGCTTAATGCGAGCCG
>JAKSQO010000036.1 GCA_024404095.1 Clostridia bacterium | reverse complement strand
CCGGCACAAGCGACCAAGACCAAACCCGGCAACGGTGCAGCAGATACAAGCGCGGTGCGATCTATGCTAATTTTTGAGGGGATAAATGACAGACGAAGAAAAGAAACAAAGACATAGAGAAGTTGCAAGAGAATCAGCAAGACGAAAAAACGGATATTACGAAAAGGAACACAAAGGCAAAAAAGAAGTAAGAAAACGAGTAGTTGATTTAAGTAATTTTGACGTTTGGTATGAAATGAATTATATCAAGGGACAAAATATCCAGCCACAAAAAGTTATAACATTCAAAGAACATATACGGGTATTATGCGAAAGAGATAGTCAGTATGAAGCATTACTTAATGAATACAATGAACTTGTAGACAAATACAACGCTTTAGTAGGAGTAGAAAAATGACAATGTTTGAAAAAATATATTTTACTTTAATTTTGATAAATTTTGTTTTACTTTTTATAAGTTGGGGAACGTTGAAAGATAATTCTTTATATAAACCGTTTGTCATACAGATAGCATTAACATTTCTGTATGAAATAATAAGATTTATCTTATTGATATGGGGTGTAAATATTGATTTATTTCCAAGTTTTAAAATTATAGGAAATTAAGGAGTTAGCAGAATGACAAAAGGACAAATAAAAGCATTAATAAAAAAGTTTAATTGTTTAGATTTTTTTTGAAAAACTTAAAAAAACAAAAGCATATTAAAAACTCTGAGGTTGTTGAAGAAATACGATTAAACATACAGTCAGAGATAGACAGATTAATTAGTTGGGAGATAGAAGAATAAAAACGGGGCGTTAAATTGCAATAAAAAGCAATTAACGCCTTTTTTATTATAAAAAACGCTAAAAAATGACTATAAAAATATGAAAATAGTTATTAATTGCACCGGATCCGACACAATAGAATTAAATCAGCTAACAGAGCTTCAAGGAACATTAAAAGAAAGAAACGCGCAGGACTTAAAAAAAATTATTGCCAGCATTAAAAAGCACGGTTTTTCATTCCCGTTTTTTGTATGGCAGCATGACAATATTAACCACGTATTAGACGGACACGGCCGCCTTATGGCACTTAAGCAGCTGCAGGCCGAGGGCGTAACAGTTCCCGCCCTGCCCTGCGTTTATGTAAGCGCAGACGACGAAAACGAGGCAAAAGAAAAGCTTTTAAAATTAAATAGCCAATATGGAACCATGACAGCCGAAAGCGTGGCCGGATTTTTGGACGGGTTAAAGTTGGACTTTGACGAATTGGCACTTCCTGCCGGCGTTTTGGATCTAGGAAAATTAGAACCCGAGGACACAACAAACGACGACGACGCCCCGGACCTTAAGCCGGACGAAGTGGCAGACAGTCAGCGCGGGCAATTATATTGTTTAGGTAAACACCGCCTATACTGCGGCGACAGCTGCAGCGCCGAAGATATGGCCGCATTAATGGGAGGATCTAAAGCCGACCTAATAGTAACAGACCCGCCTTATAATGTGGATTTATGGAATTTATCACCGGAAAAAGCAAAAAAACTACACCACAGACAAGACGGCTTAAAAATCGAAAATGACAAAATGGACGACGCAGGTTTCAAGGAATTTTTAATAAAAGCATTCCGGACAATGTTTGGCGCGCTAAAGGCTGGCGGATCGTTTTATATATGGCATGCAGACATGAAAGGCCAAATCTTCCGCGAGGCATTAAAAGAGGCCGGCGGCGAAATGCACCAGGTTTTAATATGGGTTAAAAATCGGCTATCTATGAGTTTTTCAAATTGGCAGTGGCGACACGAACCTTGTTTGTATGGCTGGAAAGCTGGGGCGTCGCATTACTGGGACGGGCGCCGAGATCTAACGACAGTTTTTGACGATAAGCCGAACTATTCAAAAATGAATAAAGAGCAATTATTGCAGGAAATAACAAAACTTCGGGGCGACAATTTGCCGTCTACTATTATTTATGAGGATAAACCAGCACGCAACGAAGAACACCCGACAATGAAACCGGTTAACCTTTTCACAAGATTAATAAAAGAAAGCAGCAAAGCCGACGACGTCGTATTAGATCCGTTCGGAGGATCCGGGACAACGATAATTGCAGCGGAAAAATTAAACCGCACGGCCTATGTAATGGAATTAGATCCGCACTATTGCGACGTGATCCGCAAGCGCTGGACCAAATGGGCAGAAGAAAACGGAGTAAATGCAGGATCGGGGGCGCTTAAATGAATAGTACCGAACTAATAGAAAAGACAAATGAAATAATTAGAAAGTATAAATTAGACAACCCGCGGGAGTTTCAGAAAGCTATAAGAAATGCGGTTTATGTAACTATATTAGAAATGGAAACGAATAAAAACGAAATTAACGAACGCGAACGAAATAAAACGAAACGTAACAAAAACAAAACACGCTAAACGCGACACAGTATAGGGGCGACAATGGGACGAAAAAAAATAATAAAAGAAAAGCAGCTACTTGAACAAATACCGGGCAGCCGTGGCTTTATTTCTGTTATTGCTGCGCGCCTGCATTGTAACTGGCACACAGTAGACGAGGCCGTAAAAGCAAGCCCAGCCGCGCAGGCAGCAATTAAAGCGGAGGAAGAAACAACACTAGACTTCGTCGAAAGCAAAGCACTAAAGCGCATAGAAGAAAATGACGGCGCTATGATCCGTTTTTATCTAGCAACCAAAGGAAAGAAACGCGGCTACACCTACGAGGAAGAAATTAAAAACGACAACGAAACCGACGAAGAAATTAATATTATTATGGACGACGGCCAGCAAATCACGCCGCAGGATCCGGAAGAATGAATATAAAAACCTTTGAATTATTTGCGCCGGTATATAATAAGGCGTTTAAATCTATTATGAACCATGAGCACGAACGCTGGACCTTTACTGGAGGCCGCGCAAGCTGCAAAAGTTCATTTATATCAATTTGTATTGTTTTATTAATTGTATTATTCCCAAGATATAACGCGCTAATAATTCGCCGGTATTCAAAATCTATGCGCCTTTCAGTATTTGAGCAAATAGTATGGGCAATAGATAAACTACACCTACGCCGCACAAATGGAAAAACGCCGGGCTTTAAGATCCCCAAAAGTACAACGGCAGCGCTACCGATCAAATATATTAGAAAGAACGGTTGGCAACAGCAAATTATTTTTGCAGGCCTCGACGATCCGGAAAAATTAAAATCTATAAAAATATCTAGCGGCTATATAGCTATTATGTGGATCGAAGAAAAGACGGAAGTTGAACCGCAAGACCTGCAGAACGTGAAAATATCTGCCCTACGCGGCGGCGATAAATTTTACATGTTCGAAAGCTATAACCCACCTAGCGCGGTTCGTCATTGGTGCAACACGGAGGCACGCGAGAACGACCCGCAACGTTTAATAGTGCATACTACTTGGCAGGATATCCCGCGGGAATGGTTAGGCGCTGCGATCATGCACGATATAGAACAAACCCGAAAGAATAGACCGAAAGTTTACGAAAATATTTATCTAGGGATCGCAACCGGAACCGGCCGCCAAGTATTCGAGAATGTAGAATTACGCGAGATCACGGACGAAGAAATAGCAAGTTTTGACGAAACTTTGCAGGGCATTGACTGGGGATTTTATCCGGATCCTTACGCATACGGATCCGTATATTATGACATTCGCAATAATTGGCTTTATGTATGGGACGAATTATTTTTATATAAACATGGAAACTATGAGGCCTTTGAAAAAACACGCGACCACATGGAGGCGCACGGCTTAAATATTTTCCGTGATCGAACTATAGCAGATAGCGCAGAACCGAAAAGCGTTGCAGATTATCGCAGCTGGGGCGCAGATACACGCGGCGCAATTAAGGGCCGAGGATCACGCGACGCCGGCTATAAATGGCTACAAAGCTTAAATAAAATAATTGTGGATCCTATACGCTGCCCACATGCTGCAGACGAGTTCACGCTTTACGAATACGTACTAGACAGAAAGACCGGGGAAATATTAACGGGATATCCGGAGGGACAGCCCGACCACTTTTTAGCATTGACGCGTTATTGTACGGAAACAATATGGAAACATGCAGGCGCTTAAAAAAATGACTATAACAGCATGAGGACAAAAAAGAATGTTTGAAAAAATAAGGGGCTTTTTAATGAATATTTTATCATTATTTCACAATTACAAAATAGACGAAATTACGGGCGTTAAAACTAACATAACTTCCGAAATGTATAATAAAATTGAATTGTGGTTTAACATGATGAGCGGGCGCGCACCGTGGAATTTTGAGGCGCCAAGCTGCGGCGTTCTGCAGCAGATCAGCGGCCGCCTTAATTATTTCGTAACGCGCGAAATCGGTTTAGACGTAGAAAACGAAACAATTAAAAAACCGCTGGAACACCTAAACAAAAACATTGACAAGATCGTTGAATATATCGCTTTATTGGGCGGCGGCTTGATCCGTCCATTATTCAGCGCAGGCCGCCTGCAATATGAGGCTATACCGCTAGGAAATTATTTGCCTACAAAATACGACTTCGACGGAACATTAACCGGCGCAGTTATCCTTAAACAGATCGCAGAAAGCGGCAAAATTTATTTATTGTCAGAAGTACACGACTTCAACGGCACCGATCACAATGTAATAATTAAATTATTCCGTAATGACAACGGAAACCTTAAACCGGCACCTTTAACAGCATGCGAACAGACCGCAACACTTACGCCGGAATATAGCTGGCACGCCTGCGGCCGTCCTATGATCGTCGAGTTTAGAAACCATGCTACAAACAAAATCGACGGATCAAACGTTCCGGTTGCTATGATCGCCGGCGCCGAGGATCTAATCGAGGCAGCAGACCGACAGTTCGAGCGCATGAACTGGGAACAGATCGCCGGAGAAAAAAGAGTTTTTGCAGATCGCGACATGTTCCGCAAGCGCAAAATTAAAGACGAGGACGGCAATATTAAAATTGAGGGCGGAGAATATAACAAGACATTAAACCGCCTTATCACAAAAATTGACGGCGACGGATCAGCCAACGGCGACAAGATCCACGAATACAGCCCCGAACTTCGCACAGCTGCACAAAATGACTTTTTACAGCAGATCTTTAGACGCATTGAATTAACATTGAACGTTGGCAAAGGATCAGTTAGCGACGCCGAGGCAGTACAGCAGACCGCGACACAGTACAGCGGAGGCAGACAAGAACTTTTTGCGATCGTCGATAAGATCGAGGACGAAATCGAAAGCAAATATAAAGACGTAGCCGCAATTTTTGCTTATATGGCCAAAGCGTACCAGCTGCCGGGCGCACCGGATCCAAAAGCAGACGACCTTTATATTATTAAATGGAATGACGACCAAACACGTAAAGACATTACACAAGCCAAACAGCTTGCTTTGCAGGAAGTAAACGCAGGCGTTCGCAATAAATGGGAATACCGCCGCGACTTCTACGGCGAGGACGAAGAAACCGCAAAAGCAAACGCGCCAGCGGATCCCGTAGCAAATAGCCCGTTTGATCTAATGTAACGGAGGCCCGGGAATGAGTGGAAAAATAAATAAAAAAATGAGGAAAGAAGTTCGCCGCGCAGGTTCGGAAATATACGACGAAATTGTAAGACAAGTTAACGCGCTGCCATTAATACACCGTATAAAATTGGCCTGCCGTATTATCTGCGGGAAGTGGTAACTATATGCTTTCCCCTAGATATCTTGCGGGGCTATCCGACGAAATCGTAGAGATCTACGCGCAGCTTGAGGCGGATATATTGGCAGACATGGCGCGCAGGATCGCACGCCTTGGGAAAGTAACAGCGGCGACAAACTGGCAGGCGCAGTTATTGGCAGAAACCGGCGCCTTAAAAAAAGACGTGATCAAAAAAATTGCAAAATATAGCCCCGCAATTAAAAAAGAAATTACCGCAATTTATAACGACGCATTAATTAAAAGCGTGCGCGCCGACAATAAAATATTTATGCAGGCATTGGGCCACGGCGTAAGCGAACCCAGCGCGCAAATTATGCTTGCGAGTATTCAAAAAACATATAGCGACCTTTCACGATTAACAATTACCACAGCAGCAACGACCGAGCAATTATTCGTTCAGCAAGCAAACGCGGCATATATGCAGGTTGTAACGGGCGGCTTTGATTATGACACAGCAACCCGCAACGCCTGCGATAAACTCGCCAAACGTGGGATAACTGCGGTTCAATATAATAATGGCGTACCGGTAACACGCACTATAGAGGCAGCGGTTAGAATGAACGTATTAACGGGAGTTAACCAAACCGCCGCAAATATTACGCTTAATAATTGCGAGGAATTGGAATGCGATCTAGTGGAAACTTCCGCACATATTGGCGCGCGTCCTAGTCATGAGGACTGGCAGGGCGAAGTTTTTTCGATATCCGGGAAAAGCGATAAATATAGACCGTTTAGCGTTTGCGGCCTAGGAGAGCCGGACGGGATCTGCGGCATAAATTGCCGTCATTCGTACTATCCATATTTTGAGGGACTGCCGGAACATTACGGCGCCGCAGAACTGGAAGAAATGAACGCGGAAACCGTAGAATATAACGGCGAAAAAATACCACGCTACGAGGCAGAACAACAGTTAAGAGGCTACGAGCGAAATATTAGATATTATAAACGCCGCGCAGATACCGAGGCAGCCGCAGGACTAGACAACACAGCAGCCCGGGAAAAAATCGGAGAGTGGCAGGCAAAGACCCGCGATTTTGTAAAGCAGACCGGACTAGAACGCGACAGCGCCCGGGAATTTATCGGGACAATGGACGGGAAACAACCTGCACCGCTGCAGCCAAAAAAAAATATTACTATTGCAGCGCCACAGATCGAAAAAGAATATAAAGCGATCGTAAAAAAATACGGCGATAAAACCCAGCTATTAGAGAAAGCGACAAAAAAAGAACTTGAAACAATTCGCACATATAAAGCAGCGGAAAGCGCGGGCCGTGTTGGCGACTATGCAAAAGCCCTAAACACGCAGGTTGTAGATTATGCAAAATTAAACGAACTAACAACCGTTAATTCTACAATAGAGCAACGCGACGCCGTGAGAACATGGACCGGTTCTTCATACGGCCCAATTAACGACTATTTACGCAACGGTGGAAAAATTAGCGACAAATTACAACAGACCGCAGAAACGCTGCACGACTATTTACAGACGCGAGAATATCCGGCCATGTACGTTAAACGCGGCGCAAGTTATAAATATATGGACGGACTAACGGGCGGCGACGCATGGAGAAAAAACCCGCAAAGCCTACTTTACCAGCAGATAACAGACAAGGGGTTCCTTGCCACAACGCCAAGCCCTACGGGCGGCTTTTCCGGCGATATTATGATATATTATAAAGTGCCGGAAAAATCTAAAGCGGCCTATATTGCGGAATTGTCGCATTATAAACACGAGCGCGAAACGTTATTTATAAATAATACTAGCGCAATTATTAAAGAAATTAAGGTTGAAAAATTGGGCGGACATACGCGTTATACAATTTTTGCCGATATTCAATAAGAGGCTTAAAAATGAATAGTAAGTTTATATACACAGAAAAAGACGCTGCAGGCTGCACGCTGGAGGCGCCCGACTTTTCACAATGCGAAAATTGTTTATATAATTTTCCGGATCGCCCTATAGCCTGCCTTGTATATGAGGACCAAAAACCGCGAAATATAATTTATAAAAAAAAGCCATGTGAAAAAAAACGCACAAAATAAAAACAAAAACCCTGCAGAACACCTGCGGGGTTTTTTATTGCTAAAAAATGACTATAAGGGCATGAGATTAATTGACGACGAAACTTATAACGCATTGGTTCGGATCCTCGCGCAGGATCCAAAAATAGCAGTTTTTCAAAAGTTGGTTCTATCTAAAAAAGTAGAAGAAAATCAGATTATTGAAGAAGAAACAAGAGAGGAAAAATAATGGACTATTCAAGAGTTACACCACGCGCGCGCGCAGGTACTACCGGAATAAATGAAGAAATCGACTTAACAGCAGGCGGCGGCGTATGGATCAGCCCGCCGGATCGCGTGGCAGCCGTAAGCGTAGCAGTTCACGTCCCAGCCGGAGAAACTGCAGAATATACAATAGAAACAAGCTGCAACCGCCCCGAAACTATCGGGCAGGACGGAACCGGCGGTTATTGGGACAACGTACACGGCGACGGATCCGTTTTGACTGGAAATAATGTTTTTATGATCGCGAATGCAGTAACGGGAATTCGCGTAAATTGTATTACTGCCAGCGATAAAATTAACGTCGCTTTCTGCGGATAATTGGGGGCGATATTATGGGACATTATGGTTTATTAATTCCGCGATCATATAACGACTATTACAGCAAAAGCGATCCGCAGGACCTGCGCAAGGCCGTGGCAGATATGGCCGACGATACTATTAATATTAATTCTACGAACCCGATCCAAAATAAAGCAGTAGCGGAAATTGTACCGGCTGCAGCGTCGCCGGAAAATAAGCTTGCAGACAAAAACTTTGTAAATAGCAGTATTGCGACAAATACCGCAGTTTATCGCGGGCACTTTGACACGCTGGCAGATCTTGAGGCATACGCAGGCGAAAAAACAAACAACGACTACGCGTTCGTTTCTGCCGTGGACGAGATCGGCAACGCACGCGACGCGCGCTATAAATGGAACGGCAGCGCGTGGGTTTTTGAATACTATCTAAACAATTCCTCATTTACTGCGGACCAATGGGGCGCGATCAATTCCGGAATTACCGAAGAACTTGTTGAACAGATCGGCGGAGGATCTGCGCTAGTTCCTAGTATGACGCTTGAAGAATACGAGGCTTTAAGCGAGGAAGAAAAACACAACGGACAAATTCGCGAGATCACAGACGCGCCACAATTCCCGGTTCCTTTCGCAACAGTAAACGACAATATAACAACAGCGGCGAACGTATGGACCGCGGCAAAAACAAAAAACGAAATAAACGGGCTTTTCGAGATCGGCAGCAACGAAAACGGAAACTATTTTAAATGTGTAAATGGTTTATTGATATGCTGGGGAAAAACAACAGTACAAAATACAGAAGTAACACTTCCCGCAGTATATAGAGATAGTGATTACAGTATATCAATTACAGTAAATAGAAACGTTGGCGCGCCAAGTGCAGAGGGAAACCCGAACGGCTACGCTATAAACAATAATACTATGTATATTTTCAGTAACACGGGCGGCCGTGGCACAAATTGGCAAACTATTGGTTTTTGGAAATAAGGGGAAAACATGGAAAAACATAACAAAGTATTATTAAACGGCCAGCAGATCGCAGGCTTTACAGTATACGCAGCCGCAGCGATCGGCGCCGTCATGCTATGGCCTTTTGAAGTGGCGCCCGTGGGCTGGCTATTTATTCACGGCGAAGAATTACCGCGCGCAGACTATCCGCAGCTTTTTGAAAAGTTCGGGACACGCTACAACAAAGAAACTACAGACGATCAACACTTTTGCTTGCCGGACTGGCGCGACCGCGTACCGCAGGGCGCAAACGGCAACCTTGGCGAATTGATCGCGCCGGCGCTGCCAAATCTAAAGGGACAAGTTGGAGTTTGTGGGCAGGCGCCTTATTCCGACGGCGTCCTTTTTGCGACAATAGCAGGACAAAAAGCCATGAGCGGAAATGCGTACCTTGGGGCCGACAGTAGGTTTGACTTTGACGCCTCGAGAGCAAACCCAATATATAAAGACGACTGCGACACAGTACAGCCGCCAGCTTTTGCAATTAATTATATTATTAAGGCCACAGAATACGCCGAGAACGTAGACCCTAATAATATTGACGACAGCAAGACTACAACCGGCAACGTTTGGACCGCTGCAAAAACACGCGCAGAAATTGACGCAAAGCAAAAATACTCTACAGAAGAAACTATTTTAGGAAAATGGATAGACGGGAAAAATATCTATAGGAAAGTATTTACTTTTGACACACCTATTCAAGCGCAAGAGAAATGGGGAATTGTTAAAGATTTAGAAAATGAAGATACTTTAATTGGCGGCACTTGGCTAAATATTACACCCGTAAGCGGGCATACAATGACGGGGCCGGCTAATGTTGGAAAAATACCCAATAATAAAATCGGTATTTATATTCCCGTTTTTTCAGAAGCAAATTATATCAAAGCCGTAATTCTTGAATACACCAAAACAACAGATTAAAAAAAAATCCCTACGGCATAACACCGTAGGGAAAGTACAAACTAAAAAAAGTTTAGATATCAGACAAGGTTAATTATAAAACATAATTAACAAAATGAATACAGCCAAGGGGCCAAAAATGGAAAGAGAAAAAGTTAACTACACACAAATTATGACGATCGTTTTTACTTTGCTATCGTGGGGAATTACTGGCGGAATTTGTCTGCAGAAAGTAGACAATAACACGCGCTATATAGAGCGTATTGAAAAGCAGCACGCGGCAGATATTAACAAGCTGGAAAACAGACAAGACAGCAGCGACGCCTTACTTCGTAGTATCAATACGCAGCTAGTAGAGTTAAATACAAAAATGAACCTTTTATTAAACGGCGAAATTAAGGCGGAGAAAAATAAATAATGCAGATTATACACGATTTTATTATACCAAACGAATACAGCAGACCGGGAAAGAAACTGCGCGAAGTGCGCGCCGTAGTGATCCATTGGACCGCAAACCCAAACGCAAACGCAAAAGACAACCGCGATTTTTTCGAAAACCGCAGGACCGGACTTTCCGGCTACGGTTCAGCGCATTATATCATTGATCAAAACGGAATTATTGTGGCAGCTATTCCGGAAAATGAAATAGCATACCACACGGGCACAGATAAAAAAGATCCTGCCAGCGGCAAAGTATATACAGACTACGCACGCGCAAAGTTTGGACGATACGCAAGCGAAAGCAGCAGCCCGAACTATTGCACGATCGGGGTTGAATTGTGCCCGCTAGACGACGCAGGAACTTTCAGCGCTGCCACACTTTACGCGGCCGTCGAATTGTGCGCCGATATCTGCGCGCGCTATCAATTAACAGCGCAGGACATAACAACACACAACGCGGTTGTTGGCTGGAAAGACTGCCCGCGCCTATGGGTTAAAAAGCCGGAATTATTGGAGGCATTCCGCGCAGACGTGAAAAATAAATTAACAAGGAAATAACATGGACGAAACAAAAGAAAACGAAATTAACGAAACAAAAGAAAACAAAACAATTAAAGCAAAAACTTCTAGTTTATTGGCGCAAATTATCGCGGCCGTATGGGTTGCAGGCTGGAACGCATACAAATTCATTCGTAACATTGACGCAGCAACGACAACCGATTTTATTTTATCGGGCTTTTCGATCGCAGCTTGTTTTATTCCGGTATATTTTAATTTAATCATGGATAAAATAAAGGAGATCAAGTTAGGAAATGAAAATAACAGTAATTTTAATTCTAATTAGTATATTTTTTATTTTATTCGCGATCGGGGCTTTTTATGTTGCTATGAAAGAACACGCAGCACTTAAAAAAGCCGAGGACGAAAATAAAAAACAAAAACAGCAGGCGGCAGAAAATGCGGAAATTATCAGCAAAGCAAATCAAACCAAAGCAGACGCACGCACGGGCAACCATAACAGCGATTTTAATTTTATCGCTGGCAAGCTGCACGACTACGCGAATAGATAACCCGGCGCCAAGAGTAACGCCGCCGGATCCATACGACGAGAACGGCGACCTTGTAATTAAATACATACCGCAGGGCGAAACGTTCACGGCAGAAAATACGGACGGCGTTTTTTTTCCGTATTGGTATTACGAAAAAATATTTGATTATATTGTAGATACGCAGGCAGCGCAGGAAATCTATAATAAAAATGACTATAGAACGGAGGCGAAAAAATGAATAAAAAAACATTCGCATTGATCGCGGGAATTACTGGCGGCTTGGCTACTATTGCCGGCGCTATCGTTTCTTTTTTACAGCCAGCTTTTACGCCGGCTATTGTAGCAGCTATCGGGATCGCAGAAACTGCCGTAATTGAAATTTGCAATTTATTTGTAATTGAAGAAACAAAGTAAAATTAATTTGCTTTATTTCTTAAGGCTGCAGCCGGACGCACCACCGGAGGCAGCCTTTTTTATTTTGTAAATATTAAAAAAAAATGACTATAAGAGTATAGCGACCAACACGGCCGCAGATCCTGCGGGGCGCACCCGCGTTATAAATTGCGCTACCTAAAGCCGAGGCGATCGGCGTTATAAATACGCGTAAGGGGAAAAAATGAAAAGAGAAACACTTGAGCAGCTGGGACTTACTGCAGAACAGATCGACGCAGTAATGAAAGAAAACGGAAACGACATTAACAGAGAGCGTTCAAAATTTGCAGACTACGACGACTTAAAAAGTCAGCTGGAAAACGCAAATAAAACACTCGACGGAATGAAAGACTATGACAACGTCAAAGCGGACGTTTTGAAATACCAGCAGGAGGCCGAAAAAGCAAAAGCAGACGCGGCCGAAAAAGTGGCACGCCTCGAACTGCAGGCGAAAATTAAAGATTTTACAAATGGGAAAAAATTTGTAAACGATCTTACACGCGACGCGATCAACGCGCAGCTTGAAAGCGCATTGAATGACGACGCAAATAAAGGCAAAAGCCTTGAAGAAATCTTAAAAGAATTGACAGACGGCAAAGCGGATATTTTTAAAGACGATAACCAGCCAACACCGCCAACAATTCCAAATATGGGCGGTTCAAGCGATAAGGACGGCGGCGTATTAGCTGCGTTTAAGAGCATGAACCCAAATATCAAACTTTAGAGAGGAAAAAATTATGGCAGTATCTTTGCAGGACCGCTACGGTTCATTAGTAGACGCAAAACTTCGCTACACTATCGTTCAGAAAGTGGGCAGCGTATGGAACAACAAATACGAGGGAAACCCAAAGGCAGGCGCAGTTAAAATCCCAGTACGCGACACAGAAGCAACAGTTGCCGCATACTCGAAAACTGCAGGCGCTGCAAAAACATTTACAAATGGTTCTTTTGCAACATTGAATATTACAAAAGACTATGCAGTAAACGAAGTAATTGACAATTACGACGTAGCAAGCGTTCCGGACAATATCGTTGCCGATCGTGTAGACAGCGCCGGTTATTCATTGGCTTTGCAGATCAACACAGACGCAACAGCCGCACTTATTGACGGCGGAACAGAAAGCAGCGACACAGCAGCTTTGACAAAAACTACAGTTTACGACGCTATCGTAGACGCACGCACAGCGCTATCAACAGCGAAAGTTCCTGCGCAGGGCCGCTATATTTTGGTAACACCTACAGTTATGGCTTTATTGATTAAATCACCGGAATTTATTGCAGCGTCAAACCTTGGCGACGAAGTAAAGGAAAGCGGCGCAGTTGGACGTATTGCAGGCTTTACAGTATTCGAGGACGCAACACTTGCCGGCATTAAATCAAAAGCAACAAACGACGTAGAATTTATTGCAGGACACCCGGACTGGTGCTGCCGTGTAGAAGAATGGGCAGTTGAACCACATGTGCAGGATCTTAACGGATCCGGCGACTATATCGGCGCTTGTGCCGTGCAGGGCCGCAAGATCTATGATCACATGGTAACAAAAGCTGCAGCCGTATATATCAAGGCTCACGCGTAAGGAAATTAAATGGCACTTTTTGAAAATGTAAATTACACATATTACAGCAGCACACTTGGCCGTTCAGAAGTGCCAAACGAGGACGCGTTCAATAAATTCAAGCTAGAAAACGAATTGAAATTAAAAAGACTATTTGACGACGGCTTAATTATTGAATGCGAACTTAACGGACTAGACAACACTTGTTGTTTATGGATCGAAGAAAGCTACAAAGCCGATCAGATCGCGGCAGGGGCCGGAAATATTGACACGTCCGAAAGTATCGGCGGTTATAGCCACAGCGTAAACACAAAAGCGTTCGACATAGCCGCAGAGAAAGACGCCAAGAGCACAGACGAAAAAAAATATAAATGGCTTGGGCTGTATTGTCATATTTTGAGCGGGGCGCGTTAATGATACCAGCGCGCTTATTAATTCATAATTGCATATATTGCCCACCCGAAGAAATAGACCGCGACGGAAACGTAGTTTTTAACGAAATAGAATTAACTGGGGTTCGTATTGTGCCGGCCTTGGCAACGACAAAAGCAACCGAGGGCGAAAGCAAAGCGGATAGATTAACAATTTATATTGATCCGGAATTTTCGACCCCTGCAATAATTCCGCAGGAATTGGCGCAGATTAAATGGAACGGCAAAGCGTATACAATACGCGAGGTTACGCCGTGTTATACCCAAGGATCGGACGCAATACACCATTACGAGGCGGCGCTTGTATGAGCGGAGTTTCTTTTAAATCGACGATTATTTTTGACGAAAAAAAAATAATTAAAGCCGAGGAAGAAAAAAAACAATTCGCACAAAAAGCGCTAGACAGCGTAGTTTTACAAGATAGCAATTTTTATTGCCCTTTAAAAACAAGCGCGCTGCAGAAATCGGCCATTAATAATACAAGGATCGGCAGCGGGGAAATTATATGGAAAACACCATACGCCCGCCGTCAGTATTACGAGTATGTACGCCCTTTCTACCAGCCAAACCCCAACGCCTGCGCAAAATGGTTCGAGGCGGCAAAAGCAAAATATATTGATAAATGGATAAATCTAGTTAATGAACGTATTAAACGCAAATAAAATAAACGCATGGGTTGAAAAAAAATTAAACCTACCGTTTACAATTTACAATGATATGATACCGGACACAACCGCGCCGGCCGCGTGCCTGCGCTATGATCCGGCACCAGCTGCAGAACGTCGCTTCAACGACGGCAGCCGTTTATTAAAATGGAATTTAACATTTTATATTAGACACAAGGACCGAGCGAAAGCCCGCGCCTTTGCGTATGATATTACGGCAGCGCTAGACGGCACAGTTATTCCGGACGAAGAAAACGGAACGGAATATAACTGCGAGGCTTTAACACTACCGCAGTTTATCAGTATAGACGACAAAAATAATACAGTATACAGCGCAGCTATTGAAGTATATTACATGGCGCGCGGAAATATGGAGGAATAAAAATGGGACTTATCCACAAGACTAAATTTGTACCTTTTTTAAATGCTGGAACAAAAACAGAAAGAACATGGAAACAGATCAAAAAATCTACTACATATTCTATGAGTTTTAACCCACAGACAAAAACATTTGATTTTATTTCTAGCGAAAACCCGGAAGAAGAAGTTGACAGCTACCAGCCGGCCCTTTCGCAGTCATTGACAATGTTTGACGACGAACCCGATTTTAAAGAAATTTTCGATATGTGTTTTAATTTGCCTACTGGCGGCGACGCACATAAGGAAGTTTTACTCGCATTCTATGCTAGTAAATACGAAGATACAGACGAAACTTATTACAAAGCATGGCTTGTTGATAGCGTCGTAAAATTGGGCACACTCGACAGCGTAAACCAGTCTATTGACTTCGACCTTGCATTAAACAACCACGAAACCGGCGCGGTTACCCTCGACGGATCGGGCGCCCCTACATGGGTTGCAGGTACATGGGTTAAAGACGTATTTACACCAGCAGCTTAAAAAGTGATCGACTTAAAAACTGCAGGGCTGCCGCATGAAATTAAAATATGCGGCGGCCTTTTTCAAATACACACAGACTTCCGCTTTTTTTTGCGCCTGCAGGATATTTTAGCAAACGACGACAAAAATATTAAAAAATTTGATTTTATGTACTGCGGAAAAATTCCGCCCAACAGACTAGAGGGAATACGCGCATTAATTGAATTTATGAACCCGCCGCACTTGCTGCCGCGTAAAACTGGCGAAGATAGCGGCGAACGTGTAATAGATTTTAATGAGGACGCGGACCTTATTTATTCCGCGTTTATGGATCAATACAAAATTAATTTAACGACAGCCCGGCTGCATTGGTTCGAATTTATGGCCCTATTGGGCGGGCTGCATGATACAGAATTAAACAATGTAATATCTTACAGACTATATAAAAGCGACGGCCGGAACGATAACTACTCTAAACGTATGGAGAAATTACGCGAGGCTTGGCGCCTGCCGGATCCTGCAGACAATGCACCGGACGAGGCACTTGAAGAATTTACAAAAAAATTAAGAGGCTAACAAATGGCAGACGGCGAAGTAAAAATCGAAACCAAATTGGACAATAGCGGCTTTGAAAAGGGCGCCAAACAATTAGACAAAAAGTTAAAAGAAACCGGGAAACAAATAGACAATACTACTAAATCTAGTGATAAAATGGGCAAATCATTAGACAATAATAGTAAAGCTGCGGACAAATCAAGCAAAAGCACAGCAGGCGCAGCCGCTGCGGTTTCTGCCTATGCTGCAGCCGCTGCGATCGCCGTTGCCATGATTAAAGGAACAACAGACGCTTTCTATAAAATGGCAGAAGTATACAAAGTGCAGGAACGTTCCGAAAGATCGCTTGCAATAGCTGCAGAAAATAACCCGTATATATCCGGATCCGGAGTTATTCGTTTAAAAGAATACGCAAGCGAAATGCAGCGAATAACAGACATAGGCGACGAAGTAACCTTGGACGTAATGGCACAGCTTGCAGCAACCGGCCGCACAGAAGAAGAAATCACCAAAATTATAAAAGCCGCTGCCGACTATTCAGCCGCAACACAGACAGACTTTAGACAGTCTGCCCAAATGTTAAGCGATACACTAAACGGCGCAACCGGGGCGCTTGGAAAGCACATTAAAGAAGTAAAAGACCTAACAGCCGCAGAACTGGCAAACGGTGCCGCTATTGATATTATTCAAAAAAAATATAGCGGATATGCTGCCGAGTTAGTAGACACACATAAACAAGTAGAAAATTTAAAAGGCGACTTTCAAGAAGAAATCGGAAATTTAACTTTGCCATTTACGCAATTATGGGATAGCGTATGGGCTGGATTTTACGAAAAAGGAATACAAGCGGTTCGTTGGTTGAACGACGTATTATTAGAAAACGACGCCGTAGATAGTTTAATTAGACTAGGAATGCGAATGAAAATAGACGAAAACGGCGAAGAAAAAATGGCGTTTTCTGCATTCGATACCACAGACTTACAACGAATTTTAGACAACCTGCAGCGCCGCGTTGACGCTGGGAAAGAATTAACAAGCCAGCAGAAAAACGCAGTAATATATATTCGCGAAGAATTGGGCTATAGAGAACGCGTTGCAGACTATGCAGCAAAAGAGGCCGCAGAAGAAGAAAAGAAAACAAAAGAACTAGAACGCCAAAACGCAATTAAAGAAAAGGCGAACGAATACGCAAGAGATAGTAATAAAAAATTAAATGCGGATCTTACTAGACTAGACTTGCGCGAAAAATTGACCGGCGAAAAAGCAACAGCGCAGGAACGCTACAATATTATTTTAACCAATTATATTGCACTTCTCACCGAAACCGAGGGACTAATTAAAGAGGGCTACCCCGTAGAGCAAAAACGACTAGAGCAATTACAAGCAGCAAAAAAAGCACTCGACGAAGAAAAAACCGCGCAGGAAAAGTTAAACGCAGCAATTCAAGCAACACAAGCGGTTATCGATACAATTAACAATATGAGCGTACAGCCTACACCGTCCGGTTCATTACGTCAGCAGCAGAAAGTTTATAAAGACCTGCGCCGCAATATTGAAAAATTAACAGAAGAAGAAGTTGAAAACGCCCAAGAGGGAAATGAAATTATATACACTAAATTAGATCTTTTGAAAAAATTAGCGGACGAAGAAAAAAGCCTCGAAGATCAAAAAACAAATGAATTGTTAGTAAGTGATAATAATTATTATACAGAATACGAACAAAAACAAAATGAAATCTTCGAAATGAAAAAAGCGCTTGCAGAAAGTGAAGTTTTGACAGAAGAAGAAAAGAACCAGCGGCTTTTATTATTAGATCAGCAATTCTTAAAAAATAAAGCCCAGCTTTGGAACGACATAACAGCAGAAATAAACGGCTACACGCAGGAAACTTACAGCATAGCAAAAGATGCCGCAGCTTTAATGCTGGAACAAGTACAGACAGAAACGGACCTCGAGCTTGCAAAACTCGACGAGAAATATATTAAAGGCGAGATCGCGGAAGAAGAATACTACGAAGAACAAAAGAAAATAAAACGCAAAGCAGCGCAGGAAGAATATAAAATTAAAATGTTTGAGTGGACCGCGTCTATTTTGGCTGCAACCGCAAATATTGCGGAGGGCGTATCAAAAGCGATCGCAAAAGGCGGAGTTGCCGGAATTATTACCGGGGCGCTTGTATCAGCTGCCGGCGGGGCGCAGCTGGCGTCCATAATTGCCGCAAAACCGATCCCGCCGAATTTTTGGCAGGGCGGCTACATTGGCGGCCCTAATGGTGCTAGCATGGGTTCAGACAATACCTATATACACGCACGCAACGGCGAACTTGTGATAAATGCAAACCAACAGCGCAGGCTTTGGGATATGCTAAACGGCGGCAGCGCAGCCGGCGACGGATCCGGCGGTTTAAATGTAATGATTAACAACACACAAGCAAACAACGTGAACGCAACAGCAAGGCAGCAGAACGGAGAGTTATATATAGACATTGTAGACAAGCATATAAACCAAGGCTTTAAAAATGGAACATACGACGCGGGCGTAGCTGGCATGAGATCACGACAAGAGGGAGTAAAAATTTTATGATCTACTGGGATAATGAAAATTTACCTTTAACAAAATTATATAGTGTACAAACCGGTTTCAAGGATAATGCAATAACTACAGAATTTGACAGCGGCCGAACCGTGCAGTATCAGCGCAACACAAAAAATAAACGTGTTTATTCCATGAAATATCTAGCCACACGCGACCAGCTGGAAAAATTTTATAATTGGTATGAAAACGAGTTAGGCGGAAACGCTGGGACATTTTTTGCGCCTAGTCTGCGGAATAAAGAAACTATGCAGGAATACAAGTTCGGAGAATTGCCAATTATAACCGGAAATTATGCGTTAAAAGAAATTACCATGACATGGGTTGAGGTTTAACAATGAACGAGAACGAAATATATAACGCCCTGCAGCATGGCGGACCTTTCGCCCTGCCGTTTTTATTGAAACTATACCACCCTACAGCCGGCGCTTTGTATTATGTAAATAATACGGAGGACGTAGAGTTTAACGGGAATATATATAAAGCTGGATCTTTCAAATACACAAAGCCGCGAACAATGGGCGGGGTTCTAACTAATGGATCATTAGAAATTACAGCGCTTGAAGAATTGCGCGACCTTATCGAGAATAGCGACGAACTATTTAAAGTTGAGGCCGTGGGAATTATAGACAAAGCCGGCGACGTAACACCGATTAAAATTTTTAGACACCAATACGGAACCGTAACAACGACAGAAAGAATGACGGTTGTTATTAATTTTACGAATGACGACCGTTTAGAAATGGTTTTCCCGCCGTATGTTTTCGACGCAGATAACAACCGCGGCAACGCCTAAAAAATAACTATAAAGCAAATGGAAAATAAAATAGAAATTGCCGACCTTATCGGGAAACCATACAAGGACCACGGCCGCGGGCCTAATTATTACGACTGTTACGGCCTAGCGATAGAAGTTGCGCGCCGGTATGGCTACAAATTAAACGACGTATTATATAACGATCATTCTATAGAATTGTCGAATGAATACGCGCCAACGCTAAACGTAACTAAAATTGATACACCACGCGCGGGCGCACTTGTAGAAATGCAGGTTCAAAATGAATTACACGTTGGAATATTAATTAACAATAAAGAAATTATACACATGACAAAAAGCGGGTGCAGAATAAATCATATTTGCAATATGAAAGTTAGGGGAATTTATGGCATTAATACACGTATTTAACGGGATAGAAACAAAAACAACCTTTGCGTTTACTGGCAAGATCCGGGACCATGTGCAGGGCATGGACTGGAATAACACAGTTATTTTAAAAGGCGGTTATAAATTAGATCCTAATTACACAGTAAAAGAAAACGACATTATTTATATACGAAAAATTCCTACTTCCGGGGTTGAAATTGCCGCAATTATCGCTTTAGGCGTTTCGCTTATTGCCGGCGGCGTGGCTATTGGTATTTCCATATATAATAATAAAAAAGCTATGGCGGAACTTGAGAACGCACAGAAAGCGGCAAAAGCTGCGCGCGATAATTCTGCAAAGCTGCCATATATTAAGGGCGCTAGAAACCAAGCAGCAACCGGGCAGACATTCCCGTTCATTATTGGTAAATCACTTTTTACACCGTATAGACTATGTACGCCGCATTACACAATAGACGGACCACGCGGCGAAAATCAATATTTTAATATTGTTTTGGAATGTGGATATAATGACATTTTATTCAATAATATTAAAATGGGAGAAACCCCAATTAAAGACTTTAGCGGAGATACACAGCCACAAGACGGCGTTTACAGCTGGGATCCTGGCACATATTACGACGAAAACAATTTAATTGAAATAAAACAACGCGGAAATTTTGAAACCGAAAACTTTAATAAAAAAATTATACTTCAAGAAATTAGCGAAGAAATCCCACACGATCACGCAAGCACAGACCACGACGAAAACGTACAAATAGAAAAAATATGGCGTGCCGGAATTGTGCAGCCTGCAGCAGATAACGCGCAGGCCGTAGAATTAATTGTTTTATTTGACGGTATGCAAAAACTTGACGATCAAGGAAACTGGCTGCCAGTACAAACAAAATTAAAACCACAATGGACCAACGTTGACAACCCGCAGGAAAGCGACTGGGTTAATTTTACTAATGGCTTTATCCAAAATGATAAAGTTTCAAATACATTTACTTATAATACAAAAAACCAAATGCGCTATAGAGCGGTTCAAGAGTTTACACCGGATCAAACTCTAAATAAAAAAATTAAAGTGCGAATTATTCGAGAAACACCAAAAGAAGAAAGCACAGCCAAGGACCGCGTTTATTTATTGGCAGTACAAACTACATGTTACGACGCAAAAAAAAGCAGTAACGACGAATTAATAACAGCGCAGCCGCTGGAACCTGCAGACGCTGCGAAATGCTGCCGCCTAGGTTTAAGAGTACACGCCAATATTAATACAAAAGATCTAATAGACGCTTTTAATTTTGTAGCCTGCGGGGTTGCAAGAGTATGGGACGGCGAAAAATGGACCGCCGACAAAGTACCGACTAGAAATATTGCAGCGTGGGCCCTCGAGATTTTAACAAGCGACAAACACGGCCCTAGTAGATACGACGACAGCGAATTAGATCTTGAAAGTTTTGGGGCGTGGTTTGAATACTGCGAGAGAGAAAATTTTTACGCCGACGGCGTAATAACAAAAAGCACACGCAAAAAACAAACACTAGAAACTTTGTGCCGTAATTCAAACACGACTTTATTTTATAATAACTTTACCGGGAAAATGGAGGCCGCAACAGATAACGGCCGCGAATATCCGATCGCATTATTGAATAAAGAAAATATTATAAATATTTCTACAGTAAGAGAGTTCAAAAGAAAGACAGACGGGCGCAAAGTATCATATATTAATGGGGCCGCAGGCTACGACGCAGACACCGTTAAATTTATGCGCGACGGCGAAGAATACGACCCAGCCACAGACACCTTGACGGAATTAGCGCTTGAATTAGTAACCACACACGAGCACGCGTTTAAAATTGCGTGGCGTGATATGGCCACAGAAAGCGCGCAGCCAATAACCGCAACAGTAAAAGCAGGCTTGGAAAGTGCATACTATCCATTATATAGCCGCGTAGATCTGCAGCACCCGGCACTAAATAAAAATAAAGCACACGGCGTTATTAAATCGGTATTATGGCAAAATCACAAACTAAAAAAAATTATACTCGACGGTTTCGTAGTATTCCCGGAGGACAAGGCTTGCGGAATTATTATTAACTGCGCGAGCGATACCGGACACGGCGTTCTTGCATTAAGGGTTGACGGATCCGGAAGAACAAACGAGTTAGAAATTATTGACGACGTCGATATTAACGACCCAATAAAACCGGAAAGCGGAAACGGCTTAAGTTTTGGCGAACTGGACGCAAACGGGGAATTTAAAGAAATCGTTTCCCAAATGAAAATTATTAACACCGAAGAAACCGACGACGGCTTTAATTTAACATTGGTTAACTATGTACCGGAATTATATAATTATGGACCTATTCCAAAATATAAGACCAATTTAACTACAATTCCAAACAGCAACGCGCAGACCGTGGAGGACCAGCGCCCTTATATTACCGACGACGAGGCGCAGGCAGACGCGGCAACCGCTGCAAATGCTGCAGTTGATACAATTACAACCGGCGCAAAATATACTAGTGTATTCAAAATTAAAAACCCGGAATACACACTAGAGGAAATTATTAGAAAATTAGACGAGGACGCGCGCAACACGTCCGCTTCTATTTCAATATCAGAAAATGAAATTTTGCTGCAGGTGGAGGACACAGCGCGGGAATTGATCGGTTTAATTGATATTCAAGCCGGCGCAATTAATGCGCTTGTTGCAGGCGGAGGCGCTACCGGACAATTAAGCCTTTCTATTGAACTACCGGCGACAATTAACGAAGAAACCCGCGCCGCTATGATCGAGGCAAGCACAGCGGAGAAAGTAAATAACGTCTACGGCAAAGTTGAAAATACTAGTTATTATGCAATTAAGAAAAACGCCAGCAGCGCAGCTATAAAATTATTATGGGACGACGCCGTAGCAGCGGGGTTGCTGGCCTCACAGATCGCACTTGCTGCAGATCATATATATATAGACGGCGACGTAATAGTTAACGATCAAAATAAAATTAAAGCCGCTATGCTGGAAGTTGAAAACATATTAACTAATAATATATCGGTAAAAGATCACGGCGTTATCAAATCAGAAAATTATAACGGCGTAATAGACGAAAACGGAGTTATAACAGAATACGGGGACGCAGGCTGGGCAGTAGATCACACGGGCAAAAGCGACTTTGTAAATATTAATGCAACCGGCGGAACATTCAAAGATATGGAAATAGAAAACGCGCGATATAATATTAAAAATAATATTGATGTTACGTTTAGACTAAACAACCAAGACCAAAAAAATTATGCACTAGATAAAATATTTGAATTAATTGATAGCGTAGACGCAAAATATAGAGCGGGTGAAATTTATCTAGGAACTATATGTATAATTAAAAAAGATTTTGCAGCGCGATCGGTACAAGCACTTTCGACTTCAAGTTTTTCTTATAATAAGACAGCAGACACAAAAGAAATAAAGACTTCACGCGGCGTTTTTGTATACGGCGGATCTTCAATGTCTAGCCAAAATGATATTATATTCTTAAAATTAATTACTACCGGCGCAGGAACAATGCGAGAACTAGAAGTATATTTTGATAATCAATTAATAGATACAATAAATTATAATAGTTCGACAAAGGATATAGAATATAGTTTATCATTAAATATATAAAAAAAGCGGGGACACAAACCCCGCTATTTTTATTTATTCAATTCTAAATATTTGTCGATCGTTTTAATTGCGGCGTCGCGCAGATCCCTATTTATTTTTAGCTTTTCGCTATCGCGTTTTGAACCTAAAAAAGAAACCGTTGCGGCTGGATCCTGCAATATTTCGCGCAGGGCTATTGCGTCATTATTAGACAACACGTTCGAACATATTTCGCGAATATAGCCAGCGTATGCGTTGCGGCTATTATCGGGCAAAGCAATTTTTAATTTTTTACCGCTGCCAATAAAAACAAGGCTATCAATAAAGGCCCATGAATTATATTGATATTTTGCAACGATAAAAAGAAAATCATTAGTTATTAAGAAGTCTAAATTTTCGCGCTCACCGGTAATACTATCTTTTAAATTATATAACATTCCGGCGTTTTTGAAATAATCATGTTCAATAGTGGTAACTTCGCGGACGTCGTCGTAATCAGTATAAAAGCCGTTAGCGTCAGCCATTGGAATAGAAACGCAGCTAATTAATAAAATAGCTGGTAAAAGTAGAATTAATAATTTTTTCATAATGCACCCTTTAATTTTATTATATCATATAACCAAAAAATCACAAGTTATTTATTGTCGAGTATATACGCCACGACTACACCGAAAATATATATATGTGTAGAAAAACCCCTGCCGTTGCATTTATTACGCGGCTAATTAAAACAACCGGCAAGCCGGAACTTTTGGAGATCCTGCAGGCCTCGCCTTTACGATCGCAGGATATAGAATTTTTATTACTATATGCAGACGGCGCCAGCTATAAAGAATTATCTGCAAAGTATAACAAAAGTTTACCGCGTATCTATCAACGAAAGCGCAAAATATATGAACAATTACACTTCTTTCTAGTAACGAAATATAACGAACAATAACGACTAATAACGAAATTTAACGAAATATAACGCCTATTTTTTTCCTTTCCTTGAATAGAAATGAATAGAATAGAATAGAATTGAATAGAAATGAAGTGAATAGAATTATATAGCGCTATGCGCTCACTTCTTTCGCGTATGCGTACATATATCTATAAATTATATCGGCTACAACCTGCGGCATAGTTTCCCCTAAACCGTAGAAAATATGATCGTCGAGTAAACGGACGTTGTAAAATTTATTATCACCGGGGAACCGGGCAAAGATACCGCGTTCGGAAATATGCAATATTAAATTCCTGCATGCAACGCGGGGCGCCTCGACTGCGAATTTATACGAATGAAAAGATATGCAGCCGCGGCCGTCAGCTTTGCGCGGGATCTGCGCAGATAAAACGACGTCCAAATTTTCCGAACATGGTAAAAAGAAAGTTTCCGGTTTCATTGGATCGCAGCCGAATTGATCGTTAAAATTTTTTATATATTTTTGTAAAAATATATTAGCTTTTTCCACAGTATCGCAACCGGCTATATATAATTCCGTAGGTAATCTTTTTTGAAGAGTTAACCACATGCGTTCAACGCGGCCTTTAGCTTCCGGCGACCATGCGAGAATTTGCCTAATAGATAAATCAGATAAAATGCGCTGCCATTGGGTGCGTTTGTCATGGATCCCGGCCAATTCTTCCCACGCCGTCAGATCCTTTTTTTTCTTCGGCGTAACGCAGAATATAGCGGCGCGATCGCTATATATTTCGCGCGGGCAGCCATAAGAATTAATTGTTTGTCGTAATATTTCAAGATATCCGTATAAACATTCGTATTCCGTAATATATAAGCCGGTAATTTTTCCCGTCGCGTCGTCTATAGCGCCCTGCATGCAATAGCGTTTATTGTCGCCGAAACGCTGGAACCATTGAAACGGCGTGCCGTCTATTTGCAACAGATCCCCGAAATTATCACGGCGCACGCGTGGGCGGTGCGCAGGCTGCGGCTTTTTAACGCGGTGCGCTTCCGGCGAAATTATTTTAAATTCGTGCATAATATTTCTTAATGTAGAGTATGAGATATTTATTTTTTCATAATTGCGCAGGCATTCTGCAAAGTATTTGAAATTAATATTTTGATACGCTGGCGTAGCGTATAATGCTACGATTTTATTTTTTAGCGCAGCTGGGGTTTTATTGTGCGGGATCCTGCCGCGGTTTTTATGATCTAAAATTGAATAGCCATATTTTAGATATTTTTTTTTCATTAAGCAAAGCCACGTTTTAGAATAGCCGGTTGAGGCTGCCGCTTGTGCTAATGAGTATTTTCCATTGACGAGGCCTGCAAGATATGCAGGCAATAAGGTTTTATATTTTGCGATCATGCGGTTCTTATCGGCACATGATCGCAAAAATCTTGAGTTAAAAAATCATATAAAAATATTACAAAAATCTAATTTAATTTTTAAATACTACTTGACAATATAAAATTAATAGCGTAAATTAATTATAACTTCACAAGCGAATTATTAAACGCTTGACGGTTGAATTAATTTGATCGCATTAATTGAACCGTGAAAACGGGGCAAATTATGAACCCGCAACCTTTAACGCGATCACAAAGGTTGCGGGTTTTTTATTGCCCAAAACACGGAGGCGCAAAAATGAACGCTACACAATTAGAACTTATTAAAAATTACAGATCCGGAGAGATCACCCGCGGCGAATTTATGGAGAAATGGGGAAAGCTGCAGGGGATCACAAACGCCCGCCCAACAGCATGCGGCGACATTCGCGGTTTACAGTTTCACTATCGCAACACCTGCGGCCGCCTTATTAACAATAAAATCGTTTTTTTTATTCGTGGCGTAAGATATGCGGCCGGATCCATTAAAGCATTTGTCGCAGGCGTTGACATATTGGGGTTGCTGCATGATTAAAGACACAACGCCGGAAAGTGAAGTTGTTAAAGCCGTAAAGGATCTAATTAAAACTACCGGGCTTAAAGTACAACGAATAAACACCGGTTGCTTTGCGATCGGATCCGGGGCAAATCGTAGATATATCAAAACCGCAGACGCTGGAACCTGCGACTTTGAGGGTTACGACAACCACGGGCGGTTTTTAGCTATTGAATGTAAAAGACCATGCGGCGGCAAATTATCACCGGCGCAAGCTGCACGAATTGCAGATATAAACCAAAAAGGCGGGGTTGCCTTTGTAGCGCACAGCGCGGCGGAGGCATTAGAGGGGTTAATTAAAAATAATTGTATATAGGGGACGGGCCGAAACGGCGGCAGCTAGTAAGATCCTACGGGATCCCCTCACCTACTAGCGGCGGGTTCAATTCCCGCCCGTTCCTATAAGGTATAAGTTGGCCAACAAAAACCTTTTAATTTTTTATCCGGGAGGAAAACAAATTGAAAGTAACAAACAAAATGAATTTACCTGCGGCGTTTGTAAACGCCGTAAGCGTAAGGAAACACAATGCGCCGGGCTGTTTTTCAGCCACAACACTAAACAAGGGCGCAAAAGAAATTATTTTAACCGATCGCCACTTTGACGAACTGGAAACAGACGCAGCGGAAAACGTGTGGGCTATATGGGGAACTGCAGTTCATGCGCTACTAGAAAGCCAGCCCGACAATAATTTTCATGAAGAATATTTCAAAGTGCCGGTTTCCAAATCATTCGTAACGGGGCAAGTAGATAGTTACGACATGGAAAACGCAATAATTAACGACTGGAAAACTGCGAGCGTATGGAAAGTATTAAAAAACGATTTTAATGACTGGCAAAAGCAGGGGTTGACTTACGCGTGGTTATTAACACAGCAGGGCCTTGAGGTTAAACGCTGCCGCTTTGTCGCACTATTAAAAGATCACAGCAAAACCAAAGCGCGACTAGATCCAAGCTACCCACAAAGCCCGGTTTTTATATATCAATTTGACGTAACAGCGGAAATGCTGGCAGCGACTACAAATAGAATTATTTCAAAAGTGCAGGAAATAGAAAGCGCTTATGAAATGGACGACGACAAAATAGAACCATGTAGCCCGGACGAGCGCTGGGCAGATCCGGAAACGTGGGCCGTAATGAAGAACGGCAGAAAAAGCGCGATTAAATTATTTGACAATGAAGCAGACGCGGACGCCTGCGCGGGAGATATGGGAAACGCCTACTTTGTAGAGCACCGCCCCGGAGGTTCAAAAAAATGCGCCGAGTATTGCGCGTGTAAAGAATTTTGTAGCTATTACAAAGCCATGAATAAGGGGGAATAAATGGCAGACTTAAATAATTATTCAGTAATTGGACGCATGACACGCGACTTGGACGACAACGGGTTCGGATATACACCAAACGGAAAAGCCCGCTTAAATATTGCTATTGCAGTAAATGACGGCTACGGCGAAAACCAATACACCAGTTACTTTGACGTCGTAATATGGGGCAAGACTGCCGAAAACATACGCCCATATATTGGCAAAGGAAAGCAGCTTTGTATTAATGGCCGATTAAGACAAGACCGCTGGACCGGTAACGACGGCGCCAAACATAGCCGCGTTGTAATTGTAGCGGAAACCGTGCAGTTATTGGGAGGACGCGACAACGCCGCAGGATCCGGCGAAAACTACCAGCAGCAGCCGGCACCAGCTGCAGAACCTGCGCAGGATCAGACAGACTACAGCGCAGACTTTCCGGAGGACATACCTTTTTAATTACGGGGCATAAGTGAGGGGAACAAATGGAAAAATTTAACATAGTAACGGTTGCACATGTAACCGGCTACAGCGTAGCAAGCGTTAACAGTTGGGCGGCAAAAAATAATATAAGCGTAAAGGACGGCTTGACCGTATTACAAATTATTGAATTTTTGAAAAGCCCAAAACGTAAAGACGGCGCCGGATCAGTAGACGCGAAAGCGGCGGCGAGATTAAAAACCGCCCTCGAGGTAATGGGCGCGTTAGAAAGTGAATTTAAACTGGAGGCTTAAACAATGGACGATATCGAAAACAAATTAATTGAAGAATTAATACCGATCGCGAATTCATACGCAGAAAAAGAACTTAATAAAATTGAAAGTGCAAAAACACCGGAAGAAAAAAAAGAAAACTTGGCGCTTGCATTTACTAAATTTTTTTACATGGCAAGCATTTTTCTTTCTAACTAGTGAGGAATACAAATGGCAGAAACTACACCTTTAATTTACAAAAAAATTGCAGAAGTAATGCGCGATATTAGCGCAGTAAGTAAAGACCGTAAAAACCAGCAGCAGGGGTTCCAATTCCGGGGAATTGACGACGTAATGAACGAATTACACGGCAGCCTTGCAAAGTGCGGCGTTTTTGTAGTGCCGGAAGTAATGGAAGAATACAGAACAACCGGCGAAACGAGAAACGGCGGCACAATGTTTTACACAAGACTAAAAATTAATTTTGGTTTTTACGCCGAGGACGGATCGCACGTTAACGCCGTCGTAATTGGCGAGGCTATGGACACCGGCGACAAAGCAAGTAATAAGGCTTTATCTATTGGGCTTAAATACGCATTATTGCAGGTTTTCTGCATTCCAACAGAGGACGAAAAAGACCCGGACGCAGAAAGCCACGAAATTAAAGCCAAGCCAGCCGGAAAAGCTGCACCACTTCCGCCAGCTGTAGAAGTAACAAAAAAAGCTTTCAAAGGCGAAATCGTACAGAAAGGCGGCGAAACAACACCGGAAGAAAAAAAAGAAATAGGCGGCTTGCTGGCGTCTACATATAAGGACGGTTCGCGCGTATTCACTACAGCGGAGGCACGCAAATATTCCGCTATGCGTAAAGATTATACGGCGCGCGAAATTATTGAAATGATCAAAAAAGATCTTAAAGCAAGATTAAACCCGGTTAGCGAAATGCAGACGGCCGGGGATCTAGCACGCGAGGCAGAAAGCAAAGCCGACGGAGATATTTTTTAAAGGGGCGCGGGCGTGGTTCAATACGTACTAAAAAGAATGTATGAGGCCGGCAAGATCGTTTTTGAAGTGCCACAAAATGAGGGTGCACGCGAGGCGATCCGGGAAGAATTGCGAAAATGTAAAAACAAGCATAATGACTTTGTATTAGTAACAATTCAGCCACCAAAGCGCCCGCGAACTACCGGACCGGACAGCCAAAACCACCACTTAAACGGCCATATTATGCAGATCTGCAGCGAAACCGGGAACAATTACGAAACCGTAAAAACTGCAATTAAAATGATCGCCGTTCAGTTTTTGGGCTATCCATATAAAACGATCGGCCGCCAAATTGTGCCACAACCGGAAAGCGAATGCAGCGTTGAAGAATGCGCTTTGCTAATCGAGGCGGCGCACATGCTGGCGGCAGATCTAGGAATTATTTTGGCAGAATAGCCTTGCCCGTATGGGCTGGCATATTTTATTAAATCTATCTTTTTTACTAAACACTCGCCCGCTGGTATAGCGGGGGCGCCGGCACAAGCGACCAAGACCAAACCCGGCAACGGTGCAGCAG